>JADFNO010000197.1 GCA_022563315.1 Planctomycetota bacterium | reverse complement strand
TCGGCTGCCGATGGAAGGTCTCGTTGGTGCACGTGACGCATGGCTTTCGTTCCTGCGTGAACATCAATTGACTGAGCCGCTTGGATGGGATCGAGTTGATCTTGCCTTCGGCGGTTGGGGGTACTCCGTCTTCCCGCCACACAAGCCACAAGGAACGGCAGCCGAACGCCCACCTTTCGATGCAGACCTCTCGTCCACGTTGTTTGCGATCGGTGCGCTGCGACTGGCTGGGGTGTGGGTCGATGATCCGTCCATCGAGAACGCACTCGTTTTTGTCAAACGCTGTCAGAACTACAATGAAATGGGCGGTCCGGTCGATTCGCAATTCAACGACGGTGGGTTCTTCTTCACACCCACCAACGATTTGCAAAACAAAGCAGGTAGTGCGGGCACCGACCGCGAAGGTCGATTGCGCTATCACTCGTACGGTACCGCGACCGCAGATGGGATTCGCGCGCTGTTGCGTTGCGGACTTCAGCCGGACGATCCTCGCGTTGAGGCCGCTCGCCGATGGTTGGAAGATCACTTCTCGACGACGACTGTTCCGGGGGTGTTCGAGCCGATGCGCGAGCAAGATCACGATGCCGCGTATTACTATTACTGTTGGTCGGTCTCGCACGCATTCCGCCAGCTTACGATCACGACGATTCGTCAAAATGGGCGCAGTGTGAATTGGGCGGATGATCTTGCCAAAGAGCTCCTGCGTCGGCAGCGCGACGATGGCAGTTGGGCCAATCACCATTCGTTTGTCAAGGAAGACGATCCGCTGATCGGGACGACGCTCGCCGTCGCGGCGCTGGCCAACTGCCGGCAAATCTTGTGGCCGGACTACGAATAGGGATGCACGTTGCGCTTGACCGCGGTTGGTTGCCCCGATAGTGTCGCGCCCCCGCGCCCCGGAGGCGGGGGTCCGGGGGTCCGGTCCGGTGGAGGCTCAACGTGTCGATGACCTATTCCAAGTATCTCAAGCTCGATGAACTGCTGACGCTTCAGCAGCCGCTGTCGGACGGCCCGGAGCACGATGAAACGCTCTTCATCGTGATTCATCAGGTCTACGAGCTGTGGTTCAAGGTCGTGCTTCACGAGCTGGACAGGCTCAAGCGATGCCTGGAGTCGAATAATCACCCCGATGCGACGGCGACACTGAAGCGGATTCTGACGATTCTCAAGACGCTTGTCGCGCAGATTGACGTGTTGGAAACGATCACCCCGGTCTCGTTTGTTTCGTTCCGCGACCGTCTCGAAGCGGGAAGCGGCTTCCAATCGGTACAGTTCCGCGAGTTCGAGTTTGTCTGCGGCAACAAGCAGCGCCAGCAGATCGAACTCCATGCGTCCGGAAGCGATGCCCGTGCAAGGCTCGAACAACGACTCAATGAGCCGACGATCTATGATGCGTTCCTACGATTTGTTGCCGCCAACGGCTACGACGTTCCCGCCGAGGCGCTTGAGCGAGACGTCACCACGCTGCCGCAGGAGTGGCCAAGCTTCCAGCCGGTGTTGATCGAAATCTACCGTAAGAATCCAATGGTTCGTCAGGTGTGCGAGCTGCTCGTCGATTTCGATGAAGGATTGCAAGAGTGGCGGTATCGTCACGTCAAAATGGTCGAGCGAACGATCGGCATGAAACAAGGGACCGGCGGCTCAACGGGAGCCCAGTACCTGCGAACGACGCTGTTTCGGCCGCTGTTTCCCGATCTATGGGCGATTCGGACGTCGCTCTAGCGTGTGGGGAAGGTGTGGGGAGGATGACGAACAGTGGCCACAGCGATCGTACTCGGTGCAGGGATGGTTGGCTCGGTCATCGCTGCCGATCTGGCGGACGATGACGACTTTGATGTGAGCATCGCGGATGTTCGCGCTGAAGCGCTGAGCGCCGCTCAATCACGTGCAGCCGGTCGCGTCGAAACAATCCAAGTTGATCTATCTGATCCAGCTATTGTTCGGGAAACCGTCGCTGACTTTGACCTTGTCCTTGGCGCATTGGCGAGTTCGATCGGATTCCAAACGCTTCGCGCGGTGATCGAGGCGGGAAAGAACTTCTGTGATATCTGCTTCATGGCAGAGGATGCGCTTGAGCTTGATGAATTAGCCAAGCATCGCGGCGTCACCGCTGTCGTAGATTGCGGCGTCGCCCCCGGAATGAGTAATCTCCTAGCCGGCTACGGCGCGTCGCTGCTCGATCGATGCGACAACATCGAGATTTATGTTGGCGGCTTGCCGCGCAATCCGCAGCCGCCGTTCTTCTATAAGGCCGCATTCTCGCCGCACGATGTCATCGAAGAGTACACCCGTCCCGCTCGTCTTGTTGAAAACGGGAAGGTCGTCATTCGTGAGGCGCTCAGCGAAGTTGAATCGATCGACCTTCCGGGGGTGGGGAAACTGGAAGCGTTCAATACGGATGGGCTTCGCAGTCTCATCCACACGATGGACGTCCCGTCGATGATTGAGAAGACGCTGCGCTATCCCGGGCATGTGCAGATCATGCAGGCGTTTCGCGATGCGGGGTTCTTCAGCAAAGAGCCGATCACGGTGGGGGACTGCGAGATTCGTCCACTTGATCTGACCAGCGAATTGGTAATTCCGCAGTGGTCGTACGCTGAAGGGGAAGAGGATCTGACGGTGATGCGCATCGTCGTTGAGGGTTCCAAGAACGGCATCGCCTGCCGGCATATCTGGGATCTCTTGGATTACTACGATCGCCAAACAAACACGACAAGCATGTCGCGCACCACCGCTTTCCCATGCGCCATCGTGGGCCGAATGATCGCCCACGGCCAAATCAATCAAACCGGCGTGATTCCCCCGGAACGACTCGCCCGCCAACCGGAAATCTTCGATCGCGTGATGACGGAACTGGCCCAGCGCGGCGTCCGCTTTGACTACACTTCGGTGGAACTCGATCGCCCTCAGTAACTAAGAGACGTCGTGCGCCGCCGGATTGTCGATCAGCACCCTGCCATCAGATCACAAGCGACAAACGCCGAGCGCTTGTCGTCACGGGGCATCAGCCCTCGAACTCCTCCACGGTGTCAACGACCACCTCGCGGATTAGATCCTGATGCGTTGTGAAGTCCTTTGGCGATAGCGAAATACGGAACCGCCGGCCACTCCGGAATGTTTTAACTGAAATGCCCTTGCCTTCGAACTGGTCACTCCACGAACTGGCCTTTGAGTTAAGGAACGCTACGTGGACAATCTTTTTGGTACGCTTCGGGCTAAAGGAAACGAAGTTCTTGACGACGCCATTTGATCGCAGCCCCATGTAGCTTCTCAGGTAGTTCAGCTCCTGAGGCTGCCTTGTTGCCTTGTTTATCATCTCCAAGACCTGATCGCATACCTGCATCAGTGGTTGACCTACCTTCTTATCCCAGTACGGGCGATCTTTCTGCACAGTGTCGATGTCTCCGACCGTGTCGTCGACGCGCAGGTCGGTCTGATCGAGAACCTGCACGAAGTTCAGAACGATCTGTTCACCGACCTGCAGCGCATCCAGTTGGATCGCAATCAGTGGTATGCTTCCCGAAAACAGGCTCATCACATTGAGAAAGCGGGCAGTCACGTCCTCGGCGATTAGCACAGCAATATGTTCATAGGCCGGATACCGCCTACGTTCAATATCCCAGTACTCGATAGTGCGGATGATGTGGCTCGGGTCGGTTGCACCGAGCATGACTTCAACTTCGTATCTTCGGTCGTTATCCTCATCTAATAAAAGAAGATCAAGGCGTCCACCACCCGAGAAGGATCGTTCGTGATCAAGTAATCGGATATCACCGAGGCCAAGTATTGATGGATCTTCGCAGATGCGTTCGTGGAGCCACGCTTCGTTGTAATCTGGGTGCTTCCTTAGCGAGATCTTAGTGTGCTGCACAAAGGTTAGGGCCATATCGCTTCTCCTCTAGCATTGCGTCGAGTACTTGCCTTCTCCGTCACAGTCCAGGCGGTTCAGCGATCCGCGCACATTCTAAGGAACGCCGACAACCCCCGATTTGCCCGGTCAACAGCGGTCAAGATTCCTGTCCAAAGCGGGTGACCGGATTCGAACCGGCGACGTTCAGCTTGGGAAGCTGACATTCTACCACTGAATTACACCCGCAATACACGTCAAGTCTGCGCCGTCGACCGGCGCATGTCAAGCACGGGCTAAAGTCCGGCGGCGGCGACGGGGTGCGAACCGATCGACACGCAGGGGCGTGAGGTCGATCGACGGCGTGCCGTCCAGGATCGACTCGGCGACGAGCTTGCCCGTCACCGGCCCGAGAGTGAATCCCATCCGAGCATGCCCGGTGGCAATGAATACCCCTTGGAGGTTCGGCGCCCACCCCACGACGGGAAGGCCGTCAGCGGTGCAGGGTCGCAGGCCGCACCATTCCGAGATCGTTTGCGACTGGTCGATGCCTTCCAAAAACACATTCGCTGCGTTGCTGAGCATGTTCAGCCGCCTGGTCACGAGTCGATGGTTCATCCCGGAAAACTCCACCGTTCCGGAAAGGCGCAGGAAGCCGGACATGGGCGTGACCGCGATATACCCTTCGGCCAAAACGCAAGCGGTGCTCAGGCAGGGATCGGGCCGTGTGATATTGCGGTGATACCCCTTGCCCGGCTGCATGGGTATGTCCAGGCCGATGGAGGCCGCCAGCTTCGTGGTCCACGGGCCGGCGGCGAGCACGATCGTATCTGCGTCGATTTGGTCGGCATCTCGGGTGCAAACGCCAACGAATCGGCCATTGCTCAGAACGATCCGCCGAAGCTCCGTGTTGACGAGCAGTCGTGCGCCGTGCCGTTGGGCCTGTTCGGCCAGTTTGACAAGGAACTGATGCGGATCGGCGATCGCGCTTTGGACATAGTGCAACGCTCCCACCACGCCGGGCTTGAGCATCGGCTCGCGGTCGCGCACTTCGTCGCCGCTCAGGACGTCGACGTCGAAGTTGTAGCGGCGCAGCAGTTGGGCGTCGTGCTCGCCTCGTCGTTGTCCTTCTTCGGAGCGAAACACCTCCAGCCAGCCGCACGGCCGATAGTCACAGGGAATGTCTGCCTCGCTGACGATCGTCTCGAAGCAGGCGCCGGCTTGAGCACCCAGCTTCCCGAGGAACTCCATGCAATAGGCTTCGTGCTTGGGCGTGCATGCGCGGCTGAATTTCCACAGCCATCGCCACAGGTCCAAGTCCAGTCGGGGCGGAACGTACAACGGACTAGAACCATCGAACATCCACCGCAAGGTCTGCCGAACCAGTCCCGGCCGAGGCATCGGAGGATGGCCGACGGCGATAATGCCGGCGGGGCCGAACGACGCCCCGCTTCCGATCTCGCCTTTGTCGATGAGCGTGACACGGTGGCCGCGCTTGGCCAGGTAGTAGGCACAGGAGACGCCGATGATTCCGGCGCCGATGACGATGGTATGCGTGCGGCTCACCGACTCGATCTCCTGGGGCTCGAAGCCGACCGTTGACGGCGGCATTGTATCGGCGCGGCCTAGCCGGTATTGTTGCGTGCCCGCAGGGGACAGGAGCACGTCAATGCCGCATCGTATTGGAATCATCGGGGCGGGGGGGATTGCGCAGCTGCATGCCCAGACGGCGGCGAAAGTTGGGTTGGAAGTCGCGGCGATCTGCGATATCGATGAAGATCGAGCGAAGCAACTGGCGGGGCAGTACAACGGCGCCATCGCGACGAACTCACATGCGACGCTTCTTGAGATGAGCGATGTATCAGCAGTCGCCATTGCCACGCCCACCTCAACGCACAAGCCCCTGGCCATTGCAGCGCTTCAAGCCGGCAAGGATGTGCTGTTGGAGAAGCCGATGGCGATCGACTGCGGCGAGTGCGACGAGATCATCGACGCGGCCCAGCGGGCGGACAGACTCCTTCAGATGGGGTTTGTCTGCCGAGGCGCTCCCGCATCGCGCGCGGTAAAGCGTTTCATCGACGCCGGCCGACTCGGGCGAATCTACCATGCCAAGGCCACGCTCTATCGCCGCCGCGGGATTCCCGGGCTGGGACGCTGGTTCACGACGAAGCGCGAGTCAGGCGGCGGGGTGCTCATGGACTTGGGCGTGCACCTGCTCGACCTGGTTCTGTATCTCACCGGACATCCCAAGCCGACGCGCGTCTGTGCCACTTGCACGAGCACGTTCGGCTCGCCG
>JADFNO010000039.1 GCA_022563315.1 Planctomycetota bacterium | reverse complement strand
GCTTGCCAAGCGTCCGGCGCTCTTTGTGGCTCAGCTTCGGCGGTCGGCCGGATGCCGGACGCGCGCCAAGGCCGGACGCGCCGCGGCGTCGATAGTCCGCCTTCCACCGTCTGACGCTGCGTGGGTCGACCTTCAGTCGGCGCGCCACGTCCGTGGTGCCGTGCCCGGCTTGAATCATGGCGATGGCCCGCACCCGACGCTGTTGGAGATATTGGGGTGTGCCGTGTGGTCTCATGCCAAGAGACATCGGCATGAAGGGCCGATAGGACGTAACTTTTACAGGAATCAGTAAGCGGCAGCAATATCTCGACACGCTCCGGGACGAATCGACCCGACTTGCCGGACTGGTCGAGAACGTACTGGCCTATGCGCAGGTCGAAGAGGGACGGCGGCCCGTTGTGCCGGCCGAGATCACCCTGGGCCGGCTAATCGATCGCCTCACGCCGCCGCTGCGTCATCGCACCGACGCCGGACAGATGAGATTGCACGCACAGATCGAGGCGGCGCCGAATACGCCACTGATCCTCGATGTCGATGCGGTGGAACAAATCCTGTTCAACCTTGTCGACAACGCGTGCAAATATGCCGCGGACGCTGATGATCGATCGATCCACCTCACGGCCCGGATCGAGAATCAACGTTTGACGATTCTCGTCCGCGACGGCGGGCCGGGTGTGCCGCCGCAGGTCGCCGAAGCGATCTTCGCGCCGTTTGAGCGAGGCGGTCGTGATGCCGCCGATGCCGTGCCCGGAGTGGGGCTGGGATTGGCCCTGTCGCGAGGCCTGGCCCGTGATATCGGCGGCGATCTCGTACTGGAACCCGCTGTTCCAGGCGGCGGCGCTTGCTTCAAGCTATCGATTCCTTTGGGACGCTAGCCGCTGCACGCAAACCATCCGACCTGCACGAGCTACAAGCCACGTGCCAACGGCTGAACGACGCTACATCGTCTGAGCTATTTGTTTGATCCCGAATTGTCAAAAACGACTCCCGTCCCCTTTTATGTCAATCGGGGGGCCAGAGGCGGGCGGCGCCGCGCACGCCGCTTGAATCGCCGTGTTCGGCCTTGAGCAGCCGGGTCGCCACCGTGTCGGAGAAAATGTATTTCGTCCAAATCTGGGGCACGCGCGTGTAGAGTCGATCGATCTTGGACACGCCGCCGCCGAGCACGATCACATCCGGATCGAGCACGTTGATGATCGAAGCCAGTCCGCGGGCCAAGCGATTCTCGTATCGCGCCAACACGGCGTCGGCTTGTTCTTCGCCCTTCTCGGCCTGATGGGCAATCTCGCGCGCGGACTGTTGGTGTCCTGTGGTTGCCTCAAAGTCGCGCTCCAGGCCGGGCCCGGAGAGGAACGTTTCGATGCAGCCGCGCTGTCCGCAATAACACGCCGGTCCGGGACGCTCCTGATCATCGGGCCAGGGTAGGGGGTTGTGCCCCCATTCGCCGGTAATGGCATTGCAGCCGGCGACGAGCTGACCGTCGATAACAATCGCACCGCCGACGCCAGTGCCGAGAATAACGCCAAAGACAACGGATGCGCCTTGGGCAGCGCCATCCGTCGCCTCAGAGAGCGCGAAGCAATTTGCGTCGTTGGCGAGACGAACCGGGCGCCCCAGCGCTGCCGCCAAATCTCGATCGAGCGGCTGACCGATGAGGCAGACCGAGTTGGCGTTCTTGATGACGCCCGTGCGCGGGGAAATCGCGCCGGGCATCCCGACGCCGATCGTTGTAGCGTCGCCAGCCTCGTGCTCAATCTTTTTGACGAGCGTGGCGATGGCCTGGACGGTTGCCCGGTAATCGTGGGCAGGCGTAGCCACACGCTCGCGCGCGAGTTCCCTACCTGCCGCGTCGAGCGCTATCGCCTCTATTTTGGTGCCGCCGAGATCAACGCCGATCCGCATCATTCCAGCGTACCGCGCGTCGCCGCGCGGGTTTGAAGTCGCCATGCCCGGTTCTGTCTGATAAGCACCGCCGCGGCCCTGGCGGACCTCTCGTGGGTCTTGGCCTCGCTCAGGGGGTTGAAAATCCTGGTTCCCATAGCCATTGCCCGCTTTTGAGGAATGATCCGGGTCGTCCCTTCGTTGGTTCTCATGTCGATTCTGTTCTACTCGACTCAGACCTGGGGCGTGGACGTGCTACCATGCCTGACCCACAAACCAATGGAGATCGAACATGATTGCCCGAAAAAACCCGTTATTTGCCGTCCTCGCCGTGGTTGGGATCGGCTGCCTCGCTGTGCCCGCCTCGGCCCAGCCGACGACAACGACCGCACCGGCCGACGAAGCGATCAACACGACCTGCCCCATGAGCGGCAAGGCCATCGATGGCCAAACGTTCGTGACCTATGAAGGTAAAACGGTCGGCTTCTGCTGCGGGGGTTGTGAAGCGCCCTTCGCCGCGTGGGACAACGGCCGCAAGGACCAATTCGTTTTGGCGTCGTTCAAGCAACGGGTACCAGCCGACCAAGACGACAAGAAGCAGACCAAGCCCAACGACGAGCCCAAGGGCGATCTCTACACGCTCGCGACCTGCCCCATCTCCGGCAAATTGCTGGGCTCGATGGGCGACGCGATCGTCAAGGAATACGACGGCCGTGAGGTTCGTTTCTGCTGCAACGGCTGCGTTGGCAGGTTCGAGGCTGACAAGAAGGCGGGTTTCAAGAAAATCGACGAACAGCTCGTCAAGGTGCAAGTTCACTACTATCCCCTCGACACTTGCATCATTAGCGGCAACCCGTTGGTTGAAGACGGCGAAGACATCTCGGTAAATTATGTTTACAAGAATCGTCTCGTGCGCCTTTGCTGCACAGGCTGTATCAAAATGTTCAACAAAGACGCGGCGGCGCATCTCAAGAAGATCGACGCTGCGATCGTCGCGAAGCAGCGTGATCGCTATCCGCTGGAGACTTGCGTTGTCGCCGAGGGGCCGCTCGGCTCGATGGGTGAGCCGGTCGAGATCATTGTTGGCAACCGCCTCGTGCGATTCTGTTGCGCTGGATGCAAGCCCAAGTTCGAGAAGAATCCGGCCCAATATCTCGCCGTGATCGACGCCGCTTGGAAGGCAAAGCACACCGAGGCGGCTCGGGGCACACAGGACACGAAGCGATAGCGACGGCTTTGCGATCATCATCACGAAGCGCGACGAACAGAATAGTGGCACGGCCAACTCGGCCGTGCCTATTCTTTGTGTAAACGCTCGGCCCAAGAGTCGTCTTGGCGGGCGTTGCGAAAGACCTAGAACACATACTGCAATTGCACGTAGACGAAGTCGATGTCTTCGCTGGCGCCGGATTCTTGTATGAAATCGCCGGCGAAGAAGTGGCTGTAGCCAAAGAAACCGGTCAAATGGCGATCAAACTTGTATTTGATCGTCAGATCAAGCTCCGCGCCGACTTCGTCATCGACGCCGAGTCCGCCGGCCCGAACGACCCCGCCGCCTGCGTTGTACAGCGCGTCCGTATCCTCGGCCCGCCACAACAGATGGCCGGTCAGCCCCAGGGTCATTGATTCCAACGGCGTCATCGTTGCCCCCGCACTGAGATCAATGATGTTCTGTCGGCCGACGATGTCGATATATCCCAAGTATGCGTGCCCGAGTGGAAAGAGTTGGTTGAAGGTTTCGACGTCGCCGCCGAGCGATTCATCGCCCGAAGCGTAGTCAAATCCCACGTGCAGCCTCGGCGAGCCCGACACTTCCTCGAGTCGATACCCCAACTCGCTTGCGATCATAAAGGCGTTGATGTCACCGGCCCCGACCTCGCCGAACTGGTACGCGCCTTCGAGGTCGTAGTCGAAACTGGTGTCGGCGACTTGGCCGAAGATGCGTCCGCCGATCGTGTTTCGCTTTTCCCGGCCGGTAGTGCCGTTGAATGTCGCCGACGTTCGTTGCAGTCCTAGGTAATACACGTCGAGCCCGACGGTGTCGTTGATGATCTTGCCCGTCGCGTAGACGCCGAAGAACTCGACGTCGGCCTCCGTCTCGTTGAACTCGTACTTGCGAACGGGGGCGAACTGTGACCAGAATCCGTGGGCGGTCCAACCGTCATGCTCCAGGATGCCGCTGACCCCATCCCAGCGCCGCATCGTGTTTGACCAGGGTAAGGGGCTGACGAGGCGCTGCTTGCCGAAGAGAAACGTCTGGCGTCCGGGGCGAATGGTGAGCGACGCGCCGTCGGCCAAAGGCAGCGTGACGTCCACAAACGCCTGTTCCAAAGCGAGGCTGTCAACGTCCAAGGTTCGTTTTCCGCCGGGAAGATCACGGTCACTGGACAGCGCGCTCTTGCCCTCGACGAACGTGCGGATGTTATCGCCGAAATGGATGTCGGCGTGCAGGGCGAGCCGCCAGAGGAGGAACGTGTCATCCGGATCGGCTGGCGCCCCGAAACCGAAATCTGACCAGTTCTCCACGCGCAGCCGCATGTGTCCGCCGAAGCTCGCCCAGATGTCGGCGTCATCGCTGAGCGGCACATACTTCAATGAATCCCACGGATCGGCGAGTTGTGATTCTTGCACGTCACGAAGCACGGACCAATCTTCCGTGTATCGCAGGAATCGATATGCCGGTCGCGCCGGCTCGGCCGTGTTGCTGGGCGCGGATTGCTGTGCGGACGCCTCCGCGACACCAATCAACGCCAGGATCGCCGCCGCGCAAATCCCAGATCGGATCATTTGTCGATGTCGGGTCATGTGCCGCTGTGCCTCTGTGACTACCTTGTCACGACGACCCTGCCCACGACGAGCCGTTTGGGCGACGCGCCAACTTCAACGGTCCCGACGACGGCGCGTGCCGCGACATTGATGATCGTGACGCTCTGCGAACTCGTGTTGCTGACGACGGCCAGCTTGCCGTCCGGAGTGAAACCAATCCAATTCGGGTTCTTGCCAACTCGAATCCTTCCAAGAACCTCGTGGCTTTCAACGTCGAGGATCGTCACGGAGTTGGTGGTCTGCGTGGTTATCCACAGTTCAGATCCGTCCGCGGTGATTGCCAGACCGTGCGCGTCCTTGCCTTCGACAGCAAACATGGGTTCACCTAAAGCGATGCGATCCACAACCGTCTTCTTGGCAGGGTCAACAACAAGGGCCCCATTGAGCCAACGAATCGTTTGGTATACCTTCTTCTCGTCGGGCGTTATCGCCAGAACCCGTGGAAACGCGCGCAGGAAAGTGCTACCGGTAATCTGCCACGATGAGGCATCGACCTCGACAAGCTTCATGTCGCCCTCACTGGTAACAAAGATCGTCTTGCCGTCTGGGCTTCGCAGTGCGATATGCGGACTCCGACCCACAGGCACACGTTCGACAACTCGCCGCTTAGCAACGTCTACCACGGCAAGGGCATCCTCTTCGTGAAGCGTCACGAATAGATGCCGACCGTCAGCCGAGACGGCGAGCTGATTCGGCCCCTTGCCCACATCGATCGTGGCAACAACCACGTTCGTGGCAGGGTCGATGATCGACACGGTGCCGCTGCCCTCGTTCGAGACGTACACCGCATCACCGTCGGGGGCGATGGCAACCCCGTGGGGCTTGGAGCCGGTCTTGATGTGCGCGATCAGGCGACCGGCCGCTGGATCTATCACTGAAATTCCATCGCCGGCAAAGTTCGTGACGTACGCGCGCACGGATTCCGACGCTCGAACAGATTGCGTGGATGCCGTGACCGTCTTCGTCGCGGGCCAGACGATGCAGTACAGAAGGGCAATGCCCCCAACAAACCTCCACAAATGCTGCTGATTCATGATTCAGCTCCTTTCCAGGACGGCGCTGAGATCCTCCGTCAATCGCCATCGTTGCCATCGTCGTCGTCATCGTGATCGCCGCTGCCTTCGATCATGAGATCATCGAACGAGGTGACCGCGTCAGCCTTGGTCCAGAACCCGACACCGCCGGCATCGGGGAAGGTATCGTCGGTTGCTGCGAGCAACTCCTCGCCATTGAGGTAGCACGCGATCTGATTGCCTTCATGCTTGATCGTAATCGTGTGCCACACGCCGCTGGGGATCTTCACCCTGGCGCTGGCGATCTGCCTTCTGCGGCCGTCCTTGACGTAGTACAGCCGGAAGTTGTCCTCAAGCGGGTTGGCGCGGCAGATGTAATAGTTGTTCGCATCCTGGACTCGCCAAATCGGTCCGCCGCCCTGGTCCACCTCACCGGTTCGTGCCTTGACCTTGACGGTGATCTCGCCGTTGCGGAAGCGCACGCCATTCGTCCAGCACAGATTGAATGTCCCGCTTCGGAATCGGGGGGTCCGCGGAAGGGCGAGCACTTGGTTGCCGGAGATGGCCGACGCATCGATCTGCACGGACCAGAGGTTTGGCTCGCCATCCGGGCGCGTCGCGTCGGATCTCCATCCGTCGGGAAGCCGACCCGGTGGCGTGTCGTCGAATCGCCAGATCATCTCGCCACTGTCGCCCTGCGCTTGCAGTGCGTGAACAGTGTCGCCCCTGTGCTTGGCAGAGGCGGCCACCTGCGCGTCCATCGCTGTTCTCAAGCCCTGAGCAAGATCGTCGGCGCCTCCTTTGCCCCAATAATGGAGGAAGTAGAACGGCGGCTCCTCGCCGATCATGTGATTGTGCAGCGCGACGATGTGGATACCGCTTCGGCGAAGCGACCGCATGACGGGCTGGACCTCCGGCGCCATCATGGCGAAGTCGCCATCGACGATGGCATCCTCCTGGTTGCCGGAGAATGCGGCCCAAGTCGCCAATCCCATCGATGCCCCGAACTCCACGCTGTGCATCGACGCCGTACGACCAAATGTGAATTTCACCACACCGTTGTTGACAGACGGCTTGCTGCCGAGAACCTGTTCGAGCGAAGCAATGTCGAACTCGCCTGACTGTTCGGGCACATTGTCATCGAACGTGGAGTCCGGTTCGGGATGCTCTTGGCGCACCGTCCTGACAGCATCCCACATCGCCCGTACGCCAGCCGCGAGCATCACTTCATCGCCCATGCCACCGACGTGCATGAAGTAGACCGGAGGCCGATCGAAAACGAAGTGGTTGTGCAGTGCCGTCACTTGCAGCCCGTGCTCGAACGCGGCGTCCATCGCGGGCGTGATCTCGTCTTCAAAGACGACGGTATCGCCCATCACCATCGCATTGCCGTTTGGCAGCGCCGTGAACGCTGCCCATGAACCGAGCCCCGCCTGTGGCCTGAACGGGATGCCGTCGATCGTCATAGCGACATCGTCGCGTGACCATCCGATGCGCACGACACCGTCATCCGTGACGGTGACGGGTGTGCCGGCGGCCTGTTCGATCGCCTTTGGGTCGAGGTCGGGCGGCTGGGACGGCTCAATCGCCGCAGCAGGACTTGTCAGCGCGGCCACGGCCGCGATTGCAAGCATTCTGAATCGATTCACAATCATTATCGTCTCCTCACCGAATCAGGATCGCACTAAGCCGACATCTCCCATTTGACCTTCGCCCGGCTCCACCGCCGGGCCATTTTACTCCAGCATAACGCCGGTCGCGCGACATTGAAGTCCAATCTGCTCGCTTGCGGACGAGATCTGCGTCCAAAAGGGTCGCGACGGGGGCGAAAGGATCGGTCCAGCGAGTCGACCACCGGCACGCCGGAGATCTCGTTTGCGTCAAGCAATCTGGCCAGCTCGACCGCCGTGACGTCCGGCGTCACGCGCACGGGATTGCTTGTCATGATGTCCGCAGCGCAAACTGGCGTCGTGGTTCTCTGCACCGGCATCGATGGTCTCCTTGTCCGGCCGTCAATATAGCTGAAATTTCCTTGCGGGATCGGCATCAGCCGGAGCATCAGCGCCGCGACGACCAGGATGTGCCGTGCCGACCGCCGCCCGCGGCTATCCTAATCACAATCCCTTCAACACAAGCGAGGAGCCAAAATGTCGCTCGATAAAAACCATCCTCGACCGGCGCTCGAGGCCGAGCATACCCCTGAGGCGATCCGACAGCGTCTGCGCGCACCGACCAAACACAGTTACCTGCGCGATTTCATCTACGGCGCGATCGATGGCACGGTGACGACGTTCGCCGTGGTCTGTGGTGTTCAGGGTGCCGGACTGGACACGAAGGTGGTCGTCATCCTTGGCTTGGCCAATCTGTTTGCCGACGGTTTTAGTATGGGAGCGAGCAACTTCCTCAGCACGCGGGCCGAGCGCCAATTGCTGCATCGTGCCCGGCGGCGCGAGGAGCATCACGTTGCCGCCATTCCCGAAGGTGAGCGGGAGGAGATCCGCCAGATCTTCGCCAAGAAGGGATTTACCGGCGAGGATCTTGAGCGGGCGGTGAACATCATCACCTCGGACCTCGACCGGTGGGTAGACACCATGCTTCGGGAGGAACTCGGCCTTCCCCTCAAAGGCGCCTCGCCGCTCCGCGCCGCGGCGACGACCTTCGCCGCCTTCGTCCTCCTCGGCCTCGTGCCGCTGCTGGCGTATCTTTTCCACTTCTATGCATCGGGCAACCTGCTACATGCGTTTGCCTGGAGCGCTGTCCTGACGGGGGCTGCGTTCTTCGCCATCGGAACCGTCAAGGCGCGGTTCGTCGAGGAACGCTGGCACATCGCTGGGTTCGAAACCCTCGGGATCGGCGGACTGGCGGCAATCCTGGCGTACGTCGTTGGTGTCCTGCTTCGCGGCATCGCATAGCGCCCAGCGTGTATGTCAATGACCATCTCAGTTCCTACGAAACGGTGACGACGATTCCGGTGCTGCACATGCCCAGCATCTACGCACGATTCGAGCACTTATACGAATCCCAAATAATTCTCGTGCGTTTCGCGGGTGCCATGCTTCATTCCCGACGCGTCGGGATGAAGCATGCTTTGCCCTAAAAGGGTCAAAGCATGGCACCCGCCTTTGGATCAATTGCGATTCGTATTATTCGTTAGCGGGATCGCACTCGCTTTTTCAATCTCGACGCGGATGCCGTCTTCTTCTTGCGCCCACGAGTTGCACCGCGCCCTTTCCGCTTCGTTGCGCCGGGGCCGCGAGCAGAGACGGTGATCGTCGTCCCGGCTGGCTGACAGAGGGACGGTCCCCGCGTCCCGTCGATCACGCTCTGCAGGGTCATCTCGCCGAGGGTGTCCTGAAGAAGCGCAATGACTTCGTCGAGGCGAGTGTGCAGTGGACACAACTTGCTCTTGTGTACTTCGCGCCCCAGCGGACACTTTATGATTCGCTCCAAGGGATCGATCACGTTCACAACGTCAAGGAGCGTTGTCTTTCGAGGATCACAGTCCAGCCGAAATCCACCGCGTCGGCCGCGCTGACCCTGGACCATCCGCGCCCGCCCCAGCCATTGCAGCACTTTGACGGTGTAATCGGCCGGCACCTTGGTCGCCTCGGCGATCGTCTCGCTCGTCAGTTGATCGCCGTCGGCTTCGGCGAGATGGATCATGATGCGAAGGGCGTATTCGGCGGTGGTGGAGAGCATGGCGGTTTCCTGGAGCAGACATGTGATATTCGCATGAACAACTCCGTAAATCAAGTCGCCGCGGGCTGTTGGCGCCATTTCGGAGGGGCTCAACCCGTTACGCTGCATCCCAAGCCGGTTCTAGAGCAGTTTCAATGAAGACGTAGCGGGTGCGTGTGTTCGTCATCTCACGCCACGATAAATTTGCCGGTCCCTACGGGTCGATCGGCCCGACTCCGGTGGCACGGGCATCTTGCCCGTGCGACTTATCATGGCGTGACATCTGCACAGGCAGGATGCCCGTGCCACCGGATCTTGGCACGGGCGAGGTTCCGCTTGAATCGGGATGCCACCGGTCTTGAGGCAACTACTTCGACCCGTTTCTGCCATGCCCTGACGCTACAAGAGCATTGAAACTGCTCTAGCCGATCGGGACCGGTCGTGGAGCCGGCGGCCCGGACTGGCTGAGCATCCGCTGCAGCGCGAGCCGAGCCGGACCCTTCACCTCGGGCCGGACGGTGATGCGGTTGACCACGCGCCCGGCGGCGAGATTGTCCAACGTCCACAGCAGGTGCGGGGGGTTGATGCGGTACATCATCACACACAGGCAGAGGCGCTCGCCCAGCATCTGGACGTTCACGCCCCGCGCCGCCGCCCGCCGAGCCAGCCGGTTGACCAGATGCACTTCCGTGCCGACGGCCCAGTTCGTTCCGGGTACGGCCTGCTCGACGTGGCGAATGATGTACTCAGTGGAGCCGACCTCATCCGCCTGGTCGACGACCTCCTTGCGGCACTCGGGGTGGACAATAATGTTGATGCCGCCCGTGGCCGCGAATTTCTGCCGGGCGCTGTCGATCTGCTGCGGCGTAAAGTGCATGTGAACGGAGCAATACCCCGACCACAGGATGATGTCGGCCTCTTGGATCTGCGGCGCTGCGAGTCCGCCGTTGGGGCGCTTCGGATCCCAGACGACGGTCTCGGAAGGACCGAGTCCTTGGGCTTCGTCCACTTCGGTGATGAACCCGAGCTTGGAGGCCGTGTTGCGTCCGAGATGTTGATCGGGCAGGAAGAGGATTTTGATCTGCTCATCGACTCGAGCGGGTTGCGTGCCACCGGCCAATGCCCAACTAAATACGTCCTGGGCGTTGGTGCTGGTGCAGCAGGCGCCGCCGTGTTCGCCCACGAACGCCTTTATCGCAGCGCTGGAGTTGACGTAGGTAATGGGGATGACGCGTCCGTTCCAACACCCGCGCAGCGCCTCGTGTATCAATTGCCACGCTTGTACAACGTCGTCGTACTCAGCCATGTCCGCCATCGGACAGCCCGCGGACAGGTCAGGCAGAATCACGGCGACCGATTGATCGGTGAGGATGTCCGCCGTCTCGGCCATGAAGTGCACGCCGCAAAAGATGATGTATTTCGTGCCGCGCTCTCGGGATTCCGTAGCCGCGAGCCGGCTCAACTTGAGACTGTCGCCGGTGAGGTCGACGTGGCGCAGCACGTCATCCTGCTGGTAATGATGGCCGAGGATCAGCAGATCGCGTCCGAGCGCTCGGCGGCGGGCGGCGATGCGCGAAGTCAGTTCATCCTCGGTCAACGTCTCGTAGCATTCCGGGAGCGGTGGCTGCCAACGCATGAGATTGGGGTCTCCTGAGGCGGAATTCGTACGTCTTGGAAGTTCGGTTGGACCCGATGTTCCAAGGGGTGCGACAAATAGAAGATACGGTTATCCTAATATCTCTATTCTGGCCACCCACCACGCTCGGTCAAGTCTTGGCCCGCAAATCACGACCGATTCGCTGCACATGGCTCAGCGGCAGTAGTCGAGTCAAACCGCCTTGACCGCCGTTGGCTTCGTCTCGGACTTCGCGTCCGCCTCGCTGGTTGACGCGCTGGGATCGTAGTCCTTGGGTCGGTGATTGACCGGGCCGCTGCGAATGACATTGGCCCGCAACCGCTGCCCGATGATCTGTTCGGCTCGTTTGCCGTTGGCAATCATCGCATCGACATCAATGCCCGTAACCACGTTCATCTCTGCGAGCAGACACACGAGATCTTCGGTACACGTGTTGCCGGTGAACCCGTACTGGTACTTGTTCGCGCCCGTTGCCGGCTGCCCGCCGATCGCCCCCAGCGAGGTGTCTACGTACCGGAGTCCCATTTCCAGTGCGGCGAAGCTGTTGATGATCCCGTTGCCGCGCGTGTCGTGGAAATGCGCGATGAACTGGGCCTCGGGAAATTCGCTTTGCAACGCGCCGATGCGCTCGCGCACCTGAAGCGGATTCGCCGCGCCCGTCGTGTCGCCGAGCATGATCGTCTGTGCGCCATGCTCCAGGTAGAACCGTGTCAGGTCCATCACATTCGCCAGGGGAACGTCGCCTGAGATCGGGCACCCGTACACCGTGCCCGGGCAGCCGATGATTTTCACCCCAAGCTCATGGGCGCGCTGCATGATCCTCGCATGTGCCTGCTTCGCCTCATCGTGCGTCATGCGGAAGTTCGCGAGGTTGTGCGCCTCGCTCGAGGAGATCATCAGGATGATCTCGTCCGCCCCGTATCCCTCCTTCTGGCAGATCGCGAAACGCTCAAACCCCCGTTCATTGGGCATCAGCACCACATAGCTCACCCCCGGCCGGCGATCTATGCCTTGCAGCACCTCCACACAGTCTGCAAACTGCGGTAGCAATCCGGGATGCGAGAAGCTCGTCACCTCCAGCTTCTGGACACCCGAGGCGATGATCCGGTTCAGCATCTCCAGCTTGTGCTCGGTTTGGACCACCCCGGGGATGGATTGCAACCCGTCCCGGGCCCAACACTCGCACAGAATCACCGATTCTTCAAGCGCCATCGTGTAATCCGATCCTCATTTTTCCCCCGTCCGAACCGTGATACTAAGGGCCTCAGCCCGCAACGGCCGACATGGTACTTGACAGCCGCCTCCGAAGAAACATAGTTGCTGCCTTGCCCGGTACGCTCGACTCCTCCTGAGGGTTCTTCCCATGACTGACAGCGACCGAACAGACGGCGTACTGACCACCGACCGCCCCGACCGCAGCGAGATCGACGTCCTCATCCGACGGGCTTCGAATCATCCGCTGGGGACGCGTTTCCTCACTGACGGCGCCTTGGACGCGGTGGCCGCCACCTTCAACGTCCACGCCTTCGTCGTTGACGCCGCCCGCGAAGTCCTGGGCGCTCCCGCCGGAATAACCGAGCCAAAGCCGGAATTGATCGCCGCGCGCACGGCAACATAGGGCAGCCGCGCTGCCATATCGCCCTCACCGGGTCCCCCTAGCATCGCGGCGCGGCGAGATGTATAATGCCAAGGTCGAACACACGTTCCGTAGGCGAATGCGGTCCCAATCGGGCAATTCGCCGGCTTGACGAACTAACAGAGGAGAACGAAATGCGATTTCATCAATGGCTGAAAGTCAACGGCGTGATGGTTGCGGCCGCGGCCGCCTTGGTGATGGCCAACCCCGCCCGTGCCCACGTTCGGCTCGATCTGCCAAATGGCGGAGAAGAGCTCGAGGTCGGTTCGATCTATACCGTCGAGTGGACCATTCTCATTCAACACAACCAGCTGAACTGGGACCTCTGGTATTCGACCACTGGGGCGTTCGGTCCATGGACCGTGATCGCCGAGAACCTCCCACCTGGTTCCTTCAGCGTGGGTAGCGTCCACACCTACGACTGGACGATCCCGGATGATCCGGATGACTCCGTGTGGGTGCGGGTGCGCATGGACAACTCCGGCACGGACTACTACGACGTGAGCAACGCCCCGTTCTCGATCGTCTCCGCCCCCGTCCCCTGCCCGGCGGACTTCGACGAAAGCAACGACGTTGGCGTAAAGGATCTACTCTTCTTGTTGGGCGCCTGGGGGCCGTGCCCGAAGAAGGGAGATTGTCTCGCAGACTTCGACGACAGCAGCGACGTTGGCGTGAAGGATCTGCTCTTCTTGCTGGGCGCCTGGGGGCCGTGTCCGTGAAGAAGGCACTAGGCACTAGGCACTAGGCATTAGGCACTAGGCATGAGGCATGAGGGAAGACGTTGAGGGCCGTGTTTCGCCGGCGGGCTTGACCCGCCGGGGGGCGACTTGCCGTTTCGCCGACCGTATGCAGTTCTTAGCGTTCGATCGATTGCCTGAAACTCAGCTTCCCCACTCGCCGAGAAGGATGAGAAGATCGACCACCCCGACGGTACAGTCGCCGTTGATATCCTGCGGACAGTTCTCGCAGTCGTCGCACGGTCCCCAGTTGCCGAGCAAGTTGAGCAGATCCTTCACACCGACGTTGCCGTCTCGGTCGAGGTCGGCGGGGGAAAGGAACTCGTCGAGCATGCGATCGAACGTCGCACTGCGGAAGAAATCCATCTGCTGAGGCGTGAACTGGTCGGAGAACTTGCCAACGAGACTCCAGTCGTCGCTGAGCATCAGGCCGGCCCACGTGCGCTCGAGGATATCCTGTCCGACGGGACCGAGCAGGCCGTCGTTGAGCTGGGGCTCGAGCTGAATGTAGGCCCAGAGGTCAGTATCGCCGGTCTGGAGGTCAGCCAGGAGGTCCGCATCGTCCACGGGATCGAGAAAGCCGACTGCGTTCTTGGAGGTGAGGATTTTCTTGCCACGGATCGAGGCAGTCTTTCGCGGGTCCAGACCAAGTTCATCCAGGAGGAAGGCGAGGTACTCTTCACCGCTGGGCAGCGCCAGTTCGCGCCCGCGGAGCAGATTGATCTGGGCGAGATCGATGGTGATGGGGAACATCGTGCCGGGGATGACAAGATTAACGATGTCGCGCAACGGGGCCGCGACAGCCGTATCGAGCCGACCGGCGAGCGGTGAGGTCGGTCCGAAGAGGAATATCCACGGCACCCCTAATCTCAGGACTTCGTCCACGGGTCCAACGAACGTGTCCGTGCCGATCTGGATCTGGGTGGGGATAAGCGTGTGCAGCCGAAAGACGGAGCCGGAGAACTCCAACGGCGTCTGCGGCAGTTCGAGCGGCCCGAGAGGGTAGACCCGATCATCCAAGGCCTCGAAGAGCGATCGCCCGGTGAGGTGGGTGGCGTACTCGTTGGCGACGATTCCCTGGTAATAGGCGGTCGCGTAGTTTCGGGCCTCGTTGAAGATATCCCACCACAGTTGGCTGAGGAACTCCAGTTGATCCTCGTCGATGTCGTCGCGCTCGACGATCCGGTCCACCTGCTCGTTGTGCAGTTGCATGAACGCGCGGTGGATCTGGCCGATGATGCCGGTCACATCGTTGCGCGAGTCGCCGATGATCGCCTCGCCATTTTCTTGGCGAATGAAGTCCAGCCCGCCGATCTCGTTGGCGCCGAAGCGAAACCGCAGGTTGCTCGCGTCCCAGGGTCCAAGATTCCCGTCCATGGAGGGCCACTCCAGGGGATTGATGCGGTAGACGGGATCGAGATCAAGGCCCGGGGTTCGGCGATTCTGGAAACCGCCGGCCAGTTCCATAAACCGGAACACGAAGGGCGGGAAGAGGATCTCGTCGAACCGCAAGCGGGTCTTCGTAAGATCGTGGTCCACGAATTGACCGAAATAGGCGCCACCCGCCGTCATGCCGGTGGGCGAGGGTGTCGTCTTGCGTTCGGTGAACCGGGGGGGAAGGTTGGGCGGATCGAAACGCGGACCGCCGCCGGGATCGAGATGACGCTGTTCGTCGTTGGTCGAATCGATCAGTTCGGCGGGGACGATCTGAATGAACAGTTCATCGCTGTCCAGGGGGACGCCGTTGAACGGGCGGGTGAACAGCGGCGCGTCGTTAGCCAGGACAATGGGCGAGAGGATGCCGACCGAGGTCAGTCCAATGACCACGGCGGCACGAATCGAGCTAGTGCAGCGCGAACATTCCATTCGCTCGTCTCGTTTCTTTACGTATGGCTGATCAGGCGGGCGCGACGCTGGCACGGGGCGTGGGATCGGGGTCCCGGCTGATCCTTCTCCAGAACTGTACTGTACTTCATGGGGAGGCGATGGCCAATGCGGAGCCCCGGATTGGCGGTCCTTGCGGTCGATGAACGCGGTTTCCAGGCCAAGGAAGGCGTGCGGCAGGACCAGCCGGCGACACCGATAACCGCCCAGCCAGCCGCGTCGTGGCCTTGGGCAGGCTGGACGCTGAAAATCCTTGCCCAACCTGCCCAATTGAGAATCCTGTGGTTTGGCCGTCAATCCGAGCCCTGAGGCGCATCAAATCATGAGCACGGACTCTGAGGTGACTTCAACGGCGCAGCAGACATCCCGGGAAATGACCGTTGTGGCCGCAATGAGCGGCGACGGCGATGCGATCGAAGCGCTGTGGCGGGAGCACCGTCGATGGATCGCCGCGGTCCTTCTGGTCCACAAGGCTGCGGGCGATCAATTGGAGGACCTCCTGCAGGATGTGGCCATGACTCTGGTGAGCAAGATCAGCACGCTTCGGGACGTGAACAACATTCGGGCGTGGCTGCGGACGGTCGCGGTCAATGCCGCCCGGGCTTCAGCGCGGCGACACCGTGCACGACCTCGGTTGGAGTTCTTGAATGATGAGGTGGACCCAGACGCTTGCGATGGCGGCGACACGACCGCGCTTGACGAGGAGGCGCAGCGCGTCATGGCCTTGGCCCAGCAGCTACCAGAGGCGTATCGCGAGCCATTGATGCTCCGAGCGATACACGGGATGCGTGGCAAGCACATCGCGTCAATCATGGGCCTCAGCGAAGCCACGGTCGAAACACGAATTGCTCGAGGCCGGCGCATGCTCCGCGAGATGAGCGCACGTCCAGCTACCGTCGAGCCAGGCTCAGCCATTGTCGGATCGATTTCTGGGGGCGTACTACGGAAAGGAAGCGCATGAGCAACGTAGATAACGAGCTTCTGGTTTCTCGCGTGATCGAACCTGATGCAACAACTGAGGCGTGGGACGAGCTAACCGCAGCGGCGATCTCCGATCCGACGCTGTGGCGTCGAACGGTCGAGTCGCTGCGCGACCACCACGCGATGACGCGCGCCGTGAACGCATCAATCGCGATCGCGGACGATGTTTCGACCACACCACGGACCGCTCGGCTGGAAGACCGTTTAGCCGTTGACGCTGCGCCATCCCAACGACCTCAATTGCTTCGCTGGAGTGGATGGGCGGTTGCAGCCTTGGTGGCGCTGGCATGGGTAAGCGGACTGAGCAACGTCCAACCAACCGGCAACGGCTACCAGGCCGGGATCGGCTCACAGGTCGTCAGCGCTGCCGACCTTCTCGAGCGTTACCTGGTGCAAGGGAGGCGCGAGGGTCGGGTCTTCGATGAAGTGCCTGAGAAGATTTTCGTTCAGTCCCGGCCGTCGCCGACGGGCGATGCGGTGGAAGTGATCTTTATCCGTCAGATTCTCGAGCGGACGACGTTGCCGGGTCTTTACCACTACCAAGGCGAAGACGAAACGGGTCGTCCAACGTTGGTGCGCTTCGAAGCAAACGCCAAGCCGCCCATGTAAGGCCATATTCACAATCAACCGTGGAGCCGGTGAGTCGAAGGCTCCTAGGAATGCAAGAGACTACCAAGCGAAGGATTCACATCATGAAGACAAAGACAACTCAATTTCGTTTCGTAGGGTCAGTTGCGGCCGTTGTGGCCGTCACCGCGCTGTGCTCAACAACGCTCGGGGCATCGAGTGACGACAAAGAAATTCGTCGCAGCTTCGTCTTCTCGACGAGCGGCGGCCCGGTCCAGTCGCATTCTGAAAGCCACACCGTTTCGATTCAGAACATCGACGGCAAGATCACCGTGAAGGTCAACGGCAAGGAGATACCTGCCGATCGCATCAAGCACAAGGATGGGCGCGTCATTATTCTTGACGACGACGGCAAGGAGATGGCGTTTGGGAACATTTGGCTTGGTGACAACGATGAACACGGGATTATGCCGTGGGTGATGCGGTTCCATGGCGCCGAGGGAAACGAATTGATCGCTGATTCAATGCGACTTTTCTTCGACACTGACGTTGCGTTTGACGGCAGCAGTTTCGAGCACCCCAAGGTGATGCTTGGCATACAGTTGGCGCCGCCCGGCGAGGCGCTGGAGATCCACTTGAGGCTTGATCCCGATTCGGCAACGATGATTAGCCGGGTCTACGAGGGGCTTGCGGCTCATGAAGCGGGACTCGAGAAGTACGACATCATCGTGGCGATCAACGGCGAGACGCCCGCCGATCACAAGGGTATTCGCGAGGTCTTGTCCGACCAGGAGCCCGGTAACGAAATTACGCTGACGATCATCCACAAAGGCAAGAAGCGGAAAGTGAACGTCGAGTTGCAAGCCTACAGCGCCCAGCAGCTTCACGGATTGCAGCTCGGTGAAGGCGGCATGCTTATGTTCCCGTTCGATCGCGAAGGCGAGGGCTTTGGGTTCAGGTTCCAACCTGGCTCCAAAGAATGGCGGAAGCTGCTGATCGACCCGCGGCGAGGTGATCTCTTCAGACTCCCGGAGCTGGACGGCGGCAAGCTAATCCTGCGCCTGAACAAGGGACTGCTGAACCGGATTCATGAGCAACTCGGCGATGACGCGGCGGAGAAACTTCACGAGCGGCTCAGGGGTCACTTGCCCGGAGCCATTCGTGAACGACTTCACGGTGAAGATGGACTCAAGCTCCGGCAACGATTGTGGCGCGACGACGATGATGGGCGCGTCAAGGCGCTCAACGACCGTCTCGAAGAGCTCAGGCGAATGCTCGACAAGCTGGTCCAAGAAGCTGAGGAACTTGATGACGGCGAAGTTTGAGTTGCCCGTGTGAGTTGATTCAATCTGCTCAGATTTTTTGAGCCCCCACAACACCGGGTCAACGCTCCCGGTTCATGCAAGCCCCGTACTTTGGTGCGGGGCTTGCGCTGTTGCGCGGGAAACTTCAGAGGATCGTTTGTCGTCGCGCGTTTGCCGACGGCTACACGTTTGGGTCGCGGTAGAGGTCGAAGTAGAAATCGAGCATCTTGCGTCCCCCGACTTCTCGACTGCGCGCGAGCTGGAAGCCGAACTTCTCGAACAGCGCGATGGCGGGTCCGCGCTCGATGCGCACATCGAGGATGATCTTGAGGTATTCGTGATGCCGGCAGAAAGTCAAGGCCTGCTCCACGAGCTTGGTGCCGACACCGTGGCGGCGATGCCCCTCGCGCACGCGGAGTCGGCGAATCTCGGCGGTGTCCTGCGACGTCTTCTGGACCCCGATCATTCCCACAACGTTGTCGTCGTATCGTGCGACCCAGAAGTTGCTCTGTCCGTCGTCTGAGAAGTAGGCCTCGTGCAGCGTCTCGATGTCAGCACCGGTGTCGTTGTCGGGAACCAGCCCCTCGTGCAGGCCGGCCCTGAACAGTTCGCGCACCGCCGAATAGTCCTCTTCCTCGGCTGGTCGAACCAGGATGTCGTCGAGATTGAAATCCGGCGTGGTCTGAGCGTTCATGGTGCTACCCGGTCGGCCCTTTCGGAACCTCAATGATCCTCAGGTGATCCGCCGCAGGATCCAGCAGTGCCGCAGTATACCGCGGGGCCCGGAACAGTGCCCCGGGGTTGATGAGCCGGGTACGGCCGCAGCGCTCATCAGAGACGGCGTGCGTGTGGCCGTAAAAGAGGTAATCGACGCCGTCATTGATCGCATCTTGCATCACCCGGGCGAGGTGGCCGTGCGTGAAGGCGATCCGCTTGCCGTCAACTTCAGCCAGTCCGAGGGGATGATCGACGCGGACGCCGACCAGTTCAGCATAGTGGGCCAGGGCCTGCTCGTTCCAGTCGCAGTTCCCAAAGACAATCCGCGCGTTGTGCCCCACGAGTTCGTCGATCACGGCCTCGGCTTCGAGATCGCCGAGATGAATCAGCATCTGCGCGCCGTGGTCGAGCAGCGCGCGCACGGCTCGTTCGGTAGTGTCGGCTCGACCGTGCGAATCTGAAAGGATCCCGATCAACATCGATGCCGGACCGCCTCTCGTAGCGCCCCCAACCGACGGGTGGCACGAGTTCAGTGTTCGTCTTGGGAAGTGCTCTCAACCAGCGGGCTGTGACCTTCAGCAATTCGATCGAATCCGCCGGGCGCTACGACCCGGTGAACGAAGTCGGTGTATTGCTGCTCGAAGGCGTCGAATTCAGCGTTGAAGTACTGCTTGACCAAAATGGAGGCCAGTTGAGAGCGCAACGTGCCGGCGCGGTTCCGATCCTCGGTCGATTCGTTGAGGGTCGAGCGTTTCGCGGCGACCCGGCCCTGCGCGGCGTCGGTGAGAAGTTGAATCAGCTTCGGGCGATACTGTTCACCTCGGCCCTCATGGAGAAAGTGAACCAGAGCCCAGACCTGTGAGTAATAGATCAGCAACTGATCCTTGGAAACCTTCAGAAAGGACTGGGGCGTGCGCGTGATCACTTCATCGAGCCCGATGAGCGTTTCCGTACGCACCGCGCGGCGCAGCGTGCGGTAGCGCTCGCGATTCGCCCACGGCCGAAACTCGACCCGCCCGTCGGCGTCTGTGAGGTATCCTTCCATATAGGTGGCGATCCCCTCCTCCAGCCAGACGGGAAGCTGACGGCGAAACGTCGTCTGCGCGTATTGGTGCCAGCCTTCGTGCGCAAGGATGGCGAACGTATCTCGCGTCCGACCGTGGCGATCGATGTAGTACAGCACCGATCGGCCGCGCGTCGTGAACCCGCCCCGGCCGAGGTTCAGGAATGTCGGGGCCTGCGTGGGGAGCAGTTGGCGCGTCTTCGCCTCCCATTGCTCGCGGTTCTGAAACAGGTACGTTTCAAGGCGACCGGCAGGCATGGGAAGGTCCGCCAGCGCCGAGGTGTAGTGCCTCAGGCCGCGCTCGGCGAACACGAGGAGGCGGTCGATCATCTTCGGATCGCCCAGCGTAATGTAGAGCTGATAGTGGGGGGTGGTGATGATTTGTCCGTCCGCTCCGGCAAATCGCCACGCGATGCGCTCGATGGGAATCGGGGCGTTGGTCTCGGACATTTGCCCAGGCTGCGTCGAGGCGGCGGGGGCGACGCGGTTCGGCGTTGTACTCGAACGGGTCACACACCCAACGAGCAAGACTGACAGCAGACTAAGCATCATCAAGGCGATCGCTGTTGCGGGTTGGTGAGCGCGCTCCGATCTCATAGTGCCTCAATGGCCTTTTCGGCGGCGCCGAGGTCCGCCTCGACCGTCGCCAGTTGGGTTCGCGTTTCGTTTACGAGATGAGCTGGAGCTTTGTCGGTGTAGCCGGGGTTCGCCAGACGATTGACCAGACCTTCACGGCGCTTTTGGAGGTCGGTGATTTGACGCTGTAGGCGATCGCGCTCCATCTCGGGGTCGACCTTCTCTATCACATCGGCCAACGCCTGCTCCTCGCCGTCGAAGGTGAATACGAGGGCGTCGGCGGGGCGGTGGTCGATCGTTTGAACCGATGACAATCCCGCAAGGGCGGAGACGGTCCGGTCGGCGCGATCGATCAGAGCGATCGTGGTCGGTGTGGCAAACAGACGGATGTCCTTCTTCGGCGGCACGTTGTGTTCACCGCGGATGTTTCGTATCGACTCGACGAGCGCTTGCAGCGAACTGAAATCGGCGAGCGCGTGCACGTCGTCCATGGCCGCGTCGATCTCGGGCCAGGCGGCCTCGGCCAGCAGTTCACTCGGCGCGAGACAGATTCCCTCCAGTGAGGCATCGCCCGTGGCTTGGACGTGCGGCCAAAGCGATTCGGTTACGAATGGGCAGATCGGATGAAGGATTCGCAGAATCGCATTGAGCACCGTGCGCAGCACCTGCTGCTGCGCGGGGCTTTCGCTGACAGTCGGCTTGATCGCCTCGAGGTACCAATCGCAAAAGTCGCCCCAGATGAACTCGTACATCGCATCGGCATAGACGTTGAACTGGTATTCCGCCAGCGCCGCTTCGATCTTGCGCACAATGTGATACAGGCGGGCGAGGATCCAACGATCAACCAGCGAGAGCTCGTCCAGACGTACTTCGTCGGACGTTTCGCCGTTCATTTGCCCCAGGGCAAAGCGAGCCGCATTCCAGAGTTTGTTGGCGAAGTTGCGGCCGAGATCGAACTTCTGCGACGTGTTGAGAGCGAGGGGTGTGTCGTCGGTTTCTGAGGCGAGGCCTGAAGAAATGCCGTAGGCGCTGACCATCTTTCTGGAGCAGTTGGGGCATTGCGGCTCGGGAACGGATACGCGATGGCCGGTCGGATTCTTTGTCTGCGTCGGGCGGAACGCGTGCTCACAATGCGGGCAGAGCATATCCACAGGCAAGCGCACGTCCTGAGTCGTGGTGGCCATCTGCACGAAGATGTAGCGCAGCGCATCGGCGCCGTGGGTGTGGATGATGTCGCGTGGATCGACGCCGTTACCCAGCGACTTGCTCATGCGCTGGCCGTGGCCGTCCTGGATCATGGGGTGGATATAGACGTGCCGGAAGGGGAGCGTGCCGTTGCGGAAGTAACGGTTGAACATGACCATGCGCGAAACCCACAGGGTAATGATGTCGCGCCCGGTGGTAAGGACGGAGGAGGGATTGAAGGTTTCGAGCAGGCCGATTGTTTCGGGATAGTCCTTGGGTTCAGGCCACCCCATGGTGGAAATCGGCCAGAGTGCGGAGGAGAACCATGTGTCGAGCACGTCGAGGTCTTGTTCGATGTACTTGAATCGTCTCGCCAGAAGAAGCGCCTCCTTCTGACACTTGGATAGTTGGTCGGAAATAGGGTCTGTGACGTACGTGTGCTCACGAAGGCGACGCAGCAATTCCTCCCAAGCCTCCGTGATCGCCTCAAGAATACGATCGGCCCTCGCAGATCTGCTGCACAGTCGCACGACGCCCCAACTGTCGTTTTCCGAGTGCACGGCGATATCACCAGTGATGCCAGCTGCACGAACGAAATCCGCAATAGCGATCTTTGCGGCCGCCGCCTGCTCGGCCGTTGCTCGCTGTTGAATTTGTTGATCGGTCTCGCCTAAGCGCACATGGGTTGCGCCGGGTCGATCAGAACTGCTCAGGGGATTATCACTCCAACGAAGCGTCCACACCGGAATCCGATGACCCCACCAGAGTTGTCGGCTGATACACCAGTCGCGCAGGTTCTCGTGCCAGGCCTGAAACGTCTTGGCATACCGCGCAGGAAAGAACTTCAACTCGCTGTCGCCGTCCTGGCTTGAACTCTCGGTGGCACAGGCATCTTGCCTGTGCATCGCATCCCCGTTGCCGTCGGTGGCACGGGCGTCTCGCCCGTGCGGTCCCAAGTCATCGCCCGGTCGATACGTAAATGAATAGGCCTCAGCCGACTCAACCAGACCAGTTTTCACCGGATTCTGAATCATGTAGTTGAACTTCTCATAGAACTCATCGTCGTTGCGGATGATCCGGTCAAAATATTCGTCCTGCCAAACCGCCCCTTTTCTTGCGCGTTGCCTGTTGATTTCATGGGCGGAGAAGCTCTTCATGCTTTGTAGTAACGCAGGGAGTGGATACCAACTTTCCGCATCCAGCTTCAAAGGCGTGAAGAGCAGATGCACATGATCCGGCATGACCGTCACCAAGTGCACATGCGCTTTCTTGCCGTGCCAGTGGAGACAGGCCGCCAGCGCCAATCGCCGCTCGTCCTCGCTCAAGTCAACTCCGGCCGTGTGAAAAGTGATAAAGTACGTGCTACCTCCGATTTGCCAATGGGGAAGATTGCGTCGGTGGATTTGAAGTTCAGCGGTTACTGGCCGCGCTCTTTGCACGGGCAAGATGCCCGTGCCACCAGACTGTGGTTTGATGCCCGTGCCACTCGACTGTGGTTTGGCGTGCGTGCCACCGGCCGGTGATCTTGAGGGCTTTGAGCCTTCATATTGCTCATCACTCAGCGCCCGCAGCGCTTCGCCTGTCATCCGATCGTCCGTCACCTTCACGTACCACTGATCGCTCAGGTACGGCTCGATCGGAACATGCGTCCGATACGAATGGCCGACGCTG
>JADFNO010000038.1 GCA_022563315.1 Planctomycetota bacterium | reverse complement strand
TTGTGATATCGCCAATGGTAGTACGAACCATAGTATGTGTGGTGGTATGGATATCGCCAGCCTAGTGATCCGAACCGGAAGCTGAAGCGAAAGTGCCCACCGTGACGGCGGTGGCGCCCGTACCAGCCATCATGGTGAGCATCGTAGTAGTGCCCGTCGTGATGGTAGTCATAGTCGTCGTGATCGTTGTACCCGTGGTCATAGCGGTCGTCGTACCCGTCGCCGTAGTCGCGATAGCTGCCGTGCTCTCGAATCACCCGTTCGATCACCGTGCGCGGCGCGGGGTTCCAAGGGACTGTCGGTAAGCGTCTTGGGCGATCGAGAATCCCACGGTTGGGTCGGATCGGCTCGATTGTCGGCGTCGTAGGCACGTTCCGCTTGGGATACGAGCGCGGACTCTTCCTTGGCTCGGCAATTCGTGTGATCGATGGGTCGAGCTTGCGCTTGTCTGTAACACCGCGTGGCGGCGCGGAGGGTCCGTTCGGCCGGACTGAAACACGTCGATCAACGGTGGGGGTGCGCTCTGGACGGGCTACGGACGATCTGGGTCTGGCGGTAGTCGGCGGTGGGGCGATTCGTCGATTCGGTCGGGAAGGCGGTTGCTCGATCAGCCGTTTGGGCGGTGACGTATCGTGCTTGGGGCTCGAGCTCGGCGTCGGTGGCGAGGCCTTGCGCCGCGGGCTTGAACTTCGCTTGGGTGGAGACGCATCGCGCTTTGGTGACGAACTTCGCTTGGGTGGAGATGCTTTGCGCGTCGGGCTCGAACTTCGCTTGGGCGGCGACGCCTTGCGCTTGGGTGGCGAACTTCGCTTGGGTGGAGATGCTTTGCGCGTCGGGCTCGAACTTCGCTTGGGTGGTGAGGCCTTGCGCTTCGGCGGCGAACTCCGCTTGGGTGGTGACGCCTTGCGCTTCGGCGGCGAACTCCGCTTGGGTGGCGACGCCTTGCGCTTCGGCGGCGAACTCCGCTTGGGTGGCGACGCCTTGCGCTTCGGCGGCGAACTCCGCTTCGGTGGCGAGGCCTTGCGCTTCGGCGGCGAACTCCGCTTCGGTGGTGACGCCTTGCGCTTCGGCGGCGAACTCCCCTTCGGTGGCGACGCCTCGCGGCTCGAACCTGATTGTGATTTGCTCGTCCCTTTATTGCCTTTGCGATCCTTGCCCCCTACGAGCATCGAGGCTGAGAGTTGTGACGCCGATACTCCGTTGTCATACAAGATCGACCCACTTGCCGCGGGCGCAGGACCGGCGGCCATCCAAAATGCGATAGACGTCGCCACGGCCATGGTTGTGACCAGTCTCAGCCAGGAAGAGTCGTGTGCTGACATAGCGTTGCCTCCAGACCAAGAGTCGCCAGGGTACGCAGGTTGGTCCCCGCGCGAAGTTGGTCCATAGGCCAGGACACCGCTAGGCGACGGTCAATTCCGGTTGACCCCCGAAAAAAAGGGGTCGGTCGCCGACCGTCCAGCCGAACCGCCACGCCCGCCAACCACGGTTACGTGAGATTCGCACCCTTGCTGCGATAGTAAGGACGCATATCCTCCGTCATCCTTGCTGAAGCGAACTGCTCCGGCCCTCGGGCTGATCCATGTTCATTCAGTGCTCGCTGCGAATCGTTCGGATCGGACCGCATGCGATCACGGCTCGATGAGGCGGTGTGCACGATAGCGAATTTCGCTAGCCTATGGAGCGTTCTGAAACCGCTGGTCACACGTGTTCGGCGGTGGGGGACGATTACGCTGTCGAGCTTGAGGAACGGCAATAGGAAGTGCTCGATATGGATGTGCTCGTCATCAATCAGGACGAAGTGCGCCGCCTGCTGCCGATGCGCAAGTGCATCGATCTTATGGCCGAGGCGCTGCGGACGTTGGCGAGAGACGATGCCGTCCAGCCGCTGCGCACCGCCACGTGGTTGCCGAATCGTTGTGGTTTGATCGGCCTCATGCCGGGTTACCTTGGCGAACCACAGGTGCTCGGCGTCAAGGCTTTGACGGTCTTTCCAGGCAACCACGGTACGGTTTACGACTCACACCAAGGCGCGATCCTGCTGTTTGACGTCGAGCACGGGCAGCTCGAGGCGATCATCGACGCAACTCAAGTCACGGCGATTCGCACCGCGGCGGTAAGTGCCGTGGCCACGAAAAGTCTTGCCAGAGAAAACGCGGCGACACTAGCGATCCTCGGAACGGGCACCCAGGCGCGCACGCATCTTGAAGCAATACAGCTCGTACGTGACCTGAAATTGGTGCGCGTCTGGAGTCGCAATCACGATGCCGCCCGCCGCTTCGCCGAGTGTGAATCCGCTCATCACAACCTGAAGATCGAGCCGATGCGCACGGCGCGCGAGGCCGTGGATACCGCTGACATCATCTGCACAGTGACCGCGGCCACGGAACCCATACTGTGCGGTGATTGGATCTCACCCGGCGCACATATCAACGCGGTGGGCGCGTGCGTTGCCAAGGCTCGCGAGCTTGACACGCAAGCCGTCGTTCACGCCCGCTTGTTCGTCGATCGCCGGGAATCTACGTTGAACGAGTCCGGCGACTTCCTCATCCCCAAAGCTGAAGGCGCGATCGACGACGATCATATTCTCGGCGAACTCGGCGAGGTTCTTATTGACCGCGCTTCCGGCCGAACATCGCCGCAGGATATCACGCTGTTCAAATCGCTCGGCCTGGCGGTCGAAGACCTCGCCGCAGCGCATCATATTTTCAACGAAGCAAAGAGCAGCGGCGTCGGCACGATGGTCAAGCTCGGAGGCAAACGAAATGAAACCGCTTGAGCCGGTGTCACTCAAGGCGATCCGGGCCGCGCGGGATCGGATCGCCGACCTGGCCCTCCGTACGCCACTGGTTCGTCTCAACGTGGATGATGCGCCAGCTGAGATTTACCTGAAGTTGGAGAACTTTCAGCCGGTTGGATCGTTCAAGGTGCGCGGTGCGGGCAACGCGATGCGAGTCGCCGAGACGAAGGTGCTCGCGGACGGCGTATACACCGCCAGCGCTGGGAACATGGCCCAGGGACTTGCCTACGTTGCTCGCCGCATGGGCGTTCCGTGCAGCGTGGTCGTTCCCGATCATGCGCCGCAAATCAAGCTCGACGCGATCGAACGCTACGGCGCGGGGATCGTGAAAGTTCCGTTTGATGAATGGTGGCAGATCATTGTGACGCATCGCTTCGAGGGATTGTCCGGCCGAATGATCCATCCCGTCAGTGATCCGGCGATTGTCGCCGGCAATGGAACGATCGGACTGGAGATCATTGAAGACCTGCCTCAAGTTGACGCGGTCGTCGTGCCCTTCGGCGGCGGAGGGTTGAGCAGCGGCATTGCGGCCGCCGTCCGCGCGCTCAAGCCCAAGACCAGGGTCTATGCAGCCGAGGTCGAGACCGCCGCTCCGTTGCTCGCCTCCTTCGCTGCCAATGAACCGCGCGAGATCCAACACACGCCGAGCTTCGTCGACGGCATTGGCGGAAAGAGCGTACTGCCCGAGATGTGGCCGATGGTTCGCGCCCTACTCGATGACTCGATCGTTGTATCACTTGCACAAACCGCCGAGGCGATCCGGCTCATGGCGATGCGCAATCGTGTCATTGCCGAAGGCGCGGCGGGCGCAGCGGTCGCCGCCGCTTTGAGCGGTCAGGCTGGTTCGGGAACGGTCGTGTGCATCATCTCCGGCGGCAACATCGACGCGGCAATACTCACGAAGATCTTGAGTGGGCGAACGCCGTAGTTGATCACTCGGCTCGGCAACCCTCCTCGTCTTGCCGGCTCCTGGATAGGCTACCTGATTCCGAGCCGCTGCTGCCAGCACGAACATCAACGTGGTCGCAAGCCAAGAAAAATACGCGCGGCCCCGAAGGGCCGCGGCCATTGAAACCGGTACTTCACGAACAGGTTCATCGAAAACGCAGCGCGGTTGGCGCGAGCGACTTGCTCATCCTCCTCACCGATCGGGGGTGATGAAGAAGGCACTTGGCAGTTGACATGAGCAGGACAATTCCGACCGTTTAGCCCCGCCGGCCACGGCGGGTCGAACGTCAATGAGCGCCCGCCGCGCCATCTTCGCCGCGTGGCCGCGGCGGCTATACGGGGTAGAGTGGAGCCGGGACGCCTTACACGCGCGGCGGATCGTAGCCGTCGGTCGTCCAGAGCAATGAAAGTGAGCTGCGGAGCTTGGGGGGTAAGAGCGTGCGGATCAATTGCCGAGCCAATGGACGCCCCACCAGTACGCCGATCGAAAGTGGAATCGCAGCATAGGCGAGCGAGAGCACAAGCAACGGCGGAGCGACGATCCGCTCGGCTGCGCTCCACGGGTAGGAGGGCTCCTCCCAAAACCACATGAGCGTCGGAATGAGTGCATAGACGCCCGCAGTAGCCATGATCACACCGACCCAGATGAGCAGCCCCAACCGCCGACGACGCAAAAGTGCGATCCCCCAAAAGCACCCCAAGATAAATGCCACAATCGAAAGCGGAACCCACATCAAGAACGCCCTTGGATCGATCACCGCCCGCACGCCGCCGGCTCCTCGAACGAGCGTCGCTTTATCTAGCAGACTCCACCACGTTGTGAACTTCGCGAAGCGCGAGCCGCGGTTGAGAAACGCGGAGATCTGCGGCGGTGTTCCGGGCGGCAACGTGATTACCGTTCCACCGGCTGTAGCAACAGTCGTATTGACAGCGCCGGGCGCCGTGTTTGGCGCGGTGGCCCCTGCTTGCTGAGCCTCCCATTGCTTGTATTCATCCTCGATATATATCCGAAACTCGTTCCGCGCTCCCTGGGCGCCGGTCGCCATTGAGAGGCCGAACAATACACCGGAGGTTCCAAGCCAAATCACGAGCAGCACGAGCACCCATAAGGCAGCAATAACCGCAGCCCACCGGTTGGCCCATCGCCCCAGCACGGGGTACTCCAGCACCGATGCCACCGACCCACACTCGGGGCATCTGGCGATCAACAGATCGTAGTGCGGCTCCCGATAGATGTTCTGACCGGTGAGGTTGTAACCGCAGTGCACGCAGAGTCGATCGCCGACAATGACGCTGACGTGCTGCTCGGGCGCCTTGGCCTGTTTGTCATCAACTGGATCAGTCACGCTCATAGCAACGTTGCTCCCAGCGCTCGGCGCCGCCTTCGCCAGCGGAATCGCCCGCGAACAAAGGCGCGATGCGCAGAGAGTATCAACTTGCCCAGCGGTATTCCGGCCAAGGCAAGCACCATGATGATGCCCAACGGCACACATGCAGCCGCGGTGATCACACTCGTGCCGGCGATCCAAGAAACGACGTCAGGCACACGCCCGGCGAGCGCGACTGGAATCACAACTGCGATGAAGCCCACGAGCGAGACGACCAGGAGCATCCAACCCAGCCACGCCCGCCACCACGAGATATGACTGAGGCCCGCCGTCAGCCACGCGCCCGTGACAATCGATACGGCTCCAACGCTCATGCCGAGATTGATCAGTGCTTGTCGCGTCAGCTCACCGATGATCGCCGCGTATCCAAGTGCAAGCGTTCCGGCAATGACGGCAAGCGTTGAAAAGATCAGCGTCACCGCAACGACATTCTGAAAGATGAGGGCGGTGAGCGCGGTTCCAATGCGCAATGACCCGATCCATCGAGCGTGAAACGGATGTGTTTGACGTACATACGCCTTGCCACAACCTGGGCAGAGAACCAGGGGCAGCGCGTAGTGTGGGTCACGGACTGCGCGCACACCGGCCAAGTCGCGTGCGCAGCCACAACAGACATGGGCGATGGTCATGCTTCGTGCCCAAACGAGCGCGCTTAGCGCCGTACCCGTCACCATATCGGCGGGAGGTGATAACGAACTCCGAAGTCGTTGTTGGGAAGCTGAGGATCGAAATTGCGGGCCTGGCCGACAGCTCGGTTTGATCAGCGCGACGACCAAGCCGTCTTGCGAATCGTGCAGCCACCTGCGACTCACGGCAACGAACGATCTGAGTAGCGGCCTGGTTGATCGCTACGAGGTCAATGCCGTGCCGGCGTTGTCGCCGCCGGTGCGCCGTCGTGCCCGGACCGGACTCGTACAAGACACGAAGACGCGACGTAACACAGCAATGGTGGCACCGCTCGCGTCGAGACAGCGCCGCCGTGTGGCTTTCCACCTCCGGACAACGTCGTGACCTCGAGTCCGGCTTCTCGCTCGGGTTCGAGGCCCTCAATCTCCGATCCGTGCCCGATTCGTGCGTCGCGGGACGAATTTGGCGACCGACCTTCCCGGAAGATGCCTCGACCTCGCGGCGGGCCCCAACCGGGGATCTTGCTCGAAAGAACAGGCACATAAAATATCAGAAATTGCCGGCGGTGGGCCTTCCTGCCCGTCAATTTTTCCACAATCGCGATTCCTTCCCGGAAAGGCCCAGAGCGTCAGTTGCAAAGACAGTGATAATAAATAGTTACATGCGAAATCGGCGTGTTTGTCTCGCGGCTTCCTGAGCAGTTTATATCAAGTTATCCACATTCCGGCGAGCGTCGCAGACGCTGCAATAGAGCCGCCGTGATCGGCGCGTTGGCCTCGGGCAAATCGAAGTCGCCCAACTGATCCAGCTCCACCCAGCGATGCTCGGCCACAGCCAAGTTCCGCACAGCAAGGTCAGGCGGCACGTTGGCGATCATGGCGTGGAGCCGAACCGAGATATCGCCGTAGCGATGCACCGTAACTACAAGTGGCTCAAGGTCTTGCACGGCAACCCCAATCTCCTCGGCCAGTTCCCGCCGCAGCGCTTGCCGGGCTGACTCGCCCGCCTCGATCTTGCCGCCGGGGAGTTCCCACTGCCCGGCGAGGTGCGTGCCTGGCCGTCGCCGCGTCAGGAGCAGTTCGCGTCCGTGACATTCGCGCCACAGGACAGCGATGGCCACCTCCGTCAGCGGCGGCTCGACCAAGTTGGGAAGCCCAGGGAAGGGCCCCGAGCTGGACTCAAGACGAGGATTCTTCATAAGTTGATGCAGCACAGTGATTTACGAAAATCTTTGGAAGCTGAGAATCTGCCATTGACCGACGGCCAGGCAGGCGGCTACTGTGGAACGTAGCCTATCGAAACGGCCTTCTGGCCGTGGCCTGCCGCCGTCCGGAAGTGTCGGAGCGTCCGGGCGGCGGGTTTTTTTTATGAGCGCGCGAGAAGTTCGGCCGGCGGCGGTTGCCCGCGATGTTCGATCGCATGTCGTGTAACGCGTTCCGCCAAACGCAGCGCTTCGCGCAGATCCCAACCGTTCAACATGCCGTGTACGAGACCCACGACCGTCGCCTCGCGCGCCTCAGCGCCAATCGGCTGACTTCCCGTCCACGACGCACTGGCCGTGTACAACGCAAGCGGCTGATCGGGCTGCGCCCACAGCGCGACCTGCGCATCAGACTGGCGCAGCAACTCACTCATCGCATCGGGCGTCGGCTTTCCGATCGCGCTGGGCAGCACCACCGCCAAGGCCGCTTCATCGACCACGACCACGTCGGCGAACTTCATTCCCGACGTCGGAGCCGTTCGCGGCTCATCGTGATCGGCCCGATTCGTCAGATCGAGCACGCGCAGGCACGAACCACATTCGGCAAGAAACCGGTCAATGACCGAGCGGCACTGGCCGGTTCGTCTCGCCAGAGCGCCGTACACGACGGCGTCGGCCTGCTGCGCGACATCAGCGAGATCAAAATCCCATTGCAGCTCGTCGAACGCGGCACGAGCCTCGTCGCCGCGCGACGTTGATGACCCGATCAATCGTAACCGCCCGGTCGGCAGATCAGGATCGCTCTGCAGATGGCTCGCGTCGATCTGTTGCGACTGAAGCAGCGTCAACAACCGCTCGGCCGTTGCATCCTGACCGAGCCGTGAGATCGCGATCCCGGTGTGCCCCAGCCGCTTCGCGTGAAGCGGCACGAGCAGCGCCAGGCCCGCCGGCTCTTCACAGTCGGAAAACTCCCGGAGCAGCGCTTCACCGATCGCCACAATGACGTGTGGTCGAGACATGACGTGTGTACTCTAGCCGGTGACGAGCCGGCGGCCAAAGTTCCCCGACTTGCCTCCATTGGAAACCAACCGTACGCTGCCGACCTCATCTTCGATCCCCGCGGGAGTCCCATCGTGATTCGAGCATTCCTGATTCCGGCTTGTGCCCTCACCATAAGCACTGTCAGCTTGGCCAGCGCCGCCGAGCCCAACGAAGGCATGGCCAAGACGGTGAGCCTCAAGTTCGAGGCGATGCCCATCGTCACGCCGGAGGCGCCCCAACAGGCAGTACCACAGGACGACGCCGACCCGGCGACGCTCGTGGCTCGGTTCGGCGAGCAGGGATCATGGCGCTGGAACGTGCAGGGCGGCTTCGGCGCCGAGTTCGAGGAGACCGACAAACGATTCGGGCTCGGCGGGCTCAGCTTCAGCTACTTCATCGTTGATGACTTCAGCATCGATTTCGAGTTCAACGGACTCTACTTTGATCAACCGGCCGCCGAGAACGCAGGCGGCTTCAACTTCAACGTGCTGGCACGCTGGCACGTCCTGGCCCGCGACGATTGGTCGCTCTTCGTCGACATGGTGGGCGGTGTGATGGAGACGAGCGACGCCGTTCCCGCCGGCGGATCGAGCTTCAACTTCGTCGCCCAGGCCGGCGTCGGCATCAGCTTCGATATCAGCGACGACGTACGTCTACTCACAGGCGTGCGCTGGCACCATATCTCCAACGGTCGCACGTTCGACACCAATCCCAGCCAGGACAGTCTCTACATCTACGCTGGACTCAGCTTCCCGTTCTGATCAACCAATGATTCGCGTCCGCGGTCCAGCCCGCTGGAGCGTTCACCCTATTGCGTGCGCTCGATCGGGTTCCCAAGTGTCCGCCGGATCGCGCGAATCGCCCCGAGATGATTCGTGAAGTCGTTCAAGGGACGAACGAATCGCTCGATCGTCGGATCGTCCGGCCAATGGCCGGGCCGAGGCTTGTCCGGCGGCGGGGCGGCATACCAATCCTCCGGATCATGTTCGCCGATCGCCTGCCGCAGCAGGTCGGCCGCGGATGCGAGCTTCGCCCGTAGATCGTCGATTCGTTCCACGCCCTGGGGGTCGTCCACGCGCTCAGCCAGCAACGATCCCAGCAGGGTCATCTGAAACCGACGCAACATAAGCATGTGCCGGCCGATTTCGAGGATCGAATTGCAATCACCGCCCGGCTCAGCTCGGAAAACGTCATCGCGCAAATCCTCAAACGCCGCCTCGGTGCGCACGATCTGATTCGCCAAGACCGTCAGCAGCGTTCGAGTGATCGGATGCAGTTCGCTCATACACACCAGCGTACTATCGCCGGCCAAGTCTCGGGACAGCGGATCGCCTCCCACTTGATCCCTTGTCTTGTGTGATCGCCTACGGCCCGGTGCGGGAAAGAACCTCCAGCACGTAGTCGTTCGAGGAGGGCGCCCGGCCCCAGTTGATCAGCAACGCCAGCAGATCACTCACGCCGACCGTGCCATCGCCGTCAAAGTCCGGCGGTCCGCCGGGGTCGGTTCCCCATTGCCCAAGCAACGAGAGTAGATCGGAAACGCCGACCGAGCCGTCGCCGTCCAAATCGAATTGACTGCCGGCAGATTCGTTCACCGTCACGCGAACCTTGTACGTCCCGGCCGTTGTGATGGTGATCTGCATCGCTTCTTCTATGCCGAGCCCACCGCGATCGGAAGCTCCCAGCAGCACGTCGTCAACGTCGAGCACTTCCAGCAGATAGTCGTCCGGCCCATTGAGTACGACAGCGATGAACGAGTCATCGCCGATATCGTCCGCGACATAGATATCGATCTCATCTTCTTCGGAATGACCGAGCACCGCTACGGGATCGGTGTTGTAGACCGGGGGAAGAAGCCCGTCCAAATGGTCTTCATCCACTTCGTTCGACGGGACATTCTCAAAGAGATGGTCGTTGGTCCATCCGCCGAGGAAGATATCGATGTCACCGTCATTATTTGAGTCGAATGCTGCCGCATGCCAACCTCGATGCTGCGAGCCGTTGGGGATTTCATCTCCGGGGGTCCAATCGACAAAGGAGATTCGACCATTGACGGTGGTATTGCGAAGGATCGCGGGACGGGTGGTATGTCCCCCGACAAACACGTCGAGACGGCCGTCGTCGTTGAGGTCAGCCACGGTCGCCTTTCGCGTGAACTGTTCGGTTACGGAAGCAGGCAGAATATCCAGGACGCTGAAGGTCGCTCTATTGTCTTCATCGTTGCCGTCATTGCGAAGCACACGGTCCCTAGGACCACCGCCCTTCCCCACCCAATAGATGTCTTGGTCGCCGTCGTTATCAAAGTCGCCGGGCTCCATGGCGCTTTGGTTGTACGCCGTCCCCAACGACTGAACACCGCCGAGACCGTCAGGTCCATATCGGAAGTCGCCCAGACCGCTGCTGCCACGGCCATTGTCGTTGTAGTAAATGAAGTTGTCCGGAGGCCCATTGGTGACGAGTAGATCAAGCTTGCCATCACCGTTCATGTCGGCGGCGGCCACGTCGTCGGTGTAGTGGCCATCGATCGGCACGTGGGTCGCCGTGACGTTCTCGAAGAAACCGTCCCCATCGTTGAAGTACATCGTGTCCTGCGAGAAGCTCGGCTCATTACCGACATAGACGTCGAAGTCACCATCGAGATCGAGATCCTCTGAGATCGCGCCATCTGCCGGGCCACCGAAGCTTCCGCCGAGATACTTCAAACCCACTTCTTCAAAGAAGCTGAACCGGCCGTCCTCCTGTCGGTTGAGAAAGAGTTTGCTCCGGCCGGCGTCGCCGCCGGAATTCCGACCGTTGATGATGATGATGTCCAGCCAGCCGTCGCCATTGTAATCACGGAAGAACACGTTGCGAGAGACGCTGGCGTTGCTGAACTCAGGGATGATCGGCTCACCGCTAACTTCCGTGAAGACGCCATTGTCATTGCGATACAACTTGTTGCGGCGCTGACCAAAGTCGGAGTGTGCGTTGGCAACGACAACATCCAGATCACCATCATTGTCGAAGTCGCCGAACTCGACTTCTTTCTGGTTACTGGCGGTTTCCGGGACAGTCTGGACGATACGGTCGCCGGTGACGTTGGCGAAGTTCAGCGTACCGGGAAGTTGATCGCCCGCCGACACGCGACCCACGATGAGAGGAATTGCGGCACAAAGCGTGATTGAACGGCTCATTTGAACCTCTGGGCAACGGCCGGTGCTCGCACCACGAGCGAACGGACTGCATACCAATATACAAGCTTCAAGTGCTGTTAGAGCAAGAATTCCCAGCTACAAGCCTCGGTTTCCCCGCGATGCCTTCTTTCTGATGTCGAAGCGTAGCGGAGATCCCGATTCCATCAGGGCCTTGATGCCTTCTTCAAAGAAACGACCCCAACCGGCCAGACGGATACGCGGGTTCCTTTTGGAAATGGCCTTTCAGCGCATCCGAATAAACCCGTTGAAGGCAGACAACCTGCGCTGCGAGCCCGATCGGCTGAGTCGGGGCTTCTGCTCCTCGGGCGGCGCTGGAAGATTTCGGCCGAATTTCGACTGGGAACTCCACAGGGTTGACCGATCTGGTTAGGAACGTACGATCCTCCGATTCGTTACAGGCGGATGCCCGCGCCGTTCCAACGCGGGCTCACCACACGTACTGGAGATCACTGTGTCGCAAGCACCTGCCACGCCGGCAGAACCTACATGGCGTAAAATTCGTTTTCGTAACATCGACTGGTCCACCGGCGGCGGGATCGGGATACTGCACGTGGGATGCCTATTTGCGCCGTTTACGTTCACGTGGAGCGGCTTCGCTTTGGCCGGCTTCCTCTGGTGGCTGTGCGGCGGTCTTGGTATCTGCGTGTGCTTTCACCGGCTGCTCACGCACCGTAGTTTCAAGACGCCCAAGATCGTGGAGTACGTCCTCACGATCCTCGGCACCATGAGCTGGCAGGGGAGTCCGATCAAATGGGTCGGCGTGCATCGGCTACATCATCAGCATTCCGACGGCGAGGATGATCCACATTCGCCCAAGCACGGTTTCAATTGGTCGCATGTGCTTTGGTGCGTTGTCAAGGCCCCGAAAGGGAGTCGCCGACGAGATGCGGCCAAGGATTTGCAGCGCGACCCGGTGATGAGAATCATCGACCGCTGGCACTTCGTTCCCCTGATCCTGCTGGCGTTTGCGGTGTATTTCCTTGGCGAATTCCTGTTCCAAGCGGGCTGGTCATGGGTGGTTTGGGGCGTGTGCGTGCGCACGGTGTTTACGTACCACGCCACCTGGTTCGTCAACTCCGCCGGCCACACTTGGGGCTATAAAAACTTCGAGACCGGCGACGACTCCAAGAACATCTGGTGGGTGTCACTCCTGAGCTTCGGCGAGGGCTGGCACAACAACCACCATTGGATGCAACGCTCGGCCCGGCACGGGATGCGCTGGTGGGAATTCGACATGACCTACCTGACCATCCGGTTGATGAAGTTGATGGGTCTCGCCCGAGATATCATCGAGCCGAATGGGAAGGGCGCACCGATCAGCTGAATCAGACCGAAACGCATCGCACTGCGCGTCACGCCCCGTCGTATTCCTTGAAGGCAAGAGAAACGTTGTGCCCGCCGAAGCCAAACGAGTTGTTAAGCGCGCAGCGCACGTGGCGTTCTTGCGCGGTGTGGGCCGCGAAGTCGAGGTCAAATCCATCATCCGGGTGGTCGAGGTTGATCGTGGGCGGGATCACGCCGCGATTGACGGCCAAGATGCTCACGACGGATTCGAGACCGCCGGCCGCGCCCAACATGTGGCCGGTCATCGACTTGGTCGAACTCATCACGATCTTGGAGGCATGATCGCCGAACAGGGCCTTTACGGCGTACACCTCAGCGGCGTCACCAAGCTGCGTGGAGGTGCCGTGAGCGTTGATGTAGTCGACCTCGTCCAGATTCAGGCCGGCATCGCTGAGGGCAGCCTTCATGGCCCTCATGGCGCCAACGCCTTCGGGATCAGGGGCGGCGATGTGGCCCGCGTCGCCGGTCGAGCCGAAACCCACCATTTCGGCATAGATGCGAGCGCCGCGGGCCTTGGCGTGATCGAGCTCTTCGAGCACGACCACGGCTGCGCCTTCACCCAGCACGAAACCGTCACGATCACGATCGAAGGGTCGCGAGGCCTTCTCCGGCTCGTGGTTGCGCGTCGAGAGCGCCTTCATGCTGGCGAAGGAAGCAATGCACAGCGGTGTGATCGACGCCTCGGCGCCGCCCGCGAGCATCACATCCCCATCGCCGCGCTGAATGAGGTAGTACGCGGTGCCGATGGCGTGCCCGCCGGTCGCACAGGCGGTGGCGGTGGCGGAGTTGACGCCGCGCAGGTCAAAGCGGATCGAGACGTTGCCGGCGCAGGCGTTGACCATGAGCTTCGGAACGGTGAAGGGGCTTACCTTGCGCGGACCGGTCTTGAGGAGCTTCGTATGGCCATGCTCGATCGTGAGGATGCCCCCGATGCCCGACCCGATGACAACGCCCCGTCGGTAGGGATCACCCGCGTTGAAGTCGATCCCGCAATCGTCGGCGGCTTCGGCAGCGGCATAAACACCAAACATGCAGAATCGATCCATGCGCTTTGCTTCGCGGACGTTGATTCTCTGGGCGCGATCCCAGTCGTGGATCTCGCCGGCGATGCGCGCGGTCCACTGCTCGTCCTGCTCGAAGGCCGTGATGGGACCGATGCCGCAGCGGCCCTCGACGACCGACCGCCACATGCTCGGCACGTCGGTACCGACGTTGGTGACGGCGCCAAGGCCGGTGATAACGACGCGCCGCTTCGGGATGCTGGTCATGCGCAGGAGTTCTCGGGACTCTAGATGAGGAGGCAGCGGCGGGCACCTCCCAGCACGGCCGACTGGCCGGCCGAGACGATTCCCGGCGCTAGGTCGCCGCGGACGAAGATTCTTCGGAATCGGCGCCGATCGCTTGCTTGATGAAGTCAACCGCTTGGCCGATCGTCTGAATCTTCTCCGCTTGCTCGTCGGGGATCGAGGTCTCGAACTCGTCTTCGAACTCCATGACCAACTCAACGGTATCGAGGCTGTCGGCGTGGAGGTCGTTGGTGAAGTTCGTCTCGCGGGAGATGGTGCCCTTGTCCACCCCCATTTGCTCAGCCACGATGTCAATCACTTTGGCTTCGATCTCAGTTTCCGTCACGGTGAGCTCTCCTGACAAGACGGACGTCCCGTGCGAGGGACATTGGGCGACCACTATAGCCTCGATCGGCGTCGAATCAATGCGTACCGCGGTGGGCCGGCTGGAGACCGAGCCTCTGGGGCCGTTAAGAGCCTCAGCACACCAGCCCGCCGTCAACAACCAGCACATGTCCCGTCAAGTAGCCGGACAGATCGGAGGCGACGAACGAGACGGCGTGCGCGATCTCCTCGGGCCGGCCGAAGCGCCGCACCGGCAACATCTTGGTCACTTGCTCCCTGGCCTGGGGGGAGAGGGCATCGAGCATGCTCGTCTCGACGAAGCCCGGGGCCACGACGTTCGCGGTGATCCCCTTCGAGCCCAACTCCTTGGCGAGCGACTTCGTCAGGCCAATGAGCCCAGCCTTGGCCGCAGCGTAGTTCGCCTGGCCGGGGTTGCCGACGATCCCGGTGACTGAGCTGATGTTGATGATCCGCCCGAACCGACCCCGCAGCATGGGGCGGGCCGCGGCGCGACAGGCCACGAAGGCCGATCTCAGGTTCACCTGCATAACGGTGTCGAAGTCTTCGTCACTCATGCGCAACACCAAGCCGTCCCGCGTGATGCCGGCGTTGTTCACGAGGATATCGAGCCGGCCATGGGTAGACGCCACATCGTCGACGAGTCCAGCCAGGGCGGTGCCATCGGCGACGTCACAGGGTCGAGCCTCCGCGGCGCCACCGGCTTGCTGAATCTCCTGGCGGACCGCCTCCAGCGCCTCCACAGAGCGACTGACAAGCACCACCGTTCGGCCGTCCGCCGCGAGACGCAAGGCAATGGCCCGGCCGATGCCGCGGCTGGCTCCGGTTACTATCGCGACACGCGTTTCGATGGCTGGCCCCAAGCACTCGGAGGGTGCAATGAACGAAAACTGGCCCGCGCAAGGCGGGCCAGGATTGTACTGGACTGCGTTGGATTGCCAACCGAAGGCGGCGGCTCAGGGCGGTCCCGGCGGCTTGCGCTTCGGAGGCCTCTTTCTCCGGCCGGGCATATCCGGACCACCAGGGCTCAGTGGATTGCCCGGGCCCTCAGGCTCGATTCCCGGCCCCTGCGACGACCCGACACCACCGACTCCAGTGACATAGATCTTCTGCGGCGCCCGGTAATCTTCGTCTGGCTTGTCTGCCAGGGCAAGCTCTTCGGCAAGCACCGCAAACCAGGCCGCAATCCAATCGACGCCGCTGAGCCGATCCATGATTCCCGGCGGTGTCGGTGCTGCATCGAACCTCGCGCCGTCCATATCATCAACGCTGTAGTGCCATAGTTGAGGTTGGAACGCGCTACCGACGTAAATGATCGCCAGAGCGCAGGTATATTCGTCGTCTTGAGGATCGGATCCGGTCTGCACGTCGATTCTGGTGATCTGGTTCGTTGTCTCCGCCCAGGCGCCAGAGTCCACCAGAGCCTCTAGCTCCAGACGATCAGCCGTGGACACCATACTGGCTACGACTTGGTCGTCGCCCCGGGCAAAGGCGTCAAAGAACTCCAGCACCGCTCGTCTGGCCTGATCGTTGTCGGGGGCCTTGTCCTCCGGCAGCCGAACCCGCTCGTCGATCCCGAGCTGGATCATCAACTCGCTGATCGGTGTGAGCGTTGGCGGTGGCGGTGGTGGTGGTACGTGGTCTCGGACAACGATCGCCGTTGGCTCCGGCTCGTCGCTGCCGCAGCCCGCGATGGCGGCTACAAGCACGACGCATGCGACTCCGGCCACGGCGGCTCCAATCCCTTTGCTGTTACGGCTGGTCATGATTCTTCACCTTCACACTTGGGTTGATGCGACGCATCAGGCCGCGGAGAACACGCCCCGGGGCAAGCTCGTGAACAGTCATTGTACCCTCCCCCACGAGCTTATGACAGGTCTGAGCCCACCGAACCGGGCTGATGATTTGTTCGACGAGCCGCTGCCTGAGAAGTTCCAGGTTCTGAGGATCGTGCGGCTGGGCCGTTACGTTCGACCAGATCGGCACGCGGAGCGGGAAAACTTCGATCTCCGCTAGGGCCTCCGCCATGGCGTCAGCCGCAGACTGCATCAGCGGCGAGTGGAAGGCCCCAGCCACCGCCAACGGCGTGGCCCGCAGATCCAGCCGCTCGGCAACCTCGATCGCACGCCGGCATGCCCCTGAGTGGCCGGATAGCACGATTTGGCCCGGAGCGTTGAGGTTGGCGATCACCAGGACCTCGCCGGCCGCCGCTTCGTCGCAGATCGCCTGGGCTTGGTCCTCACCGGCCCCGATGAGCGCGACCATGCCCCCCTCGGTTCGCTCGGCCGCCTCCTGCATAAGCCGGCCTCGCTGTGCGACCAGCCGCAGGCCCTGGGCGAAGTCGAACGCCCCAGCCAGGTGCAGCGCCGTGTACTCCCCCAGGGACAATCCCGCCGCCGCCGCGATCGGCAGCTCGCCCGCTCGCTCCCTCAGTCCCTGGTAGCTGGCCACCGCACAGACATAAAGGGCCGGCTGAGCGACGTCCGTCCGGTTCAGCTGATCCGCCGGCCCGCCAAAGCACAGGTCGCTCAGCGGCGTGCCCAGCGAGTCGCCCAGGACATCGTCGGCTTCAGCGAACGCGCTCGCAGCCGCCCCAGAGGCGTCATGCCAGGCCTGGCCCATCCCGACGGCCTGCGCCCCCTGACCGGGACAGAGGATGACCGCTTCACGTCCTTGCGATTCCAAACCTCCGGACCTCCAAATCTTCAGGCCTCTCTTACAGCTTCCACACGCTGGTGGCCCAGGTCAGTCCGCCCCCGATCGCTGCGAACAGCACCGTATCACCGCGCTTGATCTTCCCGGCTCGCCAAAGCTGGTCGAAGCACAGGCCGACGGAGCCGGCAGAACTGTTCCCGAACTTGTCGATATTGATGAACACCTTCTCCGGCGGGAGTCCTAGTTTCTCGCGAGCCGCGTCGATGATCCGCAGGTTGGATTGGTGGCAGACGAACTGGCTGATCTGCGACGGGCACAGACCTGTCGCGTCCAGCGCCTCCTCGATCATCTGGCGCAGCTTGACGATCGCGAACTTATAAATCTCGCGACCATTCATTCGCAGACATCCGATGCGGATCGCGTTTTCGCTGTCCGACTGTGGTATCTCATGCTCGCGCCGGGGCATGTACAGCGACTCCCAGCTCGTTCCGTCGGCGAACATCGTCTGGTACAGGCAACCCAATGCAGGATCCTCATCTCGGGTGAGGATGACGGCTCCAGCCGCGTCACCGAAGAGGACCGACAGATTCCGATCGGAGTAGTCAATGACCGTGCTCATCGCATCGCAGCCGACAACGCCAATCGCATCGAACCGGCCGCTGCGAACCAATGAGTCGGCCACATTGATGCTATAGACGAATCCGCTGCATGCGGCGACGAGATCGAACGCGCCGGCTGGGGTAGCGCCCACTTCAGCCGACACTCGGGCCGCTACCGATGGGCAGGTCATCTCGCCGGTGACGCTGGCGACGATCACCAGGTCCAACTCGTTGCCTTTCATCCCTGCATCTTCCAGCGCACGGTTCAGCGCATCGCAGGAGAGCGTGAAGGTACCTTGGGCCGGCTGATCAACGATGCGGCGCTCGCGGATCCCCGTGCGCTGGACGATCCACTCGTCGGTGGTATCGATCATCTTTTCGAGGTCGGCGTTGGTCAGCACCCCTGCGGGCACGGCCGACCCCGCCCCGGCGATGCGAACCCCGCATCCGGCGCGGGACGTCATGCGACCGCTTCTTCCTCGACGGCAAGTCGCTCGGTGATGGCCTGGTTGACACCCGACTCGAAAAAGAGCTTCGAGCGGTGGATCGCGTTGGTGATCGTGCGGGCCACGCTGGACCCGTGACTGATCAGGCACACCCCTTTGACTCCCAGCAGCGGCGCTCCTCCGTATTCGTGATAATCGTGCTCCGCGTAGATCTTCTGCACGATGGGCTCAAAGCGCGTGGCCAAATCGGGATCAATCGCCCGGACCTCGCGCGCGATCGCCTTGAATATCCCCTCCGAAAGACCTTCGGCAAGCTTGATCATGACATTCCCAACCACGCCATCGGTGACGATGACGTCGGCGCCGCCGTTGAACACCGCGCGCCCTTCGATGTTGCCGACAAAGTTGATCGACGATATCGCTCGCAAGCGATCGCCGGCTTCCTTCATGTCGGTCGTGCCCTTCTGCTCCTCCCCGCCCACGTTCATCAGGGCGATGCGCGGGTTCGCCAACCCAAGGATATTGCGGGCGTAAATGTCGCCCATCACGCCGTACTGCGCCAGATGCTGGGGCTTGGGCTCGATGTTCGCGCCAACATCAATCAAGACGACCGGGCCGTGAAACGTCGGAACCGTCACCGCGATCCCCGGACGATGAACGTTGGGCAAGCGCCGCATGTACATCTGTGCCGCCATCACATACGCCCCGGTGTTACCGGCGGAAACGGTGGCATCAACCGGCTCCAGCCCGCGCTTGGCCGCCCGGCGCGGGTTGGACAACTCGGCCAGGACCGTGAGCGAGCTGTCGGGCTTGCCCCGCACTGCCTCTGCGGGCGACTCGTCCATCGCCACCACCTCGGTGGTCTCCACCACGACGATGCGCTTGTCGCGGATGGTCCGTGCGGCCATGGCCTCAGTGATGACGTCGCGGTTGCCGACAAGCACCAGCTCGTCGGCTTCATCAAGTCCTTTTAGCGCGGTCAGCGCTCCGTCAATGATCGCATCCGGAGCATTGTCGCCCCCCATCACGTCGAGGCCGATCCGCATGGATCATTCTTCCTCGCCGGACGTCACCTGTAGGCCGGGCCGCACGTATCCGCATGAAGGGCAGGCATGGTGAGGACGCTTGGCCGCCCCGCAGTTGGGGCACAAGACCGTGTGATCAGCCCGCAGCGCGAGATGCGACCGACGCTTACCCTTGCGGCTTGGGGAGGTTCGAAACGCAGGTACGGCCATTATCTGGTCCTTGCTTCAACGGCCCGCCCAACGAACGAGCCACCAACCGCCACCAACCGCACAGCCCCACATCTCCGGCCCACGGTTGGACTGACAAGCCGGCAACTCTAAAAACCGCCCCTCTAAAAGTCAAGCATCGGGCGGAAGCCCCGGCCGAATACGACCTGCGTAGGGTAGGGCAAACCGTCAGAACAACCCCAGCATTGATACCACCGCCTCGACGCGCTTATTCGTCGGATCGATCAGCCACAGCCAGTCATCAAAGAGGAATTCGAGCCGTATGGCCAGCAGGGCGATTCGCCCCATGACGGTGTATCCGAAGGCAGCGCCGAAGGTGATCATCATGAACCAGATTCCGAGCTTGGCGGTCTTGCCGACGATGCCCTTGTGCTCGAAGGAGAAGAAGAAGTAGACCAGGCATGAGAGGACGCCGACGATGAGGAAAACGTTTCGAAGCGATTCCCAGAAGTCGAAAGCCCCGGCAGTGTCCGTCACCCACAATGGGACTATTCCATTTCGAATCTGGGTCAGGAAGTCCGCGTGAAGGAAGGTGATCAGCCGGAGGCCGCAGAACACGCCGATGATAAACGCCATCGGCCAGCGCGCGATCCAGCCGCCTTTGGGTGACAATCGCCAGAGAAGCATCGCCCCGAGCCCCAGCGGGATGAGGTACATAAGCTCGACGGGCTCGTCGCGGCTCAAGCCCGGCATCGCCCAGCCGCGCACCAGATCGGGCGAAAGCTTGCCGATCAGGTTCGGCGTGACGGTTGACCAGAATCCGACGACCATCCAGTACGCTGCGGATATGCCGATGAAGATCGACTCGGCAACCTTGTAGAAAGGGTTGTCCTTGATCAAGAATGTAAGAACAAAAAGCGTCATAAACGCCGCAAACCAGATGCCCACGGACCGCGACAGACTGAACTGATACGTTGTCTGGTTCGGATCCACCGCCATCTCCGCCTGGTAGGCGGTCAAGGTGGCCGGATCGTAGATGGTCCATTGCTTATGGTCATCATCTCCCAAGGCCTCAACGTCGATCCCCTGTTCCCGGGCTTCGTCGGCACTGATCCAGGTAATGTCCTGCTCATCTTCGTTCGGATAGACGGCCGGCTCGGAGGTCCGAACGCGGTCCTTCTCAACTGCTTTGACGTAGGCCTTGCCCATTCCATGCTCACTGAGCATGGCCCTTCCAAGAAGTATGGCGCCGCCGATCACAAACAGCACAACCCAGATGAGATTCTCGCGATTCATGAACGCTTCCCCCGCTTTCGGTCAACAAAGAAAATAATGTTGCCCACGATAATCAGCAGGATCATGAGCATGTGGGCGACGAGCTGCGGCCCCATGCGCCGCTTGCCTTCGAAGTATTTGGCGTCGGGGTTCTCGCCGCCGTACTTGTCCATGACAAGCTTCTCGTATTCCGCCGCGCCCTTGATCGCCGCGAGCAGTCCGGGCAATTGCTCGGGGATGTATGGATACAACAAAGGCGCCTGCACGCCGGTGCATCCAGCAACCATCCTGATGTCATCCGGATAGCGCGTCACCGCGAACTGCACCCATTCTTTCGTGCCCGGATATCCCGCTGAGATATTGACGAGAAGATCCATCTTCTTGATGCTGTCGATACCCTCCATCATGGGGATGTTGTCCGTGGCGGTGCCCTCGGCGTCGGTGGTGTAGAGTTGCCTCAGATCGCTGATGATCACCTTGATCACGCCTTCGTTTCCCGCTTTGTAACCGAGGTTGACGTAATCCTCGCCATAGACAAGGTGGGGGAAGTCGGCTTCGATCACCCTCTTGATATTGTCGGTGATCATCTGCTGGCCGACCGGCCACAGGGACATGAAATACATCTTGAGCTTCTTCTCGCAGCAATGCCTCACCCACGACGTGGCCATGGGACCGAGCTCGCCCTCACTTCCCGGATCAAAGTCGAAGGCGAACAATACTCGATCGCCTTCGTTCAGCGCTTCGACCTCGTCAAAGACTGCTTGTGAAAGGGCAGAGGGCGTTTCGGGGAACTGCCACTGAAGCAGAATCGGCACCGCCACGGACAATCCCATGAGCAGGAAGATCCATCGACGGTCCAGATTACGGAAGAAATCCAACATGGCTCACTCCTCTCCAGACCCGAGGTACGACCGGTCCACGCCCAGAAGAATCTTCAAGGAAACCGAAGCGGTCCCCAAGGCGATTCCAATCATGATCGCCCGGTTCCCCGCTGTGTTGAACACCTCCATGATGTAGGTTGACAGCTTGTCCGCCTCCAATCCTTCGATCCAATCGGGAAACCAGCCCGTGATGTAAGGCCCCGCCGCGGTCCGGCCCAGCAGGATGATGAACGCGGTGCCGAGCAGAAGAATCGCCTCGAAGTTTTTAGCGCGAAAGGCACGAAATGCCGCCGACGCAACATAGAAGGCGAGCATGGCAAAGATCGTCGCCTGCAAAGGTTTGAACGTATACTCGTACAACCACCAGAATGGGCTGCCTATCGCACTGAAGTTGCCCGACCAGGCCATGTGAGCGTACTTCTCATGGGGATGGACGCCGATCTTGCCAAGTCCCACAATCAGCATGACAAGAAAAGCGACCACCGTGATCACGGAATAGGCCCAGCCCGCTTGGCGATCCGAGACCTTCTTCAGATGAACTTTCAGCAGGTTGCCGCCGCCCAGAACGAAGGCGATGGCCGCAAGGATGTCGAACCAGACCATGACCTTCTCGCCCCACCCTTCGGTGTACGGGCTGAAATACGCCAGGATCATGACGTACCCGGCGATAATGGCCACCATCAACGGTACGTTTCGTTTCATTCGCCGATGTTCCTTACGTCAGAATGACGCTCTTGAAAAAAGTCACCGCGTTCGTGAGTGGGGCCCAGCCCGTCATGGCTGCGACCGTGGCCATCGCCACCCCGACAATGAGCAGCGCCGCCACCATCACCTTCCCCACGTCCTGTCCCTTGAGACTGCCAAGCTGCTCAGGTTCACCTGACAGATATGCAGATGCGGCGAAGAACTCCTCCCCGATCAAGGTGTAGTCACACGCGGCGACGAAGAACGGGAGCTGGGCCGGCATTGCTGTTCCTGCGATCTGAATCGCCCCGATCGAGTTGCCGGTTTCGGCAAGGATCAGGGACTCTGCGAAAAACGCGCCCATGTAGAAGCACGTCGCGGGCTTCTCACGCACCATCATGCCCTGGAGGTACGCAACGTAACCAAACTGCTCATCCGTGACGTAATAGATCAGATCTTCGTTGTAGGCGTCCGGTCGGCCGGCCTCCATGAAAGCAGCCTGCACTGTCTCGCGGGCGGTTGTCATTACAAGCGACTTGCTCGTGGGCACTTCGACTTTGGCGTCGTACTGCGCCGCGGTTTTCACCACGCGCGACAGGATGGTCATGCTCGCGATCGTTTGGATCTCGTTGATGTCCTGAATGCCCGGGATGTAGAGGATGGGCCGTCCCATCTCGGTGGCACGGCCGACGGCCTCGTCCACCGCTTCCAGGCCGGCGATCTTGCGAACCTTGATCGGCTTCCCCTTGCGAGCGCGGTTGATCCAGAACACAACCGCCCCGCAGAAAACAAACGTGATGATCATCAGCGACAAACGCGAAAGGTCGTACGGTTGCATCACCGCCTTCACCGCGGCTGAGGTTGTTGCGGGCGCCGATCGGTTCCCATCCGAATCGACCGCGATTACCTGATAGTGATACGAAAGCTCAAATTCGTGGTTGCCCGTATCTACCAGGCCGCGGATGTCGACTCTGTCACCGAGCCTTCTCACCTCTGAGAGCCTCGACTGAGGCTTGATCTCGATGACGAGATGGTCGGTCCCGGCCTGGGTTGAGTCGATAATCTTGAAGTCCGGCGTGACCTCGAAATCACCGACCTCGGCCACGGTCTGGAAAATGAGATACTCTGAAACGGAATCGCCATCGTCGGGTGACAGCGTCCAGCGCAGGACGATCTCTTCTCCATCGTCCCAGGGGTAGTCCTCACCCACAACGTTGCTGGGCGGGGCCGGGGCCTGATGATTCTCCTGCGCCTGCACGGGGGAGGACGCTGACATCAGCAGCCCCGCGGCAAGAGCGGTCCAACTTCGGGTCAGACAATATTCTCTCATAGCCACTCTTTCGTTCAGGCCTCGATGAGCTCCACATTGGCTCGTGGAATGGTGACACTCTCTCCGGAATCGAATCTCACTTCAAGTACGCGGGCCTTGGACCCCGAATCCAGGACCTGCAGCTCGGCCGGGAGACCCGACACCTCCC
>JADFNO010000196.1 GCA_022563315.1 Planctomycetota bacterium | reverse complement strand
CATCGCCAAGCGGTCGGTCGACGCGCTCGAGCGGGACTTGGAAGGTCAGGCGACAGTGCTGCGTCTGAACCTGAGCGAGGACGTCGGCCGGGCTGCGGCCCGACGCTTCGGCGTACGCATGACGCCGACGTTCATCGTCTTCGCTCCGGGCGGGCGCGAGCGGTACCGCCAGACGGGCTTCCCCGACTTGGAACGGCTTGAGGCCGAGGCCCTGAATCCCACTCTGAGATAGGAGTGACGCTCGAGCGGGGTTGACGTCCCCGCTGAGGGACTCGTGATCCGACAGGGGAAGGAGACTCCCAGCGTGGCCGTGGGCTCATAGAGGGGGATCGGATCACGAGTACCGCGGTCCCGAGAGCGAGCGCCACATCCGTGGGGACCAAACCGGGGCGCTCGTCCTAGGCTCGCCGGTGCTCATTTTTCCCGGATCCGCTCGTCCCGAGCATCTTCGCGTGCCGCCCGCTTGTACAAGCAGATCAACACGGGGACTCCCACCCCGGCCAGCGCCAAGAAGATCGCGATATCCAGCATCAGATAAGAAGCCTACATGAGAGCCGCAGTCTAGGTCTGGGTCTGGACGGTCGGTTGGTACGGAAACGAGATTCCGTTGGAGCGAGGGAGTAAGTCACCACATCTGCGATGGGCCGTAGGACCTCGATAGATGAGCCCGATCGCCGCGCCGTTGTGAGACGTAGCACTGATGCACGGTGTTGTGAATCTGGCACCGCCGCGGTCTCGGCGGTACACTTCAGCTCATGCTCCACCACTGGCATGGCACGGTGCAGCCGATCCAGCCGCCGCTCGCCGAGGACGAGGCGCCTTCGACCCCACGAGTACGCCGCTCCTTGAAGAGCTCGCGAGCGACGCGCGGATGATGCCCGAGGCCGCTGGCGTGCACGCTAGCGTCGACGTGACGCTCGCGGTCTACCGTGAGGTCGCCATCGAACTTGAGGACCTTGGTGCACTTCCCCGATGGCCCTAGGGCCGAGGGGAGTTAGGCTCAACGGGCTCCGTCCTGTGAGCCGGGATCGCCGCCCCGCCTCCGTCCTCGCCTCTGCGCCCCTGCTCGCCGCCGGCTGCTCGCTCCTCCCGTCTTCCGCTCCCGCGCCGGCCGCCACCGCGCCCCAAGAGCCACCCGCTTTTCAGATTCGGGTCTGGACCGATAATTTCGATAAGCCCTTAAAGCGGGATCGCCTCGGGACGCGGGACATCAAGGTTCTGCCGTCAAGAGAAGAGTCCCGCTACAAGCTGGGGGATCGGATCCTCATCCACTTCGCCTCGGAGAAAGACTGCTATCTCAGGCTGGTCAACATCGGCCCCACAGAAACGCTGGCCTGCTGTGTGGAATCGGAAAAGGCCGGGGTTAGCGGGAAGTGCAGGGTCGGCAACAAGCCCAACGTGTTCATCAACGCAAGGGCGATAAAGCCCCACACAAACCACGGCACCAGCCGGGCGTAATGAATGGTCATGCCGCCCTCGCCTGGTGCGCCGGATCGCCGATGACGCACGTACAACAGAGCCAGGACAAAGACCATCGGCGCAAGCAGGGCCACGCGAACCAGCTTGACCAGTGTGGCCAGGGTTCCCGCTTCGCTGCTGTAGGCGAAGCCGGCTGCTACGACCTGCGGAACGGCGTGAATGGATGCGCCGGCCCACACGCCGAACCGCGCATCGCTCAAGGCAAGCCAACTGCCGACTACAGGCCAGGCCAACATGGCGGCCAGCCCGAACAGGTTGACCGTGCCGACAGCCAACGCTACGTCGTCATCCTCGGCGTCAATCAGCGGAGCCACCGCCACGATCGCGCTGTTGCCGCAAATACCCGTGCCCGCACCCAGAAGGATCGCCGTCTTGGTTCGCAGCCCCAAGGCGCGGGCGATGTAATACCCCGAGGCCAGCGAAAACACTACACACCCAAACGTAATCGCCAGAGCGGTGAAACCTACGCCAGCCAGGGCGGTCATGTTCAAGCCGGCGCCGGTGCACACGATGGCCATGGGGATGGCCTGCTTGACCGCCCGCTTGCAGCCGGCGTTGACCGTTGCGGGCAGCCCGATCGTGTTGCGGATAAACAGACCAAGGACGATGGCGATCATCGCGGCGCTGACCGGGTTGCGAATGCCCTCGGCGGCAGCGACGCTAAACGGTGCAACCGGCAGGAAGTGAACCAGATAGGCGAGGGTGGCCACGCCGCCGGCCAGGGCAAAACCAGGCCAATACAGCGCTCGTGCCGCCGCGGCTTCGCTCGGTGCTTCCGCCGGCGCTACGATCGAGCCGTAAAGACCCTCCATCGAACCCAACGACAGGAACGCGTCGGCGCTGATCGGGCCTCCGTAATCGGCGCCCCATCCGCCGTCCGATTCGGATTGGACCATCTCCGGTGTGTGCGCGCTCACGGCGACCTCACGAAACTAGATTCCACTGCCTGCGGCGTGCTCAAGCACCATCGGCCTGAACTCCCCGATCGTGGCGTCCGTCAGCGAATAGGTATCCATCCGAAACAGCGGCGGGGAGTACACGTGCAACGTGACCAGATCGGTGCCGGCCTCCTGCAAATTGGATACCTGATGGATGTCTGCGTCCTGCGAGGCGGCTACGTCGCCGGTGTGCCAATCATGGGATGAGACCGCCTGGATCAGACCGCTGGGCGTGCGCTCGAAGATCGTTTCGGTGGCTACTCCCGCCAGCACGCAAAGCCCGCAGGTTGATCCGGCGTGGTTGTGGATCGGGCTGCGCTGACCGCTGCGCCAGCAAATCGCAAGCACATGGTACCAGTCACCCTCATGCACGAGATTGCGTAGATAGCGATCCTGCCCGAAATGGACGTAGTCTGCCACGTCCTCGACTGTGATACCAAGCCCGGCCAGCCTCGTTTTCAACTCCGCCACCGGGGCGCGCGAGGTCAGGCCGTCGAGATATTCAATAAGCGTTTCGAGCTTGCTTGCAACGGGTAAAACAGTCATGGTTTGATCTCACCGTGCGTTCTTTCCCCGACGCGCCGCTGTGACAACCACAAGAGATATCGGGCGATGAAACGAGCCCACTATAAGAACTCCTCCAACTGCCTGACCTGATTGTGTTTGGATATCGGACGTACACATTGGTCGAGGCGGGTCATGGCGTGTTGGAACGCCTCATTGCCAAAGACGCAAAGATGGCGAGAATGGCGGCTAGTCCACCGTTAAGAAGAAAGAGAACGATGCTTCCGCGCGGATTGTTTGCTCGCATACCTGTTGGATTAGTGACTATTAGGATGGTAGCGAGAACCAAGATAATAACCGTAACAATATAAACGCCAAGTCTACGCCCTGCGAATGCGAAGCCCGCTGCTAACCAACAAGACAAACAGACGATCAGTCCAATCGGCGTTGGATTAGTTGGATCCCCAGTTCCGGAACTCAGGCAAGCCAGCCCAGCTAGGACCAGAAAGAAGATTCCCGAATTGTACCTTTTCATGGCTTTAGGTACTATCGCCTCCTCAGATTGTCTTTCAGTTGTCACGGTCTTAGTCTTAGCTCGCCCCACCTCATCTGTCGGAATCTGTTCATCGTCGGCTCTAACCTTGGGCTGCTCCCGATCTTCCTCTTTCAGGCCAGCCGCAACGCCCCCTCGATCTCCTGCATGACCGCTCTGATCGGTACTACCGCGGGTTACGCCGCCTTCGTTCGTGGTTTCTTCGTGGGGAGGAGATTCATATCCGTCAAGAGATGCACCGCAAAGGGGGCATCGTCCTTCGACGGTAGGGCCGCCGATGAACATTTTCTGACACGCGCTACAAGTAATCGACCGCGTGTCAGGAAATGCGGAACCACAATAGGAACATTCTTCCATGTAGCTTCGCTCGGATGGAAACGTGTCGCCACATGTCGGACAATGGTACGTCGGCATCGTTACCTGCTCTTGGTCGCGGTTCCAAATGGTCAGAATCCTGACCGCTCCTACCACGGTAACGGTTCGGTGGCAAGCGAGACACCACGAATCACCGCACTAAGAGCCTATCCCAAAAACAGTCCTGACGCCTGATAGGCGATGCAGCCGAGGGTTAGATGCAGCATGCCCGTGTAATTCTCCGGTTTCTTCTCCCAACGAATCAGAATGCGACGGTATCGATTCATCCAACTGTGCGTCCGCTCAGCCACCCAGCGGCGAGCCTTGAACCGCGAGGAACGCCGAATCAACTTCGCTTCTTCACCGCGCGAGCGAATATGCGCCGTGAACCCGAATTCCACTGCCAGATCACGCACTTCGTCATAGTCATACCCTTTGTCCAGACACAAGTTTTGCGGCCTGCGCAGCGACGGCCGGGGTCTTTTTACGGGAATGCTTTCGAGTGTCTGCCGCGCGAGCTTGAAGTCGTTGACGTTGGCGCCCGCTATGGCCAGTCCCACCGGAATACCGTCCGCCTCGGTGAGCAGACTTCGCTTGGTGCCGGATTTGCCTCGATCCGTAGGGTTCGGGCCGGTTTTTCCCCCCGCCCAGCGGTGCCTTGGTCATCGCCCCGTCCATACTCTGCCAAGACCAATTCAACCCCTTCAGTTCGTCGTACACTGCCAATCCGTCTTGCCACAGTTTCAGGAACACGCCCGCCTGCACCCATTCCTGAAATCGCCGATGCGCCGTTGAACTCGAACAGATCCCCGTGGCGTTCAACGCATTCCATTGGCAGCCGGTTCGCGCCACGAAAAGAATCGCGTCCATCGCATCTCGATCATTCCGCCGGTGCCGACCTCGCCCGAGCGGGTCTTTGTTCGCATGCACCGGCAACAACGGCTCCACAAACGCCCAAAACTCACCCGAACACCGCCATCGATTCAATCGCATCCTTGCATCCGCCTTTCCGGGCATCCATGCCCAAAAGGATTATCGACAATCTAACCGTTTTTGGGATAGGCTCTAAGGACGGCAACGTCGACGCCCTGCCCACGGTGCTGTTGGAAGCCCTGGCTGCGGGGTGTCCAGCCGTCAGCACGCGCTTGAGCGGGGTTCCCGAGATCATCGAAGATGGCGTCAGCGGACTGCTGGTCGAGCCCGGCGACGATGAGGCCTTGGCGCGGGCGATTCAAAGCATCCTGTCGAACCCGCAGCGCGCCGCGTCGCTGTCGCTTGCGGGGCGCCGCCGCGCGGAGGAACGGTTCGACATCCATCGTAACGTCGAGGTGATGCATGGTTGGCTTGGGACTGCGGCTGCACAGGCCCGTGGCGATTCGAATCCAACAACCGCCGACGAGATCAGCCGCCAAGCTTCATCCGCTTCGCCCGTGGCGGCGGAGGCGCCATGATGGTCCGTTGGAACATCAAGACCAGGCGAGGTCGGCTCGATCTTGACCGCACCCGTTCCGTGTGGCTGCGGTTTCGGGAATACATCCAGCCGCATCGCCGGTCGTTGTTCTGGGCCTTGTTGGCGGCGGTCGGCGTCATCGGGATGCAGGTTGCGGCCCCCTGGCCTATCAAGATCATTTTCGATTACATCCTTTCCGACAACATGGGCTCCTCCTGGATGGCCCGGGCGTTGGACCGCGTGTCGTCGCCGTCGGGGTCGGCGCTGGCATGGGTGTGCGGCGGCATTCTGCTGATCGCCGTCATTGACTCCGTGTTTTCCTATATTCGCGACGTCCTGCTGGCCCAGACGGGACAGCGCGTGGTCGGGCAGCTTCGCCAGGATCTGTTTGCGCATTTGCAGACGCTGTCGCCGCCGGACCTGGCACGTCATCACACCGGCGGGCTGTTGGTCCGGCTGACCAGCGACATTCAGATGTTGCGCCAGATGCTGGTCAACGCCGTAGTCACGGCTGGGGAGAACGGGCTGCTGATCATCACGATGGTCGCGGTCGGAACCTCCGTCATCATGGCCCGTGCGTTGGGTGCTGAAGGAAGAGGGCACTTTGCGCTTGCCCTGCTGCTTCCCTCCATGCTCTTTATGTTTTTCAACTTCGGGATTGGGACGGCTGGGACTCGCTTCGCAGCTATGGGTCGCTGGCCTGTGCCGGAAATACTTGCCAGTCATGCTCTTGCTGGGACGGTGCAGGTACTCGTTACCGGCATCATCGGCCTCTCGTTGATCGCTTTTGTAGGAGATATGCTTTTTCCGAATATTCCTGCCGCACCCTTTCTATTTCCTCCTTGACGGCTGCGAAGAAAAATCGGATTCTGCGCTCTTTTTCCAGCAGGCCCGCGTTGATGTAA
>JADFNO010000195.1 GCA_022563315.1 Planctomycetota bacterium | reverse complement strand
TCGTCATCCTGACCGCAAGCACGTTCGGCGCCATCAACTCCACGATCTGGTTCAACGTCGGCATCACCATTCTTTTCATCGTCCTGGGCTTGGCCATGTTGGATGTCTTGGCCATCGATTTCTCGAAACTACAAGGCAAGCTCGACCTTGCGGGCAAGGGTAAACGAGGCACCTTCGCCCTGGCGTTCGGCATGGGCGGAATCTCGGCGCTCCTGGCCGGCGCTTGCGTGGCGCCCGTCGTGATTCAGGTCATCGTGTACTCCTCCGATCAATATGCCAAGGGCACGACGATGTACCTGGCCCTGCCGTTCTTCCTCGGTCTGGGCATGGCGTTGCCCTGGCCGTTTGCGGGCGGGGGCCTATCGTTCCTGCCCAAGCCCGGCCCGTGGATGGTTCGCGTCAAGCAAGCGATGGGCGTATTCATCCTCGCGTTCGCCGCCTACTACGGCTACCTCGCGTGGGGAATCTACGACAGCACAAATGTCGATAGCGAGGAGGTTCGCGCTGGCGTAGAAGCCAGTCTTGCCGAAGAGGGTTGGACGGGGTCGCCGCATCAAGGCTTGGCCACAGCCAAAGCCGAGAACAAGCTCGTCTTCATTGACATGTGGGCGGAGTGGTGCAAAGCCTGCAAAACAATGAACGCAACCACGCTCAAGGATGAACAAGTTGTGGCGCGGCTCGCCGACTATGTGAAGATCAAGTACGAGGCCGCCAAGCTGGAAGATCCGCCCGCAAAAGATGTCCTCAAGCTCTTCGGCGGGATCGGGCTGCCCCACTATGCCGTTCTTCGGCCAAAGGCCGAAGCAATCGCCGCCAACTAACGCCGCGACGAAAAAACGCATGAGTCACCGACCCGCTCGCTGCATCGCACTTAGTCTCGGCCTGCTCGTGGCCACGCCGGCTAGCGCTCAATTCTCCGACTTCGGCGACTCGCGCGATGTGGTGCGCGTCACCGTCTACCCGGCTCGTAACGCGGTCGAACCCGGCGGCAACTTGCGCATCGCCATCATCATCGATCATCAACCCAAGTGGCACACCCATACCAACGATCCGATCGTGCCGCCGGAGCTGGGCGATCCCGAGGATTACATCAAGACCGCGATCAACGTGCAGACGCCCGCGGGAAGTCCGCTGCTCGCCCATCCCGAGCTGATCAAGTGGCCGAAGCCCCACATGACGATGGTCAACTTTCTCAGCGAGCCGGTCGAGTACGGCGTCTTCTCCGAGCGGGCCATCGCGTATCTTCCGGTCGTCGTTCGCCGCGATGCGAAGCCCGGCGTGGCCTCGCTGACCGTCAAGGCAACCTACCAAGCTTGCGACGACAAAGTGTGTCTTGGGCCGGTGCGAGACCAATCCTTTGTGATCACCATCAACATCGTCGCCCCCGGCCAGGCATCCCCGGAAACGGACATCGACCGAGCAATCTTTGGGGACTTCCCCGAGCACGTCTTTGGAGGCCTCGATCGTGGGCCCGAGCCGAACGACGCTTCGGCTTCGACCGCCTACTCCATAGGTTATGTCATCGGCGGTATCATCAGCGCTGTGGTCGGCATCGTCGGCGTGTTCGTGCTCGTGAAGGTTCTGCGCCGGTGAGATTCACCGGCGATCAGTTGCGGTCGCTTTCGCCGGAATCGACTTCATCATGGACGAACGAGGCTTGCTCGATCCGATCGAGCAGCGTTTGGCGCTCATGCGGCGGCAACTGCTTGAGTTCATCGAGCTCGAAGTTGGCGTCGGCCTGAAGCGCCCGATCGTAGGCTTGGGCGGCCTCGAATTGCCGACCTCTTTCCCATTGAAAATCGCCGAGGCGCTTCCACGAACCGATCCCGTACGGATCGAGCTCGGTCATTCGACGGGCAAATTCGATCGCGGTACTCCAATCGGCGTCGTCTTTCGTGCGCAACGCTTTGAGTCGATACAACTCGCCGGCCAGGGCGATCGACGACGGCTTGTGGTGATCCTCGATCGCGCGGCGCACGGATTCGATCGCTCGTTCCATCAAGTCCAGTTGACGTGCATCCTCGGCGAAGCTGGACGCGGTGGCGAACTGCTTGGCAGCCTGCTCGATCAGAAAGTAATCGGTGTCGAGATGATGATCGTAAGCGCTGCGAAGGAGATCAGCGGCTTCCCACCGTTGACGCGCTTGTTCAGCTCGACTCACGGCCGGCGGATACAGCGTGTCGGCAGCCTGGATCATGAGTTGCTGCGCGCGAAGCGCCGGCGCGACGCCGAACCCGGCCAACCACACCGACCCCGCCAATAGTACGGCTGCGCTGGCGTATCCAACGATCGCGCCGCCTCGCCTGGCGGTGGCGCCACCGACGAAACCGATCAGGCACAGCGCCCAAACCGCCGAGCCGGGATCGAAGAACGTCATCTCGATTTGTCCATGAATCACCAGCGCGACAAGGGTTCCAATGCATATTCGCTCAAGCGCTGCCGGCGGCAGGCGACGAAAAAGGACCGTCAGCCCAGCCGCCGCAACCACGTACGCCAACACCCCCGCGATGCGCGTCGCCTCCTTCGTCGCGGTATCCAAGGCGATCGCCTCGAAGAAAAATGCAGGGAGCAACCCCAAGAGAACCACCGCCAGCGCCGCATACAACGGCGCTCTCGAATCCCGCTCGTGGGCTGAGTTGTCTTTCGTGTCGTTCGTATCCGATGCGCGACCGCTGCGCCACAGGAGCGCCAGCACCAAGAAAGTCCACGCCGTGCCGACGACACCGAGCGTCGTCGTCCAATCGACGAACATGCTATGAGCGCTGAGGACTTCCTCAGGGTTGCGCGGCACCCGCACCGCGGTGTACGCCGCCTTGAATCCATCAGGGCCGACGCCTGTTAGAAAATGCTCAGCGACAACCCGCCCGGCGCTCACCAGGTAGTGCCAGCGGAACAACAAGCTCTTGTCGCCGAGAAACGACTCCGGCAGCAACGCGCCGCGCACAACCACACCCAACAGCGCCGCGAGAATAAATCCCACCGCCACGATTCCGATCCGGCGTTGAAACACTGTTTCCACACGGCGGTGCAACACTGGAAGCACGAGCAACGCCGATCCCCCCGCTGCCGCCAACATCGCACCCTTGGATCCGGACAACACGAGTCCCGCTGCACACAAACCGGCCCAGATGATGGACGCGCTCACCCACGCTCGCGTCAACTGTTTCTTGAGCGCGCAGATCGCTGCCCCCAGGCCGACCACGAAGCCAACGGCCATGAACGACGCGAAGATGTTGGTCGTGACAAACCACGCGGTCGGATCGGTCGCCCGCAGTCGCCGTTCGTACGCCAGGGCTTGCGATGAGTCAGCCTCCCATCCTCGGGCGGCGAAGAACGCGTCTTTGGTGCGCTCGAATTGTGCGATATCGCGCGGGAACTCGTGAAGGATTTGCGCCGCGCCCCGAACCATCAATACGCCGATGACGCCGAGCAGTAGCGCCAGCAGGATCACGCGCATCGATCGATCGCGGGCCAGATGTGCGCCGACTGCGCACGCGGCCATGCCCGCCATCCACGTCGAGCCGCGCCACAAGTTGCCCGCATCATCCAGGCCGTGCCAGATCACGAGCGGCGCCGGCGCCAAGGCCAGAAGAAGCAACATCCAATCGACGCCGCGCTTCGTCAGCACTTCGCCGACCAATGCGCAAGCGCAGGCGAGCAGCAACAGCGCGTCCAACAAGATGCTTCCACCCGGACCCAGCCCGGCCAGGGGCGTTGGATCGAGCGCGGGATCAATATCAAAAACGATCTGCGGCGCGAACGAGATCACGCAGCGCATGACGGCGATGATGACAATCCCGACTCCACCCACCCACCGCATCGCTTGGGCGACTCGACTTGGCGGGTATTCGCCGATCATGATGGACGATCGTTCCCCGCCGCCGTGTGTCGGCTGGCGTGTTCAAAAAGCGCAATCATGATCAGCACGAGCAGCGTTTGAGCGCCGACCAGCGCGGCCTGCCAGGCGTCGAGCCGGCCGAGTGACACGCCGCCGATCCCCGTCACCGCCGCCGCCGCCCAAATCACCACGACCGCGCCGCGCTGCGACAGCCCGCGCTGGACAAGCCGATGCGAAAAATGCTGTTGATCGCCCACAAGCGGGTTGCGCCCCTGCTTGAGTCGAATAAACGTCACCACTGTAAAGTCATACAACGGGATCGCCAGCACGATCAACGGCATAAACACGCCGTACCACCCGCCGCCCAGCGGAAAATCAGCCTGTTGCGGATCGTAGTACGTTGTTCGCGCGGTGAGCACCGCCAACAGGAAGCCGATCACAAACGACCCGCTGTCGCCCATGAAGATTTTGGCTGGGTGAAAGTTCAATACCAGGAAGCCAACGAGCCCGCCGACCAGTAGCGCCAACGTCGCGGCGATGAACCACTGATGGTTGACGATGCAGGCAACCATAAATAGCGCCGCGGCGATCGCACTTACCCCCCCGGCCAGCCCGTCCATGTTGTCCATGAAGTTGATCGCGTTGATGACGACGACGATCCACAGGATGGTGACGATGATGCTCGGCCAGGTCCCCAGCAGCGACATCAACCGCACGTCAAACCAAATCGCCATCACGGCCGCGACGACAACTTGAACAAGCAACTTCAGCCACGGATTCAGACTTCGCCGATCGTCGATCAAACCGAGCGCGTGCAGAACGATCATCCCGCCGAGCATCGCCAACGCAGTGGTTGTGGATGAGATCGTTTGATCCGCACCTTCAAGAAGGCGCGGCAGGTGCGGCTCGAGGCTGGGGATCCAACTGGTCAACAGCGTGGTGTCGACGAAGTGCAGCGCCAACAGACCGACCGCCAACGGCAGGGCGACCGCGAGGAATATTCCCACGCCGCCGATGTTCGGCACCCCTCGAAGCTGCTTGGTATGCCCAGCCGCGCCGGTTGAATCGAGCGCGCCCAATCGATGACCGACCCGGCACAGCAGCGCCGTCGCGGGCAGACTGATCGCCACGCCGACCACCGCCAGGGCCAGAACCATCCACACCATGGCGTTCATGGTAGCGTTTGCCGGACTGGAGCCATCTGTAAGGTACGCAATCACGCCCACAGTAGATCGCGGTTCGTCCGTGTTCATGTCGTCCGGACGTTATGGGCTTGCTGGTCGACCGCTAGGAGTACGATCCACCGTTCAGACGAAAACACAAGCCTTTCTCCGAGGCGGGAGTTGCTCCTGCCAGTAGCCGATCTACACTGATATCAGCATGCGACAGGTCGTACTCCATCCCGGCGAAAATGGATATTGGGTGGCTGAGGTGCCCAGCCTTCCCGGCTGCATCAGCCAAGGTACGTCCAAGGAAGAGGCGCTCACCCATATCCGCGAAGCGATCGAGCAGTGGATTGAGGCCGCGAAGTCTCTCGGCGAGACCATCCCACCTGAGAGCTTTGACGTTCAGGTCTGTGTCGTCGGATAGCCAACATCAAATTTTCTTGTACCATCTAGACTGGTGTGTCCATCCCAGTCACCACGGTCAATGTGTCGCATGCTAGCCGGCTCGTATCGACCACCTTAGTAAGACGCTACACGGTAACACGGTGCATGTGCAAGATGGTATAGGAACGTTAAGAGGGCGCTCTTGTCGCTTGAGCCGGCCAGGCCGTCGCTAAGCCGTCGCCAAGCGACAACAATACCCCAATGGCAAAGAAAAAAACACGTCCCACCGCTAAGCGATCCAGCTCGTCAACTAGGCTTCAGCGACCGCCAAAGACCTCGGAGGGGGCACGCGAATCCAAGCCCCACACGGTTGTCTGGGGCAAATCGAATGAGGCTGACGACTTCCTGATCACTCCAAGAGCGGTGCTCTATTTGGGCCGGTATGACCCTGAGTTAAGTGAGATGCTGCGGCCAAGACACTTGCTGCTACTTCTGGTCCTAGCAGCCAAGAAGTACTTGAACAAACCGATCCGCTTGTATTGGCAGGAGCTTGCGGAAACACTGGGCGTGAGGCCAGACACAGTTCGAAAGTGGGCCTACCAGTTGCGTGATATGAAGCTTCTTCAGATCCGTCAATTCCGAGGCCGCGATCCAAAGACGAATAAGCCCGGCATCCGCAACGAACGTAACCAGTTCGATATCGAACCATTTGTTAAGCGCCTAGAAAGAGCTTTCCGACTACGCCGACAAGAGCGAGACACGCGAAAGCGAGTGCAAGAGGCCAAGCGGCAGGGTGATGCCGATGAGTAGCACCCTACCCGTCATCTCCGGGCGAGATGCCGTCAAAG
>JADFNO010000194.1 GCA_022563315.1 Planctomycetota bacterium | reverse complement strand
AGGGCTCGAAGTCCTCGATCTGAGCGGTAACATTGGCGACTCTGTTGGATAAGTAGTTGCGGAGCGAGTCGAAGTGGTCGGCAATCGACCCGTCGATCTGGTTGTTGGCGTCATTTTCCAGCGCTTCGGTGAGCACGGGCTCAATGGCGTCAACAAACGCGACGAGGCTCGACGCGGAAAGGGGACCGCAAATCAGATCGTTCATAATCTGGCTGTACTGGGCGCGGATCGTCGGATTGCCCAGAAGAATAATCTCATACGTCGTGTCGTCGCCGTAGATATCGGGGGAGGCATTGCCCAGGGCGGCGTCGAGGTCCCAGGGGAAGTACATCCTCGTGCCGTTGGTGAAGTCGGCGAAGAAACAGTTTTTCCGGTGGGTGAAGAGCGCATCGGGGTTGGAGATGAAAGCGTTAGCCGCCCCCATCGACAACATCCCCTGCATATTGATGAGCGTGGCCAGTTCGCCCGGCAATTCCTTTTCGCCCGGCGTGGCGCAATCAGGATTGGGCCTAAAGGGCGCGTAACACAGCGCCTCGACCGTGGGACTATCCTCGGGACCGCCTACTTTGAGTTCGAACTGGCCGCCGCCGTCCATTTTGTACAGCCAGGTTTGGCCTCCGATATAGAGGCCGCGGTTCTGTAGGAAGCGCTTGTCGCGCTGTTCGACGCTGAGGTAGATGCCGGTGTGAACGTCATTGATAACCACGGTGACCCACGAGGCGCGAGCTGAGTCATAGCCATACCCCTCGGGGCCGGTGGCGAGTCGATGGACCTCCCAGCAGATGCCTTCGCTGGCGACGTCCTGGTCGTCCCCATTTTCCAAGCTGAGTTTCCTGAGGCCGTGCCACAATTGGCCGGGCACGAGCTCGTTGATATCGATCTTCAGGCTCACTTTGAGGAACGGACCACCGCCCAGGGGATCGGAGGACTTTCGGCGAACGGCGACGAGGATCGGCTTCTCGCCGTCCATCCAGAACATCGCCGGCACTTCGATATCGAACTTTTCATCGTGCTGAATTGTGTTCCAGTCACCGGGGTCCATTTCAAGATTCAGGGCTACCAGCTCCAGCGGATTGAAGATATCCGGCCAGTCCTGCGCGTAGACCTTCCCGACGGGCACGATAGCCAGCGCCATGATCGCCCAGGGCATTCCTGCTCGTAACCTTCTCATCGTGTTCCTCCTGCCGTCTGATTGTCCCGGCGTCGTCGTGGGCGCCGGCGCACTCGCAGCAGACGGCCAGCCCGCGTCAAACCCCGCAGATTCGCATGTCGGATGACGGTCAACGGTCAAGACGGTGTTGCCAACTCCGAACCCTTGTGGGTAGTCCTCAGTCTATCAGGGCCCACCCCAGATGCGAGGAAAAAGGCGGAGGGAAAGGCAGGCCCTGGTCCGAAACTTGCTTGTAGACGACGCCAGCGCTCTTGCGGCGGCCCCCGCAACGCGACCAAAGTCCAATAAGGCTGAGAATCTGCCTAATACATATGCGCGTAAACTCTCTTGCGTACACGGTTTGGGTGAGTAAACTTGTTGTCTAGCCGGCCCGCCAGGTTTCCGCGTGGGAAGCCGGCGCGGAGGAGACGCCGGAGACCCGTTTTCGGACCATCGACTCCCGCTTGCGCGCGAGGCTGGTAAGAGCATCGGAACGGAACATGGGGGCGAGTCCGCGGTGGTCTCTCGCGGGTGTCAACGTAGATGGGGTGCAGCCTGCAATGGCCGGTCCTGAGCGGATTCACCGCAGTCGGTTTGAACTGAAGTACATCGTCAGCGAGCGGTGCGCGCAGGCGATCCGGGATTTTTCGCGCCGATACGTAGAGCCGGATGCATACGCCCGGCTTGCCTCCGACCACACCTATGCGGTGAGCAGCCTTTACCTGGACAGTCCCGATCTCGCCTTATGTCGCGCCACCCTGGACGGCCACAAACGCCGCTTCAAGCTGCGCATCCGCGTCTATGACCATGCCGTCGAAGGCCCCGTATTCTTCGAGATCAAACGGCGTGTGGACAACGTGATTCTCAAGGAACGTGCGGCAGTCCGGCGGTCGTCGGTGCGGCGGCTGTTGGCGGGTCATCGGCCTCGATCCGTCGATCTCGTTGAACCGCACCCCGAAAATTTCACGATCCTGCAGCGCTTTTGCGATCTGCGCGCCACCGTCGAGGCGCGCGGGCAGGTCGTGGTTTCCTATCTGCGGGAGGCCTACGTCGCGCCGAACGGCGAGCGCGTTCGCCTGACGTTCGATCGGAAGCTCTCAGCCTGCACGAGCAACGGCGCGCTTGCACTGAATAGTCCCGGCAATGGGTTCCATCCTCGGCTGGGCGGACTCATCCTCGAACTGAAGTTTACCGATCGGTTCCCGAGTTGGATGAGCGAGCTGGTTGAGATATTCGATCTGGAGCGGGGCCGGATGCCAAAGTATGTGACGTGCATGCAGGCGCTGCGGACCAGTGAGTTTCGAGCGATGACGAAGCGCCAGAGGGTCGACGCATGACGAACTGGATGGAAATGCTGTGGCGAGGGGACGCCGGGACCGGGATGCCGCAGCCGGAAACGGTGCTCCTGGCGATGCTCCTTTCGTTTTGTCTCGGACATATCGTGGCGTGGATCTACATGTGGACGCACACGGGCCTGTCGTATTCCCGCGTGTTCACCAGCTCGCTTGTGGGCATTCCCGTGATCGTGTCGCTTCTGATGCTGTTGATGGCGGGAAATATATACATCGCTTTCGGGCTGCTGGCGGTCTTCGCCGTTGTTCGCTTTCGTAACGTGCTCAAAGATACGCGGGACACCACGTTCATCCTGTGGGTGATGGTGTTGGGCATGGCGGTGGGCACAACGAGGTTCAGTACGGCGCTGCTGGGATGTGTGTTTATCAGCGCCATCTTTATCTATCTCCGTTTCGTGTCGTTTGGTTCGCGACATCGATATGACGTGATCCTGTCGCTTCATTGGACCGGAAAAGGAGACGCGGCGGGGATTCTTCGACCGCTTCTGCGCCGCCACAGCTCCCGGACAGAGTTGGCCAGTCAACGGAGCGGGCGAGAGTCGGGGCTGGAGATGTCCTATCGCCTGTTACTGCGCGATCCGTCGCGCAGCGGCGACGTGCTGTCGGAGGTTCAAGCGACGGAGGGCGTAGCGGATGCGTCGCTCTACATGCGCGAAGACGAGTCGGAGTTCTAGCGTATGGAGAGCGTGCCTCACATCCCAACGCCCTGGTCCCACCGCTGGCGCCGTTTCCGGAGCCAGGGTTTTCCCGCGTTCGTCTTCGTGGGCGCTGCGGTGCTGACGGTCTGGCTGTGGGACCGGCAAGCCGGCGTACCAATGCTCGTGGGCGAAGTGCAGGCGATTCGATTCGACGTTTCCGGCCAAGTGGATGGGATGCTGGTCACGCTGCCCCACCGACAACTGGAGCCCTTCGATCTCGTCATGGCCGGGGAAATCGTGGCCAAGCTCGATGACGGTCCAGTGCTGGCCTCGCTCGCGGCGTTACAGGCTGACCGATTGCGCGTCGAGCAAGAACTTACGGCAACCGACGCCCGACTGCGCCAAGCGGAAGCGGACCGTCAGCACGAGCACATGGATGAAGCGAGACGGCTGGCCGTGGACCTCGAACGGCTGCGCTTGGAAGTCGTCGATCGCAAGGCGCAGCTCGAGACAGACGGCATTGCGCTGCGTCGGCTGGATGAAGAGTACGAGGCGCTTCGAGCGATCCACGCCGGTGACGCTGAAACACAGTTTCGTTTGACCATCAGCCGGTTGCAACGGGATGAAGTGGCCCAGCGCATCGCCGGCAATACCAAGGCGCTCGCCGAAGCTGAGGCGCACACCGCCGCCGCGATCGAGCGAACCAAGAATCAGCCGACGCCGGCCCCGGCGTATGTTCGAGAGCAACTTGCCCCGATCCGAGCCGCCATCGCCGCCCAGGAGGCCAGAATCCGAGAACTCGAGATTCAGGTGCAGTGGTTGGAGATTCGATCTCCGATCCGCGGCACCGTCAGCGCCATTTACTACCGGCCGGGCCAGGTCGCGCGGGCTGGCGACCCCGTACTTACCGTGGTGGACGGTCACGGTCGGCACATCATCGCGTATGTTCGTCAGCGCCAGGGTCTCGAGCCGAAGGTCGGAATGGAAGTCGCGGTTCGGAACCGCTCGCTTCCCCAACAAGTCGTGCGGACGCTGATCGATCGCGTCGGCGACCAGATCGAGCCCGTCCCGCTTCACCACCTTCGTAACCCGAATCTCCTGGAATGGGGATTACCGGTGCGCATCGCCTTGCCGGAGGAGCTCGCTTTGCGGCCAGGAGAGTTGGTGGACCTCACCTTCACCTATTAGCCTGCGCCAACGGGTGTGCCCTTGGAACTTTCACGACTCTCCCTGATCGCCATGAAGTTCGGCGCGCTCGGCGGCGAAATGCGCCCGTCGATGCCGTGAGTCATCTTCAGAAAATTCACCGCAGAGCCGCAGAGATCGCAGAGCGGAGAGGAAGGAGTCAGGGGTTAGGGGTCATGTGCTCGACAACGGACGAACCGACGCCCACGGATTCCAATCCGTGGGCTCCTTGACGGCCCGCGAGGTCGGCAAATCGCTACTCGAATATTTCATCCTGCCCCCTTTTCTGCCCCCACCGGTGCATCCCCCAGTGCGCAGGGACTCTTTTGGCTATTCCCTAGTGCGCCATCCCTATCCGCTTCTTCCTTCAACCTCCTTTCTATCCCCAGTTCCCCAGCAAGATAAGCAGATCCTTCACGCCGACGACACAGTCGCCGTCTAAATCGGCGATACAATCGTTGCAATCATCGCACTGTCCCCAGGCGCCGAGAAGAATCAGCAGATCAGAGACGCCGACGGTGCCATCGCCGTCCAGATCCCCGAGTGGGGGAAGAATGCGCGTCAGACGTGTCGCAACGCCGCCGAACTCAATGTGGTTGCCTTGACCGGCGATCTGTCCCTCGTCGCTAATCGCCCAGGGGATTGAGACAGCAACAAACTCGGGGTCATCCGAGACCGCATCCAGGGCCTGCCGATGGGCGTCTTCTCGCGTCGCTTCATCAATGGCGACTTCGAGGACAAGCCACAGTTCAATCACCCGCTGCAACGCATCCTCGATAACCCGACGCTGGACCCGGCGACCCGCTCGATCACGCACTCGGCCCAGCAGCTCTGGGGCATGGTGGTGAGTCACATCCTGTCCGTCGGTGAGTCGTATCTGCTGGTGCTCATGGACGGCGCAGGGATCCCGACCGGGCTTCAGATTGCCCAGCCGGGGGCACTCGAGCCGGTGGTTTCGGGGGGCCGAGTCACCGCGTACCGGGTGCTCTCGGCGACGGGTGGAAGCAGTCGGACGCTGCGACCTGCCGACGTGATCCGCATCTGGCAGCCCGAGACCTACGACCTGTTCACGGCGCGCGGCGTGATGGGTCAGCAGGCCGACGAGATCAACATGGACGCGCACGTGACCGAGACGTGGAGAACCTTCTTCAAGAATAATGCGACGCCCCCGATCCTGTTCGAGACAGACGACCCGGATGCGGCCATGCCGACACCAGAGCAGGAGAAGGCGCAGAACGAATCCATGCTGCGCCGCTTCAATCGCAGGCTCGGCTCCATGCTGGGCGGCGGGTTCCACGTCAAGCCACGCTGGAAGGCGAAGGTGCTGGACTCGACCCTCGAGTCTGCGGCGGGTGTGCAGATGATGCAGTGGACGAGTCAACAGGTCTTCGAGGGGTTGCGCGTGTCGCCGAGCCTGGTCGGTCGGAACGTCGATGTGAACCGGGCTGCGGCCGAGACGGCGCGCTTCACCTTCGACCAGAACACGGTCGAGCCGTTGACGCGCCTGATCGCCGAGGCGCTGACCTTGCAGCTGGCGAACCACTACCCGCAGACGGGTGACGTGCAGCTGATCGTCAAGTACCGGCCCTTCATTGCGCGGGACAAGGACTTCGAGCTTCGGAAGGATGAGCTTGACTCGAGGATGTTCATCCGAAGCAACAACGAGATACGGCAAGATAGGGAGCCGTCGCTGCCCGCTGCGAGCTGGGCAGACCTGCCTCTCGGCTCGCCGCTCATTGGCCCGATCACAGGCGATATTGCAGAGCCGATCGACCTTAGCGGGTTCGGTCTCGAGCCTGCCGATGCGACGATCGGGCTAGGCGATGCAGTGCCCGAGGAAGGTGAGCCGGAAGAAGAGCGCAGCCGAGCAGGCTTCAATGCGCTGCGCCGCGCGCGTGCCAACATGACCCCCGAGAAGGAGTGGGCTCGTG
>JADFNO010000193.1 GCA_022563315.1 Planctomycetota bacterium | reverse complement strand
CCAAGGACTTATCTCACACGAGCTTTGCCATCAATGGACCGGCGATCTGATTACCTGCAAGAGCTGGGCCCACCTTTGGCTCAACGAAGGCTGGGCCACGTACGGCGCGGCGCTGTGGTTCGAGCATCGGGACGGCGAAGACGGCTATCTCGACGCCATGCGCAGCAATTTCAGGCGCGTGACGGCGCGAGACAAGGCGGGCCAGGGGTTGCCGATGGTCTCTCCTGTGTATGAACACCCGCGCGAAACATTCCGCCGCGCTGCGAATCCCTATCCCAAGGGCGCGTCGATCCTCCACATGCTGCGGCGAATGCTCGGCGACGAACTGTTCTTCCAAGGTGTTCACTTGTACATGAATCGCCATGCACTCGGCGTGGTCGAGACGAACGACTTTCGCTACGCGATGGAGGAAGTCTCCGGGCTTGGGCTCGAGTGGTTCTTCGAGCAGTGGTGTTACCGGCCTGGTGTTCCGGAGCTTTCCGTCGATGTGCGCTACGATGGCAAGTCGCGGGAGTTGCTCGTCGATATCGAGCAGACGCAGCACATCGATGAGCAGGCGCCGGCGTACCGATTCACGCTGCCGATCTTTGTCCGCACCGCTGAAGGCGATCGAACCTTCGATATCGAGGTGCAGGAGCAGCAGACCTCATATCGCGCCGTACTCGATAGCCCGCCCACAATTGTCGCTGTGGATCCCTACCTGCACGTGCTGAAGAAGATCACGGTCCAAAAGCCGCAGGCGATGTGGACGACTCAGGCGATCGAGGGACCGAGCATCGCCGCCCGGCGCGCCGCGCTCCAGGCGCTGGAAGATGTCGATTCGCCCGAGACGATCGAGTTGCTGTCGTCGATCATTCGCGACGAATCGCAACGCCATACGCTGCGCAATACCGCGCTCGATTCGCTTGCCAAGTACGGCTCGGCGCAGGCGAAGGCCGAGTTGCTTGCGATCGCCAACGATGGCGTGGCGGAGGCGCGGGTTCGGTCGTCGATCGTCGGGAAGCTCACCAAACTGGAAAAAGACGATGTCGTTGAACTCCTGGCGAACATTGCCGCAAACGACCCGAGCTACGCAACGCGCGTGGCGGCGATCGACGGTCTAGCGCATCACGAGGCGGCTGAGCATGCTGATCTCATTGCCCAGCTTGCGGACTTCCCAAGTCAACATGACCAGGTTCGACAGGCGGCGCTGCGGGCTTTGGCGAAGTTGGACGACGCGCGTGGACTGGAGCTGGCCATGAAGTACGCCGCCTACGGAAACGTGGATCGCGGTCGGCCGACGGCGATCGAAACCATCGGAAAACTCGCTGAACACGATCAGGACACAGCCGTTGCGTACCTGCTCGAATTGCTCAACGACCCGGAGCGCCGTTCGGTGCGCGCCGCCGCCGCCGCCCTAGCGGACATCGGCGACGAGCGCGCGATCGCTCCCATCCGCGCCATGGCCGAATCGCACCCCAACCCACAGCTGCGCGAAAGCGCCGAGGAATGGCTCGAAAAGCTGGAGAAAGCGCAGCAAGAATCAAACACCGAGAGTGAGACGACCGCACCCTAGTCCGGCGCCCTCTACCGATAAGAAAGACTCCCGTCCCCTTTTTGTCCAAAGCGGCCCCGGCCCCGTTCGCTGTACCAGTGACTCGATATGAAGAACGTCTTCAAGCACCTCAAACACGACCTGAAGTCAACGGTTCAAGATAATCGCGGAAAAGTCTTTCGACGGCCGCGACCTGTAGACCTCCAAATGGTAATGAACAAAGTGGAGCTCGCCACATTCTTGCGCTTGATAGAAAAACCTACACCGCCGAATCGAACATGGTTCATTCGGTGGATGATTCGCCTTAGTATGGTGGCCATCGTTACAGCCGTAGTTGTAGGTCTTGGTTGGACAAGCGCCTGGATTGCCATCCACTGGGGAGTGAAACAAATGTGGTGGTTTTCCATTGGCGGCGGGTTCGCACTCGTTTCTGTTCTGCTCGGGTTATCAACTCTAAGAGAATCAGGATGGCTAACACGGTATATGCGCGGCATGATTTCGCTGGGTTGCTGTCCGGTATGCACTTACAACCTCAGCGGTCTCGACTCTGAGACCGATGGCTGCACAGTCTGTCCTGAATGTGGCGCCGCGTGGCGTTTGCCGGACGATCCGGCCAGTGAGGGCTCACCATTCTCGGGACGGGGGTAGAAACGGCGAAGGACATCGAGGTTAGACTGGCGCGATAAGGATGCCAACGCCGCCTGGAGCGCAGCAAGGGGGCGGAAGGGCGGAAAAGGGCGGGCGGAAAGGCGGACGGGGCGGAAAAGGGGACGGGAGTGCCCTTCTTTACCCGTCCTACGGCGCACGCTGTTGCGATTCCCGATAGCGCTGCACGAACTCCTCATACTGTCCGGGCGTGTCGATGCCGTGGTAGCTGACTTCCGAGACGGCGACCGCTATGTCGTAGCCGTGCTCCAGAACGCGAAGCTGCTCCAACGACTCGGCCTGTTCCAACGGCGTGGCGGGGAGCGTGACGTATTTCAGCAGGAACTCGCGGCGATAGACATAAAGACCAATGTGTTTGAGCGGTTCAACCTTCGATTCGCTGCGGGTATACGGAATCAAGGCTCGCGAGAAATACAGCGCTCGCCCATCAGGGCCCACGACGACCTTGACGATGTTCGGATCGCTGGGGTCCTCGTCCGAAGCAAAGGGCGACCCGAGCGTGGACATCACACACGATGAACTGTCTTTGAGCGTCTGGATCGCCAGATCGATCAGCTCCGGCTCAATCTCCGGCTCATCGGCTTGCACATTCACGATCAAGGCCGAGTCGATTTCGGCTGTGACTTCTGCGATTCGAGACGTGCCGTTGGGGTGATCGGATCGCGTCATGACGGCTTCGCCGCCGAATCGTTGGACCGCTTCGACGATGCGTTGGTCGTCCGTAGCGACGATCACGCGATCGACCAGCCGTGCCCGGCGGACGTTCTCAAAGACATGTTGAATCAGCGGTTTGCCGGTGCGGTCGAGCAGGACCTTACCGGGCAGGCGGGTCGAGGCGTAGCGGGCGGGAATAACGGCGGTTACGGGCGACAGCGACACGGCGATCATTCACCTAACGGTTGACCGCTCACTTCCTTGATGAGCTGATCGACTTCTTTTCGAGCTGAGCGGATGTCGCGATAGGTGACGTCCTGCTGGAGAATGCTGGTGCAGATTCCCCTGGCCTCCTTGGCCAGGTCCAGCGATCGCTCTTCGCGAGCGTTGGCCATCAGCGAGACCATCAAGTCGTAGCGAATCGCCAACTCCATTTCCTTCTCGGTCGCTTCGACATGCTCGAGCACCTCTTTGTACGCCTGAATCGCCTCGATGTGCCAGGTTTCCTCGGCGAAGCACCGCCCGAGCATGTGCCCAGCTTGGACGCGCAGTCGCGGCTCATCCTTGGCATCCTGGAATCGCTTCATGGCGTCCATGTAGCGCCCCATCTCGAACTCCACCTCCCCGAGCTGATACTTGATTCGACGGTCGGTCGGATACTTCGCTGTGCGCTCGTTGTACTCGGAATACCTCAGGTCCAGCGCCGTCTTGCGGGCCTGCTCGAACGCAGCGATCAGCTCGCCGTCATTTGCACGGCCATCGCGCTTTTCCTGCAGTTCATCGACCCGACGTTGCGCCTGCTCGATCTTGATATCGCCGGCCAAGGCGCGAAAGCGATATTCGTTCGTGTCCTTGAAGCCTTTCATATAGACGTCGTATGATTGCTGTTCGGCCTCGGGGGTTCCCAGGACCTTGAGCAACTGGGCATATTGATTGAGCACATCCGGCGTCGCAGGTGACTTCTCGTACTCTTTGAGAGCGCGCTGGAGATTGCGTTGCTCCATTGACTGCCCGGCAGCGATGGCGCCGGCGTCTTCGAGCTCGCGCTGCTTGTCAGCATCCAAAACAAACTTGCGGAATCCGCCCTCCTCGCCGCCCGCTTCCTCGTATCGGCCCTCGTCCATTGCCCGCTGGGCGCTGAGGTCCTTCAGGTCGCTCTCCAACTCCGTATCCAGCGGATCGATATTCAACGCGGCCGCGCCGGCACGGAGCGCCTCGTTCCATGCGCCGATTTCGGCCAGACAGGTCTTCGCCTGAAGGAAGGCGTTCTTGGACGGCTTCTTCTGCTTCAGAAGGACGTTCATGGCCTTGGGCGCGAACCAATGGCCGAACTCGAGTTGCTCAGCCTTGACGAGCGCCTCCAACAGCTTCAGCGCCAGTGACGCGTTGTTGATGTCCTTCATCCAGGCGAACTCGGCGGCGGCAAACTTCTCGACCGGATGCGGTCCTTCCAGTTTCCTGATCTCCTTCCCCGACGCCGGCCTAGACCCCTTGTTGAAGTACTGCACCGCCGCCTCGTACATCGCTTCGTGGGCCGACATCATCGAAGGATCGAGTCCGATACCGTGCGCGTAGTACACCAGGGCCGAGTCGAAGTTGAAGGAGTCCGACATCACGCGGGCGTGCTCGAACCACCGGCGGGCTTTCTCCGGCTGCGGCTCGAACGCGAGTGCGTCCTTGGAAGCCTCGCCGTTCTCGTCGTCGGGTGGCTTGGGTTTTCCGAATCGAAACGCCACGGATCGCTCCTGCTCAATCAGCCTCAGTCTTGCTTCGCAGGGCAGGTGATCGGTGTTGCATCCGCATCGCCGACTGAGCCGTCAAAGGTAGGTGGATTGCGGCCAAGGGTCAATCCGCCCCTTGTCTGGCGGTCGGGGCGCTCACTGCGTAGCATGAGCCGATGAGCGTCGCCGCCGCCGATTTGCAAATTCTGCACTACCCCGCGCCCCAGCTTCGGCGCCGGGCTGAGCCTGTGGAGGAGATCGATGTCTCGGTCCAGGCGGTCGTCGCGCGCATGATTGCGCTGATGCGCGAGGCGAAAGGATTGGGGCTGGCCGCGCCTCAGGTCGGCATGCCCTGGCGGATGTTTGTGACCAGCGGCGGTGAAGATCATCCCGACCGCATATACATCAATCCGACGCTCTCCGTCGTCGATACAGACCTTGTGCTGAAGGAGGAGGGGTGCCTGAGCCTCCCGGGCATCAACGTCGAGCTTCGCCGGCCACAGGCCGCCACCATCAACGCGCTGAATCTCGCCGGTCAACCGTTCGAGCTGACCGACGGCGACGTGCTCGCCCGGGTCTGGCAGCATGAGCTGGATCATCTCGACGGCGTTCTCATCATCGACAGAATGAGCCCGATGGACCGGCTCGCTACCCGCAAGATCCTCAAGGAGCTGGAGGCGACCGCCAACGGCGCTTGACGCTCCTCAATCCTTTACGCCCCATTCACCATCCTTGGCAACGCGACGATGCGATTGGTTTACTTCGGCTCGTCAGACTTTGGTCTCCCGACGCTCCAGCGTTTGGTGCTCGAACATGATGTGGCGCTGATCGTGACGCAGCCCGATCGCCCGGCGGGCAGACAGCGACGCCTCTCGCCCACCCCCGTCGCCGCCTTCGCCCAAACCAGTGGCATCGATACGCTCAAGCCGGACGATGTGAATGATCCCGCGCTGGCCGATCGGATTCGCGAGATTGGCGCGGCGGCGCTCGTGGTCATCGCCTACGGCCGGAAGTTGGGGGCCGCGCTCCTGAATAACACCTTTGCAATCAACTTGCATGGATCGTTGCTGCCGAAATATCGCGGGGCGGCTCCCATAAACTGGGCGGTGATCAATGGCGAAACCCAGACGGGCATCAGTGTGATTAGTATGACCGAGCAGATCGACGCCGGGGCGATTCTCGCGCAGCGGGCCGCGGCGATCGACCCGATGCAGACGGCCGGTGAGTTGGAAGACCGGCTGTCGGAGCTGGGCCCGGACCTTGTTCTGCAAACGCTGGCCGAATACGCATCCGGCGATCTCGATCCCAAACCACAAGACGACCGGTTCGCGTGCCAAGCTCCCAAGCTCACGAAGTCCGACGGGACTGTCCGGTTCGACGCCCCGGCCTCGGCTGTACAACACCGCGTACACGGCTTGACGCCTCGGCCCGGGTGTACGGTCGCCTACAACGATCAGCGGCTGCGGCTCGAACGTGTCGCCGTCATCGATGAACATGCAACGATTGGAGGGCCGGGCGAGGTGCTGGCCGATGGAACCATCGCCTGTGCGCCGGGCGCCGTCGAGTTGCGGGCGGTGCAGCCGGCTGGAGGCAAGCTCATGTCGTTTGACGCCTATCGGCGCGGTCACGAGATCCCCACCGGCGCGAGGTTGGCGTCACTATGAAGTGGCCCGCCGCCACGCTGTGGGATCTGCTCGGCCTGACGAAACGGACTCGCCCCAAGCCGCCGAGCAAACCCCCGCCGCCGGCGGATTCGCCCATG
>JADFNO010000037.1 GCA_022563315.1 Planctomycetota bacterium | reverse complement strand
CCTTTCAGACAGGTTCGAATACAGGACAGTCGCTTTCTCCTTCGTCCGAGCAACATTCTACAGGCGAGATTGTACCACCGGCCTTGGTCGGCCAAAAGGTTTAATAGGGGGGTTTTTTGTTTCTTAGCCCCTCAAGGGCAGCGGAGCGCCTCTTAGACAGGTCCGGCGGCGGGGACGGCCGGGACGCCGGGGCGTGGGGGGGTCGATTCATCGGCATGCAGTTGGAGAAACACCATCTGCCGATAGCGGTCGCTGTGTTCAAGCAACTGTTCGTGCGTGCCTTGATCGACAATCCTTCCGTCTGCGAGCAGCACGATTCGATCGGCATGGGTGATCGTCGAGAGACGATGTGCGATGACGAACGTCGTTCGGCCGGACATCAGTGTGCTTAGGCTCGCCTGTATGTATCGCTCGCTCTCGGTATCGAGATTGCTGGTGGCTTCATCGAGGATGAGAATGCGGGGGTTGGCCAACATGGCCCGCGCGATGGCGAGTCGTTGGCGTTGACCGCCGCTGAGTCGCACGCCGCGCTCGCCGACGATCGTCTCGTACCCGTCGTCGAGCTGCTCGATGAACTCGTGGGCATGGGCGAGCTGCGCCACGTGCACAATCTCATCACTCGTCGCGCCGCGGCGAGCGTAGCCGATGTTCTGCGCCACCGTTCCGTCGAACAGGAAGATGTCCTGCTCGACGATCCCCAATAGTCGGCGGTAGGGATCAACGTCGAGGTCGCGCAGGTCAATTCCATCAAGTTCGATCACCCCCTCGGTCGGGTCGTAGAACCGGGCGACGAGGTTGCACAGGGTGGTCTTGCCGGCGCCGCTTCGGCCGATGAGGGCGACCATCTCGCCGGGCATCACCTCGAGGTTGATGTCCTCAAGCACACGTTGCGATGAGCCTGGATAGGTGAAGTTGACATTGCGGAACGTAATTCGGCCGGCGACCTGCGACCGGCGGAGGGCAATGGCGCCGGGCCGAGCGGGCATCTCGGTGGGTTCGGCGAGCAGGTCGAGTATGCGGTCGAGACCGGCCAAGCCGTTCTGGAACTGGGTGGCGCTGCTGGCGAGCGTGGCCACCGGTCCCAGGAGCATGACGAGATATACAAGGAACATCATCAGGTCGCCGGTGGAGATCGCGCCGGCGAGCACCCGATTCCCGCCGTACCACAACAGCGCCGCCGACGCCGCGGGAATCAGGATCGCCCAGGTGATCTCGACACTTCGGGCCCATTGCCAGGTGTACAGCTCCTGTCGGGCCATGAAGTGGTTGTTGCGGGTGAAGCGTGCCGTCTCGCTGCGTTGTCGGCCGAAGGCGCGCACCACGCGCATGCCGCCGAACGCTTCCGTGGCGTGGGTGTCGATGTGTTGTCGAGAGGCGCGGGCGTCACGGTACAGCGGGCGAATCCGACCGATCCAGGTTCGATGCGTGAAATAGACAGTAGGGAGCAGGACGATCGATCCCAGCAGCAGCCGCCAATCAACGAGGGCGAGGATGATGAGACTGCCCGTGAGTTGGATCAGCGCCCGCCAGGGGTTGTAGAGCATGCTGAAGATCAGGTCAGCCACGGCGCCCGCATCTTCGCGCAGCAGACTGACCACCCCGCCCGTTTTCAGTTGATACACGCGGTGCAGGGGCAGTCGCACGGCGTGCGCAAAGACACGTCGGCGGATCCCGGCTTGTACCCGCTTGGTGGTCTTGGTCGTCTGCCATCGACCCCAAGTGCCAATACTGATCGCCACCAGAGAGAGCACGACAATTATGATCGCGACCGCTGCCAGCAACTTGGGGCGATCCGTCGGCAGGCGCAGCGTGTCGGAAAGAACGGCCGGAAGCGGCTGCGCGGCCAGGACGTAGTCCACGACGATCTTCGTCGCCGCCGGCGGCGCGAGGTTCAGCAGCGTGGCAATCGTCAGCGCGCCCAGGGCCGCGGCGATCCGCGTGCGGTGGCCTTGCAACAGGCCGAAAAACTGTTTGAGCAGTTGTAAAGAGGACCGCTGCCCGGTCAACGCGGTTCGCTGCCTGTGCCAGGTCGTTGCGTCCCCAGTGAGCGAATCGGTGGATTGATCCGTCTTGAGATCACGCCGGTACTGCTCGTATCGGCGCCGGCTGGATCGAAGGCGTGGGGGCATGAACGGATCATAGGCCCGCTGACAATGGCTATGGATCGGACTCGATCCCCCGTCGGATCAAGAAGTGTGAGCTGAATCACGACAAACGCGCCGCGGGCGCCTGCGTGCTCGGTTTGCCGGGAAATGGTGATTTCTTGCAAGGATCCGCACGCTTTGGCAGTCGTTGTAAACAGCGGTGCGACACAGCCAGCCGGGAGTCAATCCCGTCCGAGTCTATTATTCTTGATCGATCCGTGGGGTGTGGGGTTGATTCCACGCCCCTGTTCGTGGACACTGTTTGTCGGCACGCTACTTGCATCCACAGACCGTAGGAGATAGATGATGCGCAGGCTCATAGTCGTTGGTTTGGTTCTTCTGGCCGTCCAGGCGCTGGGCGGGACGGTGGCCTTCGCACAAATCGCGCCATTGCCGCATCGAGCGGTCAAGGTCGACATCGATTCCGGGCGGGTCCTGAACATGGCGTTCGCGCGCGGCGTTGTCTATTCGACGACAATTCAGGTTCCGGATGCGACGTGGCTACGGCTGACGTTCGATGAGGCAACGTTGGCTCGCACTCCCGCGGGCGGCCATTCCACGGTGCTGCGCATCACGTCCTTGGCGGACGGAGCGACCCAACATCACACGACGCAGACGCTCAAGCAATGGAGCCATACGTCGGCCTACTTCAACGGCGATGCGGTTCGATTAGAGTTGATCGCTGACCCGGCCGCGGGGGCAAGCCGTGTGCGAATCACGCAAGTGACGGTCGGTGTGCCCGGCGGGGACGTACTGGCCTCGATCTGTGGGCCGACCGATGACCGTCTGCCCTCCGACGATCCTCGTGCCGGTCGTGCCTTGCCCATCGGTTGCACCGCCTGGCTCTTCGATGACGCGAACAATTGCCTGCTCACGGCCGGCCACTGCTCGACCGCGAGCCTCCAGGTCATCGAGTTCAACGTTCCTCTATCCAATGGTGGGGGAGGCATCCAGCATCCCGGTCCGGAGGACCAATACACCGTGGACGTGTCGTCGAAGCAATCGGTTGCCGGCGGTGTTGGCAACGACTGGGGGTACTTTGGATGCTTCCCGAATACTGAGACGGGTTTGACGCCAGGCGAAGCACAGGGCGTGTTCTTCACGCTCGCCGACTCGCCGCCGCCGGTGCAGGGGCAGAACATCCGAATCACCGGGTACGGCGTTGACAGTTCACCGCCGGAGTGGAATCAGACCCAACAAACCCATGCTGGGCCGTATGTCACGTTCTCCGGCTCGACGGTGCAATACCGGACGGATACCACGGGTGGAAATTCGGGGTCTCCCGTCATCAACGACGAGAACGGCCTGGCCATCGGTATCCATACGCATGGCGGCTGCGATGCCGGAGGGGGCCAGAACTCCGGAACCGGGTCCAATCACGCCGGATGGCAAGCAGCCCTGGCAGACCCGCAAGGCGTTTGCGTGTCGTTGCCGCCACTGAGCTTCAACTTCCCCGATGGGCTCCCTGAACTCTTGAACCCCGCGGGCGATACGATCCGCGTCGAGGTGTTTGGCCAGAACGGCGGTGAGCCTCAACCCGGCACCGGGAAGCTCCATTATGACCTCGGCGGCGGATTCATTGAAATCGACATGATTGAGGTCGATCCCAACATCTATGACGCACAGTTCCCGTCTATATCGTGCACGACTCAGGTGAACTTCTTCTTTAGCGCCCTTACTACCAAGGGCGAGGAGATCACCAACCCGTCGCTGGCGCCGGATGCGCACTACAACGCGCTGAGTGCCGTTGGTTTTGAGATATCCTTCGCCGACGATTTCGAGGCCGATCTTGGGTGGTCCACGACCAATAACGCCGGTGATGGTCAGTGGGGACGAGGCGTACCCGTCGATTGTGATCGCGGCGATCCGCCGACTGATGCGGATGGTTCAGGTCAGTGCTTTCTTACGGATAACAGTAGCGCCAATGGCTGCAACAGCGACGTTGACGACGGCTCGGTCACGCTGACCTCGCCGACCATGGACGCCTCCGCGGAGGGATCCGTGATCTCATACTGGCGCTGGTACTCCAATGTCGAAGGCAGCTCGCCGTTCCAGGACATCTTCGTGGTCGAGGTCTCGGACAATAATGGTTCAAGCTGGGTCAACCTGGAAATCGTCGGGCCGAGCGGACCGGAAGTCAGTGGCGGTTGGTTCGAGAAGCAGTTTGCCGTGGCTGACTTCGTTGATGAGACCGATCAGTTTCGCATTCGGTTCATCGCGTCGGATACGGACCCGCAATCGGTGGTCGAGGCGGCGATCGACGGCCTGCGGCTCTTCACGATCATCTGCGACGAACCAATCCTCGGCGACCTCGACGGCGACGGAGTGGTCGGTGTCAAGGACCTGCTGATTCTGCTCGGTGAATGGGGCCCGTGCGATGACTGCAATGATTGCCTCGCCGATCTTGATGACGATTGCACGGTCGGGGTGAAAGATTTGCTCATCCTCCTCGGTAATTGGGGATGATGAAGGAGGCATCGAGGTATCAAGGCACGAGGACGAGGCATCAAGGGGAAGAGGAAAGGATCGAGGTTTGGGTGATAGCCGCTAGCCGAGGGTGGTAACCCTCGGATCCCGGTGGTCGGCAACGCTTGCGCGCACGAGATTTTTGGCGGCATAGGGATTAGTTTGCGCGCGCCACAGACGCCGCGCCCACCCGGAAATACAAGAACGGCAATCCGGCCGATCGTTGATTGGCGCACGCAAATGAGGGTCGGTCGTCCTGGCGCGCGCAGGATTCTGAGCGGCATAGGGATTAGTTTGCGCGCGCCACAGACGCCGCGCCCCCGGAAATCTGAGTTGTTGACATTGATGATGTGAACACGCAAGAACAGCTCCTTCTGTAGAGGGAGCCACGGCTGCCTCGGCGCGCGCTGGGAAGGTACGATTGACAAATCCGTATGCAGAATGCGGCTTGCCGGCTCGCCAGGGGGGATATTGTTTGTGAGAATTCCGAGAAGCGCTGTGCAATCCAGCGCCTCTCACGTGCGAGCAGGGAAGGAAATCACGGCAGAGACTCAGAGGAGGGAGGAAGGGATGAGCCATGAGGGATGCGCCATGAGGGAAGAGACAAGAGTGGGGCACGGATATCTTCCCGTTTAGCGGGTGACGCGCAGCGTCCCTTTTTTGCGGGAAGCCGGACCTGAGGCTTTGCGAAGGTCCGGGTGTCTGTAAAGAAGGCATCAAGGCATCAAGGCACCAAGGCACGAAGGCGCGGAGAGCGCGCTCCCGATTCCACCTGCGGCTCTGCGTCCCGATTCCATCGGGATCGCCCCGGTTGCTTTCCTATGGTCGTGCAACGTTCCATCCGTGCGCGAGCGATCTACTCCAGACGGACGTACTTCGCCACCGACGGCACACCGTCATTAGAGACGAGAAAGAGCATGTAATAGCCTGGGGGCGCGTCGTTGGCGTTCACCGGGGCGTCGGGCTCGATGTTATTGCCAATTACGGTGAACGTGAGCGGCACGTACCGCTGGTTCTGGTCGAAGGCGTGCGTGACCGCCGCCAGCCGCACCAGGGAGACCTCGCCGGTCGGCGGTGGGGCGGCGGGCGCGGCCGGCCACTTATTTTGTCGGGATTTCCCTTGCCGGGGTGGTGGGTTCGGGAGACAATGAGGTGAATGTCTCGCGCCGAATCAGACTCAGGATCGGCTTCTTGATGGGGCGTTGCTGATGAACAACTTGTGCCCAAGACTGAAGGTTGTGTGTGTCGGGTGTGTGTGGGCAACGCTCGGGGTCGCGACAGCCGGGGCATGGGGTCAGTGCGTGGCCAATGAGCTGGCCAAAGTCACCGCCTCCGACGCGGCCGTCGGTGACCAATTCGGCAAATCTGTTTCCATCAGCCCCGATGGAAGCGGCGTGGCCCTGATCGGGGTAGAGGCCGACGACGATGCGGGAATACTCTCCGGCTCGGCCTACGTGTACCGATTCGATCCCGAGCGGTCGGAATGGATCGAAGAGCAAAAGCTTGTCGCCTCCGACGGCGCGCTGTTCGAGTTTTTCGGCGGCTCGGTGGCCGTGAGCGGCGACCTCGCCCTGATCGGCGCGCACGCGCACATCCACGAGGGGCACATTGGTGCAGTCTACTTCTTCCAGTATAACGGGACCACCTGGGTCGAGCAGCAGGAGCTGCTGGCCTCCGGCGGCTTCGGCGGCGGGCCAATCTCCATCAGCGGCGACCTGGCTGTGATCGGGGCCGGCGGCGACTCCGATGCCGGACAGGCCTCCGGCGCCGCCTACGTGTTCCGATTTGACGCCAAGAGCGGGAAATGGATCGAGCAAGCCAAGCTGACCGCCTCCGACCCCGAGGCCTGGGACAACTTCGGCTGGGCAGTCTCCATCAGTGGCGACGTGGTGTTGATCGGCGCGCCTCGCGACGACGATGTGCCAAATGACTCCGGCTCGGCCTACGTCTTCGTCAAGCCCGAGGGCGGCTGGGTGGACATGACTGAAACGGCCAAGCTGACGGCGTCGGACGCCGCTGCCTTTGACAGGTTCGGCTTTTCGGTTTCTATTAGCGGTGACGTTTCCCTGATTGGTGCATGGGACGACGACGATGCGGGTCCCGGCACCGGGTCGGCGTACGTGTTCCGGTACGATGCCGACAGATCGGCCTGGATAGAAGAGCAGAAACTCACCGCCTCCGACGCCGCGGGAGGTGACGTCTTCGCCAAATCTGTTTCCCTCAGCGGCAACCTGGCCTTGATCAGCGCCCACGGCAACGATGATGGGGAAAGCGCATCCGGCTCGGCCTACGTGTTCCACTTCGACGGCAGCACCTGGATCGAACAAGCCAAGCTCCTCGCCTCCGATCCGGGGGCATACGACCAGTTTGGTAATGCGGTTTCGATCAGCCCCGACGGAGTCGCAGTGATGGGTGCCTTTAACGATGACGACGCCTGCCCGGATGACTTGGACTGCGACTCCGGCTCGGCCTACATCTTCGGCGGGCTTTCCGATTGCAACGACAACGGCGAGCTTGACCTCTGCGACATCGCCGACGGGTTCAGCCCCGACGACAACAACAACGGCATCCCGGATGAATGTGAACCCCCGCCCCCGGAATGCCCAGGGGACCTCGACGGCAGCGGCGACGTTGGCGTTAAGGATCTGCTCTTCTTGCTGGGGGCATGGGGGCCGTGCCCGCCGAAGGGAGATTGTCTCGCGGACTTCGACAACACCGGCGACGTCGGCGTGAAGGACCTGCTCATCTTGCTCGGCAACTGGGGCCCGTGTCCATAAAGAAGGCTTGAGGCTTGAGGCTTGAGGGCTTGACGAAGAAGGACGCTGCGCGTCACCCGCTAAACGGGAAGATTTCCGTGCCCCACGCTTCCCTCCTCCCTCATGGCGCATCCCTCATGGCTCATCCCTTCCTCCCCTCTGTGTCCTGGGTGCCTCAGTGGTGAGTCTTCTGAAGAAGGCCCCGATGGAATCGGGATCTCCGCTACGCTTCGACATCAGGAAGAAGGCATCAAGGCATCGGGGGGGAGAAGAAGGCACTAGGCAGGAAGATTTGAAGACCGAGCCCCGGGCGGAAGCCCGGGGTTTTTCGTAGCGCAAGCCGGATCATCGACGAGGCGGGTTCACGTTCCGTTCACTACGTTCTCGGCGGATCGAGGCCGTCCGTCGTCCATAGCAGCGCCAATGAGTTGCGCAAGCGCGGCGGGAGAAGAGCGCGGATGAGCAGCCGGGTGAACGGTCGGCCGAAGATGAGCCCGAGGTTCAGGGGTATCAGCGCGAAGGCGATCGACAACCCGCAGAAGATTGGTCCAAGCTGCTGCTTGGCGACCGTCATCGCGGTCGTCCAACCCCCCACGGCCGTCGTGTCGCCGGCATAGATCGCGATGGCGAACAGGCTGGCGATGCCGACGGGCAGCAAGCTGAAAAGCACCAGCCACTTGCGTCGAAGATGCGCCAGGAGCACCGCCCAAAAGCAGCCAGCGGCGAGGATGTACACACTGAGCCAGCCCCAACGGCGTAGGGCGGACCAATCGGCCCCGCCCGTCCACCCACCGGCTTCGACAAAAAACGCTGCGGGGTCCTGGGTCGCCCACCAATTTGGGTCAAGAGTGACGTACGTTTGTGCGCCCATCGTCAACTGCCACTGAAGTTGCGGCGCGAGCGAATCGGGATCCTGCGCCTCGACCCAGGCGAGATGGTGCTCAGCGATCGTCACGGCCAGCGGACGAGATGCCGTCTGGACGACGGACATGGCAGAGCCAATGATGGCGCTTCCCGTGGCAAGCAGGAACACGGCGGAGGCAGCGAACCACATCGCGGCCCCGAGCATCGCCCACCGTCCGGCCCAGCGGCCCAGCAACGGGTACTCCTGTACGGAAGCGACCGTAGCGCATTCGGAGCAGCGGACGATGAGCATGCCGTAGTAGGGCTCGCGAACAACCGCCTGGCCCGTGAGGTTGTACCCGCATTTCGTGCACAAACGATCACCGACAAGCGCAGAGACGCGCTCTTCGCGGCCTGAAGTTGTGGTTTGCGATGAATCACTCATCCGCCGCGCCTCCTCCTGCGCAATCGTGCGCGTCTTCGACTCCACCGGCGCGTGCGCCGCCGAGCATGGATCCTCAACAACACGGCGCCGAGCGGAGAGCCGGCGAAGGTCAACATCAAGAAGACCAAAAGTACAAGGACGCGCAATATCCAATCGTAGAACGCGAGTTGCAAATGAGCTTCAGCGCCGACTCCGGAAACGATCTCGAGTCTGTTCCCAATCGTTTCAGACGCAAGCCGAAGCATATCCCATGACAACAAGGCTGCGATGAGCAGTCCCCATACCGCGCGCGCGAGCCACGGGCGCCAATGCCCCAGCCCTGTGGTCATCCATATTCCGGTCAATACCGGCAGCGGGACGCAGACGACCATTGCGGCAATCGACTGATCGTACAGAAGGTCAAATACATTGCCGGAGATTCGCAATGGGAATAAGTCCGGCACCGCGTCAATAACCAAGGCCGTCGCCGGCGCCAGCAGAAGCACAATGAGTAACTGCACCAACAATGCGCACAGCGCTAGGGCGGAGGATTGGAATGTACGCCAGCGTTGCAGGATTGGATCGACGCGGCGAACACACGCTTCGCCGCAATCCGGACAAGTCACGATCGGCAAACGGTAGTGCGGATCGCGAATGACATGGATACGAGCAAGGTCCGCACCGCAACCGAGACATACGTGTGCGATAGCCATGACTGGTCATACCATACCGCGCGGCGCCGTGCGGCGAACGAGCGGCTGCGTGTAGCGTCCGCGGTTGACGTCGGCGCGCAACAACGAGGGCACAACGTCTCACGCCACGTGGTCACTGAAGTGACCACGCCTCGGCGTTAGTTGAAGGCTCGGGCATGATCGTTAGACTGTGCGACCCGATCGCGACGTGATCGGCCCCTTGGGAGCGACCCGTTATGGCTACGACATTCCGTTGCAGTATCGTTACCCCCACCGAGGCCGTGTTTGACGACGAGGTGACCTATGCGTCGTTCCCAGCTTGGGACGGGCAGCAGGGCGTGATGACGGGTCAATCGCCGCTGCTGTCGCGGTTGGGCTTCGGCTCCCTGCGGCTGGATTTCCCCGAGGGCGGCAGCCGGTGGTATCTCGTGGAAGGGGGGTTTGCCCAGGTGCAAAAGGGTGAGCTGACGCTGCTGACCGACCGGGCCACGCCGGCGGAACGGCTGTCGCTACAGGAAGCGGAGGCGGAGCTGGTCGAGGCGACGGCCCGGGTCACCGCGGCCGCCGGCGAGGATCGCGCTCAAGTGGTTCGCGATCATCAGCGGGCCTTGGCCAAGAAGGCCATGGCCAGGGCGGTTGAGGCGCGCGGACGAGCGATCTGATCCACAGCGGCTCCCGATCGGCCCGAGGCCTGATACGCTAGTACTACGATGAACGAACCGCAGACCACGCGCGGCGACGGAATCGCGGAGGCAGCGACGTTGGAGTTGAAACCGGCTGAGGCGCACCCGCAGTTGTCGGCGCAGATCGAAGCCCTGTTGCTCAGCTCGGATCGACCGTTGTCCGAGGCGAGACTGGCTGAGCTGCTGGACCAAGCTGGTCCCGGCATGGAAAAGACGATTCGCGAAGCAGTCGGGCAGCTCAACGATGACTACGAGCGGACCGGGCGGTCGTTTCGGGCTCAACGGCTGGCGGGGGGCTGGCAGTTGTTGACCCTGCCTATATTCGGGGAGCTGCTGGCAAAGCTACACCATGATCGGGCCCAAGCTCGACTGAGCCCGGCCGCACTGGAAACCCTGGCCATCATTGCCTACCGCCAGCCGATCCTCCGCGCTCAGATCGAGGCGATTCGAGGGGTCGGATGCGGCGAGGTGCTGCGGGGATTGCTGGAGCGCCGGCTGGTCAAGATCGTGGGACGAGCGGAGGAGCTTGGCCGACCCATGCTCTACGGCACCACGACGCACTTTCTCAAGGTTTTCGGCATCGGAGCCCTGGATGATCTTCCCCACGTAGAGGGGCTGCGGGAGCAACCACCAGCCGTCGCTCCTGTTCAGGCCATTGAATCCGCGGACGGTCCGGCTGCGGATCGTTCTGAGGCGGGCGCGGATCAAGGCGACGGCGAAACAGACTCGTAACGCCTGATCGCAAGAAGAATGGGCCGTGCCGTCCGTGGTCCGCGTGCGGCGGATGTGAACGCAAGGGTAATGAATGATGCGAATGACGCAGCTCCTCTTGTACGGCGTGCTCGTTTCGACGGCGGCGGGCCTGAGCGGATGCAATTCGTATGTACTTCACGGCAAGGTGATCGCAGGGCCGATCAGCCACATGGCCTTCGTGGGTGCGGATGACAATCGGTTGGGCGAGGTGGGGATGAGCGGGGTGCAGGTAACACTGCGCCGCGATCCCGGCCGGTTATCAACTCAACTCGTGGCGAGCGCGATGACCGATCTCGACGGGAACTTTTCGCTCGCCGTGAATGAATTGGGCGCGGGTTGGATGGAAGAGGCGTGGTTGTTGGTCGCGCGAAAGCCGGGGTTCGAAAACGCCACCTGGCAGCACCGGCTCACGATGAAGCACCCCGAAATGCCGTTGCTGGTAACGATGACGCCCGGCTACTCGGAGCCGGATCGCCACGAAGACCTCATGGATCAGTATGAGCAGTTCCGTCGGCCGACGCGTTGGATGCCACGTCTATCGACGCCTGCACGGCAAGGTTCGCCGGCTGATTTGCCGCAAACGCGGCGGAGCCGGGAATGAAACGCCGGTATCACCTGCACTTCCCCGGGCTGCTGTATGTGGTCTTGACGGTCGTGGTGGGGTTCGCCGCGATCAACAATCAGAACAACGTGCTGTTTTGGATTCTCGGCGTCATGTTGTCGGCGCTGGTGATCTCGGGCCTGGTCTCCGGGATGATGATGAGCAGCCTGCAGATCAGGCGGCTGATGCCGGCGCACGGACTCGTGGGCGAACCGTTGATCGTTCGATACGCCCTTAGTAACCGCAGTCGATTCTTCCCCGTGTTCAACGTCCACATCGAGGAGCGAGCCGTTCGGAACCGATCCGGTTGGAACACGATGATGGATCGGGTGGGGGCGTGGGTAATGCACGTCGGGCCACGGGATACGGTCCACGGCGAAGCGACATTTTGGCCGCGGCGGCGGGGCAAGGCCGAGTTCGACGCACTGCGAATCTGGACGACGTTCCCGTTCGGGATCATCAAGAAATCCATCACCATCACGCGCCCACAGCACGTGCTGATCTATCCGCAGCTGTACGAGTTGCGTCGCGGGGTGCTGCAAGCGGTCACGCCGCAGGGATTATTGGGCGCGACCGTGTCACGACACACCGGCGCAGGCGACGACTACTTCGGGATGCGCGAGTTCCGCCCGGGTGACAGCATGCGTCAGATCGCATGGAAGCGAAGCGCAGCGCTGGACCAGCTTGTGAGCATCGAGCGGACCACGCCGGCCCCCCCGAAAGTTCGCATTGTCGTGAACCTGACCCGGGCGACGCACGAGCTCGAACGGGGCGCGAATGCCGATGAAACGGCCCGCGACTTGGAGGAGTCGGCCATTAGTCTCGCCGCCTCGCTTATTCAGTTGGCCGATCTCAATGGATACGAGGTGGGACTATCGTTGCCCGGCACCGCGGGGCCTTCGATCCAGGTGCGGCGAAACGTGTGGCATCGGGAGAAACTGATGGCCGCGCTGGCGAGCATCGACCTGGATGCGGCGCGCAAGCCGCGCACACCCCAGTCTACCGCGAACGCCGAGCGCATCGGTCGAGTCGTCGTGCATCCTGATCGGGTGGAGGCGTCGTTGGGCGGACCGAACGCCTGGCACGTGACGGCTCGCCAACTCAAGAACCTTGCGGTGAGACCGATTGGGTGGGACGCAGCCCGGACCGGGGCCGATGCGCCGAGTGACGACACGAAGGTCACGTCCAAGAAACGTGAGGCGGCGGCATGAAGCTGCTTCGAGGATTCCCGGCGATGGCGCTGAGCGTGGTGCTGCTGAGCATCGTGGGTTTCTTCGTCTCCCAAGAAAGCGTCGGCTTGCTGCTGGTCTGCGGCGCGCTCGCGGCCATGAGCTGGTACATCACGGAAGGCCCGCGCGGCCGATCGCTTCCCCGATGGACCTCCAACGTGCTCGTCCTGGCCGTCACCATCAACGTCTTTGTCGACTTCTTCCAGCATCGGGAGGACGTTCTCGGCGTTTTGGGGCGATTCGTTGTCTGGCTGACGCTGATCAAGCTCTATGAGCGCAAGGTGTCGCGGGACTATGCGCAATTGCTGAGCCTGAGCATGCTCCTGATGTTGATCGGAGCGATTCGTCCGGGCAGTCTCGTCTTCGCCGCGGTCTTGTTCGTCTATGCGGCGCTGGGATTGTATGTGCTTCTGCTTTTCCAGCTCTACGCTTCCTACGAACGCGCTAAAGAGGCGAGGCTCAGCTCGATTCCGAGTGAATACCGGTTGACGCCGTCGGTTCGCCCCATCATCGGGCGCGGGACCGCTCTGCAGTTCCGCGCGCTGGGTTCGGGGATCGGGATCGCGGGGTTGGTGTTGAGCAGCTTCGTGTTCGTGATCTTCCCGCGCGGGATGGGGGAGTGTTTGGTTCGTGGTCTGCACGTTGCACAGAACCTGCGTGTCTCGGGGTTCGTGGATGAAGTGAACCTGACGACCGGCACACGGATCACGGACTCGCGCAAAGCCGTGCTGAACCTGCGGCTGTTTGACAAGGACGGCCGACCGGTGCGCTTCGATCAGATCCGGCTTCGCGGCGCCGTGCTTGATGCGTATGAGTCGGGAGGCCGGTGGGTCAGCTCGCCGGGGCGGCCGCAGCGGGTGGTGACGACGCAACCGGCACAATTCGCGCCGCTGGGCGCGGTGGCCGCGGAACCCTCGTCTTTGTCGATCACGCAGGAAATCGAGATGCTCTCGCCGAGCGACACGTTGTTCTCCGCCAACGTCCCGGTCTCGATCGCGACGGATGAGCCCCGTCAATTGGAAGTCGATCCGCAAACGCAAACGATCAAGAACGTGGGCGGTGGCCGGCTTTGGCGGTATTCGATCGAGACTCAGCCGGCGCCTTCGGACGCGACGCTGGCAAACCTGGCCGGGGCCGGGGGCGGGGGCGGGGGCGCGGGGCCGGGTCCTTCGAGCGACAGCCGAATGGCGCTGTTTGATCCGAGACTCCAGCGGTTGGCGCGAGAGGTGATCACGTCGTTTGGTGTGGCTGCGCAAGCGCCGCGCGAAGCCGACGAGCGGTGGCGATGGAACCGCGAGGCCGCCCGACGCTTGACCAGGCACCTTCAATCAGGTGAGTTCACCTACGATACGGACCTGCGCGACGTCACCCTGGCGACCGTCGGCGGACGCACCGTCGATCCGACCGTTCAGTTTCTCTTTGAGACGAAGCGCGGCCACTGCGAGTATTTCGCGTCCGGACTTGCCGCCCTGTGCGACAGCATCGGTATTCCGGTCAGACTCGTCGCCGGTTACCTGGCCATGGAATACGACGATGCCTCGCAGCAGTACGTCGTGCGCGAGTCCAATGCGCACGCGTGGGTCGAGGTGCAGACGGGGAGCAATCGCTGGACGACGTTCGACCCGTCGCCGCCACGACGACTTGAGGAGATTCACGGAGGCAGTCCATCGTTTGCCGATCGTCTGCGTTGGCTGTTCGATCGATTCGAGGCTCGTTGGGAGGTCGGGTTCGTTGCGTTCGATCAGAACGCTCAGACCCGGTTTGTCGAGTCGTTCGACCGGCAGTGGTCACCGCGGCTGGGCGGCGCATGGGCGGCCGTACGCGAGTGGGCCGCCGCTCTGAACCGGGCTTTCTACCTCGGCCCGGCCGGATACATCTGGATGGGCATCGTGGGTTTGGCGTTGGTTATCGCCGTGATCGCCTTGGTGAAGCTGATGCGCCGGTCATTGAAGACTCGGATGATACTGCGCTTGGCGCACTTCCGTGGCGCCGAGTATCAACGAATGTTGCGGCAACTGGGGTTTTACCTCGACATGCTGAACGTCCTCGCCAGAGCCAAGCGCGCCAAGCCGATGTGGCAACCACCGCTCGCCTATGCGGCCGACCTCGGCCGGGACCGGCCACGCGCATCACAGCTTGTTCAACGGATCACTTCAGTCTTCTACGCGGCGCGGTACGGCCAACAGCGGCTCACGCGAGATGAAGTGAGGCGAGTCGGATCCGACGTGCGGGAGCTCGCCTCCGCCCTGAGCGTGAAGCGGTAAGTTGGATCAGAACGCCCGACGTCGCTGTCGATTCGGGTCATCGCGCCTAGGCTCTGCCTGACGAAAAGTGGGACGGGCATCTTGCCCGTCTGTAAGAGTGGAAACGACGGGCTGGAAGCCCGTCCCACCAAGATTGAATGGCGCTCTTTTGATCCATCAGACAGAACCCAGGCAAGTTATCGGCGTCTGTAGTCGCAACCCACCGGTGCGTCTGTGGAGCTGAAACGGCGTCGATCGCGCCGCGGCGCATGGATCATCCCGGCCTCCATAAAGTGCGCTGCGACAGCGGACGATAGGCCTTGTAGTCCCACAAGCCGGGATCGAACAGGGGGGCGTAAATGCCCGCGAACCGCTCACGCACAACAGAGTGGCGACGCTGCCTTCAGCAGTTGGCCCAGCGCCAAGGTGGACTGGAAATCGCCGTCTCCCGCGACTATACCCAAGGCGAGGACGGTCGGCACCTGGTGTGGCGGGTGAAGCTGCTGCAACTCACCGACGAGGCCATGATCGTCGAACAGCCGATGACGCTCGGCCAAACGATCAGGCTGGAGTCGGGGATCCAACTGGTGGTGATCCTGGCCATCGGCCAGAACCGCTGGATGTTCAACACCGTCAATCTGGGTGAGACCACGTACCAATCGGATCGCCACACGACCGTCGCGGCGAACCGCTTGTCGCTCCCGGTCTCGGTCGAGCGCTGCCAACGGCGCAACTACTACCGGGTTGACACCGCGTCGCTGAACCTACCGGAAGTCGACGTCTGGCCTTTGCTGGACGCCAAGTCCGTGCTGATCGCGGAGCGCATGAACGAGTTGGAATTTGAAGCCGCCCAGCCCGGGGCCGAAATTCAACCCAGCGCGGGGGCGAGTACGTTTGACGCCGAAGCGCTCATGCCGGACGTCGGACTGAAGCATTTGGCGACACTACTGAACCTGGGCGGCGGCGGCATCGGCCTGCGGTTCCGCCAGGAGGACGCCCAGCTCCTTTCTCGCCACAAGCTGTTCTGGATTCGCTTTCGACTGCCCCCGGAGCTTACCACGCCGATCTGCGCCACCGCCAAACTCATCCATAATCACACGGAATTGAGCCAGTACACTTACGCTGGGATGGCGTTCGACTTCTCATTCAACCCAGCGCATCAGCGGTTCGTGGTGAACCAGATCTGTCGATACATCGCCGTTCAGCAACAGGCGCAGTTCGAGCACGACGAAGTCAAGCAGCGTCAGTCGGCTTAGGTCGCCCGTTGCGGTGTGCTCGCGTCTTGATCCGCCAGCACCAGTCGCAGGACCGCCGCCTTATCCAGACTCTCGCGATACTCTGCGATGGGGTGGGAATCGGCGACGATCCCGCCTCCGACGCCGTAGTCCAACGTCCCGACCATCGTGTTCCAAACGCCCGTCTCGCGGCGCCCGGTGAGGGCGATCGTTCGAATCGCCATGTTTAGGCGGGTGAGTCCGTGATCGCTGATCCAGCCGATCGCGCCGCAGTATGGTCCACGGCGTATGGATTCGAGCTCGTCGATAATCTGCATGGCTCGAATCTTGGGTGCGCCCGTGACCGAGCCGCCGGGGAAGGTCGCCCCGAGGAGCCGGCCGATACCTACGTCTGCGCGCAACGAGCCGGTGATCTCGGCGACGCCGTGATGCACGGTCGGGTGGGTTTCGATCGCTCTGGATTGAGGCACGCGCACTGAACCGTACTCACACACACGCCCCAGATCGTTTCGCATCAAATCGACGATCATGTGCAGTTCAGCGGCGTCTTTGGGTGATTCCAGAAGATCGCGCGCGTCAACCGTGATTGGGCGCGTGCCTTTGATCGGGCGGGTGATGACGGATCGACTCGTAAAGTCGACGTCGAGAAACAGCTCGGGACTCAGCGAGAGGATGCAGCGCCCGTCGGGAAGTTCGAGGTACGCGCCGTACCAGGCTTTGCTTATCGTCATCGCGGATTGGCATAACGCGCGCGTCGATCCGTTGAACGGGGCGGAGAGACGTTGCGTGATGTTGGCTTGGAAGATGTCGCCGGCCCCGATGTAGTCGATCGTGTTGGAGACCATCGTCAGGTATTCATCCGGATCGACGGAAATACAGATCGAGCCGGTGGTGAACACGTGATCGTTTTGATCCTGGGCCCGGAGCAGGGCGTCGAGGGCAACGTCGCCAACCGCATGCCACTGACCGGTGAGATTGTCGAACACCAGGGCCCGGGGGCAGTAGGCCAATTCGATGAGCGGCCAGGAGCGATCATCGGTGGGCCCGGTGCGACCGGCGGCGGCCGGTTCGATCCATCGCCCGAGGTCGTAGGAGAAATAGCCGATCCACCCGCCGACAAATGGCAGCGTTGAATCGGCCTGGGTTGCGGTGGCGGCGGTGATGGCATCCAGATCGTGAAGCGGGTCGTGGGAGAAATCGACTTCAGACATGAGCCCGGTGCGACCCGTCCAGCGGGATCGCCCGTCGAATCGGTAGAAGCCGACCGGTTCGGCCAGCACCGACCACCGCGCCCATCGCCGGTGAGACCGTCCGGAGTGAAGCATGCATAGCGGTCGATCTGCGGGCCAGCCGGCGGCAACCTGCAAGGGGCTCGCCGTGATGGAGAGCTTGGTGATCGAGCGCCGATGATTCATGGGCGCGATGATAAGCATCCGACGTGAGTTTGCAGAGGGAGGAATGGCCGCAGGGGCACGGTGCTCGTGGAACGTCGGCCTATCAGGGCTAGACTCCTCACCTTCATACACCACGATCAGGCAGGAATTGGTCTAATGACGACGATGACAACGCCGCGAACCGGCCCAAACGAACCAGACCGCACCCCGCACGACGGCAAATCCGATGCGGCCGGCTCGAAGATGATTTACTACTTTGGGAAATCCCAGACCGAAGGTGATTCATCGCAAAAGCAACTTCTTGGAGGCAAAGGTGCAAACCTCGCCGAGATGAGTTCGCTGGGACTGCCCGTGCCGCCGGGATTTACCATCACGACGCAAGTCTGTGCGTCGTATTACGCCGCCGGCGAGAAGATGCCCGACGGATTGACCGAGTCGGTTGCCGAGCACATCCGGTTGCTGGAGCAGGAAACGGACAAAGCGTTCGGCTCGAACGACAATCCGCTCCTTGTTTCGGTGCGCAGCGGCGCGGCCGTCTCCATGCCGGGGATGATGAATAGTGTGCTGAACCTGGGTCTCACGGATCAATCCGTGGATGGGTTGGTCCAAGCGACCGGCAACGAGCGATTCGCCTACGACGCCTACCGCCGATTGATCAACATGTTCGGCGACGTGGTCATGGGCACGGACCACGAGCAGTTCGAGGCGGTTTTCGATCGCCTCAAGACCAAGTACAAGGCTGTTTTGGATACGGACGTACCGACCGAGGGGATGCGCGAGTTGTGTGACGCGTATAAAGAGGTCTACCGTCAACATACCGGCGAAGACTTCCCGCAGGACCCCTATCAGCAGTTGATCCGTGCCGTCGAAGCGGTCTTCAAATCGTGGAATACTTCACGTGCGGTGCGCTACCGCGAGATCAACCAGATCGCCGGGCTAAAGGGCACGGCGGTGAACGTGCAAGCGATGGTGTTCGGGAATATGGGGGATGATTGTGGTACCGGCGTTGCCTTTACGCGCAATCCCTCGACGGGTGAAAACGAGTTCTATGGCGAGTTCTTGGTGAACGCCCAAGGGGAGGACGTTGTTGCGGGCATCCGCACGCCGCGGCCCGTCATCGAGATGCGCCAGTGGAAGCCGGAGATCTACGACCAGTTGCTGACGATCAAAGATACCCTCGAGCGGCATTATCGCGAGATGCAGGACATCGAGTTCACCGTCGAGCACGGCGAGTTGTTCATGCTGCAAACGCGCACGGGTAAACGCACGGGGGCGGCGGCGGTAACGATCGCGGTCGATTTGGTCTCCGAGGAGTTGATCACGCGCACGCAAGCCATTCAGCGGATCCCAGCTGAGGACTTGACGCAGCTCTTGCTGCCAAGTTTCTCGGAGGACGCCAAGCGAAAGGCCCAGGTCATTGCGACGGGGCTCCCAGCCTCGCCCGGCGCTGCGACCGGCAAACTCGCCTTTACCGCCCGCGAAGCCGTCCAACGCACCCATGATGGCGAGCAGGTGCTCCTCGTACGCAAAACCACGTCGCCTGAAGATATTGACGGGATGAACGAAGCGGCGGGCATCCTTACCTCCACCGGCGGAATGACCAGCCATGCTGCCGTCGTCGCGCGCGGGTGGGGTAAGTGCTGTGTGGCGGGCGCGGGTGAGCTTCATATTGATGCGAACAAGCGCACGATGACCGTTGATGGAAAAACCTTTACCCACACTGATGTGCTTTCGATCGATGGCTCCACCGGCGAAGTCATGGTCGGCGAAATCGAACGCTCCGAGCCGACACTCTCGCGCGAGTTTGAGACGGTCATGCAGTGGTCGGACGAGTTTCGCACGCTTGGCGTCCGCACCAACGCCGATACACCCGCAGACGCTCAACGGGCCCGTGACTTCGGCGCCGAGGGCATTGGACTGTGCCGAACCGAACATATGTTCTTCGAGGCCGATCGCATCACCGCGATGCGAGAGATGATTCTTGCCGACAATGAGCCGGATCGCAAGCGTGCGCTCGAGAAGCTCCTGCCCTATCAGCAGCATGATTTCGAAGGCATCTTCACGGCGATGGCAGGCTTGCCCGTGACGATTCGCCTTCTCGATCCGCCGTTGCACGAGTTCTTGCCGCACGATGAAAAATCACAAGAAGAGCTCGCCAGTCAAATGAACGTGCCGGTGCAAGCGATTCGACAACGAGTGGCGGCGCTGCATGAAATGAATCCGATGCTGGGACACCGCGGGTGTCGACTGGCGGTGACGTATCCCGAGATCCTGGTGATGCAGGTCACGGCCATCGTTGAGGCGACCATCGCTTGCAAGAGCAAAAATGTCGATGCCCAGCCTGAGATTATGATCCCGTTGGTTGGAACGAGAACTGAACTGGCGACGCTTCGTACGCTCACTGAACAGACGATCGGGGAAGTCTGCAAGGCCAAGGGATATACCGACAAGCTCGACATCCCCATCGGCACGATGATCGAGATTCCCCGCGCCGCGTTGACCGCCGATGAGATTGCTGAGGTTGCGGACTTCTTCAGCTTCGGCACCAACGACCTGACGCAACTCGCGTTCGGCTTCAGTCGCGATGACATCAACACGTTCCTGCCCGAGTATCTCAAGCGCGAGATACTCGAAGTCGATCCCTTCCAATCGCTCGACGAATCAGGCGTCGGACAACTTGTCGAGATGGCCTGCGAAAAGGGACGCAAAACCAAACCCACGCTCAAGCTCGGCATCTGCGGCGAGCACGGCGGCGACCCGTCGTCGATCCTCTTCTTCCACAAGATCGGTTTGGATTACGTCAGTTGCTCGCCGTTTCGAGTGCCAATCGCGCGCCTCGTCGCCGCCCAAGCGACGCTTCAGTAACAGCGCATGGTGATGCGGGGTTCCCGCGGGTATTCACCCGCGGCTATGAATCAAACGATGCGCGAATTGCTCTGAAAACGTATCACGGCCCGGACGGTTGCTTGGCGTACTTCGGCTGGAAGAGCTGGACCTGGAAATCGCCCGGCATCCGGAATTGAGTCGCAAGCCCATAGCCGACATCACGAACCTCGTCCGTGAACTCGACGCCCCGGGCCTTGAGCTGGGCCACCGTTTTCTCAATGTCGTCGCAATAGAACGAGATGTAGTGGGTGCCCGAGGGTTGACCGTCTTCGGTCTCAGCCGGGTGACAGCCCATTTCCGCTTCCGGGAGGTCGAAGATCAGCCAACCGTCCCCAACATCCGTATACGAGAACCCGAGCTTGTCTCGGATGAAGGACCGAAGCGCTTCGGGTTCCGACGTGTAGAACATGGTGTGGACGCCGGTGATCATTGATTCGTTCTCCTTACGCCTTGACGCGGTCGTTTGCCGAACTCGCCCGCGATTTCGTAAGGACCGATTTGGTTTCCGGGGGCGGGGCCTGTCAAGGTGTCTTGTCCTCAGTCAACAATGACGGCCAGTTTTCGATCACGTGCACGGTGTTCGGTCGGAAGAGGCGGCCGTGCCTAACCATAAGGAACTTGGTTCCGTCGGCCGACAGATCGTAATGCTGGTGGCCGCTCGCCGCAGCGTCATAGACATCATCAAACGGCAGCGTGACCGGATCATCGGCAGTTAGCACAGGATCCGTCGCAATAGTCGCCTTATAGATTTTGCTTGCCTCCCGAAAGTAGAGTGTGCGCGAATCAGGCGCCCAGCGGGGTTCGCCGCCGCCGTCCTGGGAGACCCGCAGGAGCGCCCCGCGATCCGGGTACGTTTGAACGTAAACGTCGCGACCGTCCGCGTTGAATCCGACGTACGCGATCAGTTGGCCGTCGGGTGAAATCTGTGCCCAAGCCTCACGAAGCGGCGTGTTGATCACTTCGAGCAGCGGCTCCCATCCACCATCCTCGAACGTTGACATCCACACACCGCCGCGAGGTGAGCGGTCGAAGAAGACCAGAGTCGAGTCGATAGCCGACCACTGGCAAAAATGCGGACGCGAGTCCGCCCCTTCGAAGATCGTGCGCGCCGGTCCGCTGCGATCTGTCGGGATCATGTTCGTTGAACGACCTACAGAGTCCAGCGCATTGAAACACACAGTGCGTCCGTCAGGCGACCACTCCGCATCGTAGCTTTGGCCGTTCCGCGTTAACGGGTTGATCTGAGCGCGCTGGAAGTCGTAGATGTGAAGGTCCAGCATGCCATCGCTCGTAAGTCGGTTGAAGAGTATGGCATCGCCATTAGGCGAAAGACGTTGGTGCATCCAGCTACCATCGCCAGTCACGATCTCCTCCTCCGCGCCCTCATGATCGACCCACATCAACGCATCCGGCTCCGGCGGATCGGCCTGGGGCGCGTAGATGAGCGTCCCCGACTGGGAGGTGGCGAAGAGGTGAACCACGGCCCCGCCCTGCCCCGGCGTCGTTTGGACGCCGCGGGCGATCGGCACCACATCAGTCACCACCGACATCGGGTCGTCTGGATCGTAAGGCATGGCGAGCACTTCGCCTCGGTGTGCGAACACCAAATGGCCGGTGCCGGAGAAACGCACATTCGTGGCGTGTCGTTTGATGATCGTTATCTTCTTGTCCTCAAGCGAGAGGATCGCTGCATGCTGACCGGACTCGTTGACCAGAGTGAAGAGGATCGAGTCGGTGTTGGGAATGGCGTGGGGGAAGTGATGACCTCGCTCGCCACCGGAGATGTCGACCCGGGTCAGTTGCTGAACCTCGCCGCCCTCGGCAGAAACTCGTCTCAGGCCATGGGCGGTGGAAAACACAATCGTGTCGTCGTCAAGCCACGTGGCGTCGAATGCCGGAGAGTTGACCACACAAATTGGTTGAGGTACGCCGCCGGGCAGGCGAACCTTCCAGAGGGTGGATTGGGCTTGGACCTCGGCCAGGAAGCCGACCCACTGACCGTCGGGCGAGAAGAAGGCGCCTCGCGCGCCGTCGGTTCCCGATACCTCTTTGGGTGCGAAATCATTCTCATCCTTGAGATACAGGCTCGTGCGCCGACCCTCCTGCACGGTCTGGATAATTCGGCGGCCGTCGCGCGAAATGGCGAGCAGTTGTGAGAAGCCGACCTTGCTCCAGGTGTCCCTCGTGCCGCGCCAGTTGATACTTGTGTTGGGTGGAAGAGCAAGCTCCCGTCTCAAGAGCGGGATTGATTCGGCGGTTCCCTCGTCGACGTTGGGGACAAGCGTGCTGAGTAGGACAATGGCCAGCACACCGCACACGACCCAGGGGAGGGCAGCCATCACCGGACGCTTTCGTTGCGTCTGACCAACGCTCGGCCTCAGCACGCTCTCAGCGCTGGCCACGTCCTGCAATTCCACTCGCGCATCTCCAATAGCCTGCAAGCGAAGATTTCGATCCTTGACCAGGCAGCGATGTAGTAGCAATTGAATTGTAGACGGAACGTCCGATTGCACAGCGCCCCAGTCGGGTTCCTTGTGCAGTGTCGCCCCGATAGAGTCAGCTACGGTCTCGCCACAGAAGAGACGTTCACCGCTCAGCATCTCGTACAGGACGCAACCGAACGCAAAGATATCTGTGCGCTTATCGACCGGACGGCCTTTGGCCTGCTCGGGGCTGAGATACCCTGCCGTACCAAGCACCACTCCTGTTAATGTCGGGCTGTGGTCGGCGATGATCGTCGGGGAGTTGGCGATCTCGCTTTCCGTTTGCGATTGATCCCCCAACGTTTTCGCTAGCCCAAAATCGAGCACCTTCACCTGTCCAACAGTCGTAAATTTGATATTCGCTGGTTTTAGATCCCTGTGAATGACGCCCTTTGCGTGCGCTGCTTCGATCGCCTCTGCGATTTGTTTTGCTATTGGCAGCGCCTCATCTACAGGGATTGCGCCTGCACTCAATTTGTCCTCGAGCGTTTCACCTTCAACATATTCAAGAATCAGGTATCGCTTGCCATCGACTTCTTCCAAGCCGTAGATCGAAGCGATGTTGGGATGATTCAACGATGCAAGCAGCTTCGCTTCACGCTCGAACCTCGCCAAGCGATCGGCATCATCCGCAAACTCATCCGGCAGGCACTTGATCGCGACGTCACGATCGAGCTTGGTATCGCGCGCAAGATACACCACACCCATCCCGCCGCGTCCGATCTCGCGGATGATCTCGTAAGGGCCGATTCGACTCGCCATCTGCTCGGACGAACCGGGATTATTGACCGCATCAGTCATGCTTCTCGGCTTCGCCGCCGTCCTTCAAACCCCCCAAGTCAGACCCTCCCAGCCTGCCGGGGTGGTCTGTAGCTTATCGTCGTGTCGTGGGCGTGGCGGCTGGGGACACGTAACAGGGCAAGCTGGCGGCCTGGAACGGGGCCCGGCGGTCGGAATAGGATTCGAGTAGACGTGTCCAGTACTTAGGGCGCTCCTTCAACGACGAGGTCGAGCCATGCGCAGGGTGATAATGATTCTCATATTGATCGCGGCGACGGCCGTCCTGACGGGCTGTCACCATGGGTACTATTCCGGCGGGTTTGGGTACGGCTACTCCAGCGATGTCCT
>JADFNO010000192.1 GCA_022563315.1 Planctomycetota bacterium | reverse complement strand
GTGGGTACAAGGTGCCGCACCTTGCCATGCCGGAACATGACCGTGTTCAATTCGGTGCTCATGGCAGCACCAGTCCCGTTTCGTGTGGAAGGTTGTCGCCCATCGGGATCATTAGGTCGTTCGGGCAGTGGCCGTCAGCGTCGATACCAGGTCCCGGTATGAACTCCCAATCGTCGCCGCGTTCCAACCGGCCTTCCAACTCGTACACGACCTCACAAGTGTCGCAGTAAAAGAGCACCATTAGCGCGTCCTCCCTGCTGCCACGAGGGGAAGGCTCGCGCCTCCCCCTCCCTTCCCGACGCTCATTCAGCGCCTCCGATCTCGGACACGGTGACCTCACGGAGTCCGTAGTCGCGTAGGTAGCGCATGGTTGCCGATATGACTCCGTGCCGCGACCCGGTTGCCTCGTCGGTCCAGCCGTAGGTGGACATGATCTTGGTCTCGTCGCCAGGTTGCGGTTCACTCGTCACCTCAATCCAACGGTCGGGTTGGCATTCAGCCCACCAGACCGTGTTGCCTTCGTAGTCGAAACTTGCTTTCCTCACTTGTTGGCCTCCCGTGGCCTCGTGGGTAGTCCTTGTTGGACTCCCCTTGCTTTCGTCAGAATAACATACTCCGTTAGATAAGTCAACAGATTGTTTTCGCGACCTTGTCTCAAAGTCCAAGAAACGAGTCCACTTTCGCGCCGCCATACCACGACACGACATAGACGAGAACGAACCCAGCCACAATCAGAACTAAGGGGATCAGGTGCCGTTTCACGAGAATGCCCTACCGAACGCCTCAGGCACCGGAGAAGCCGTCGAGCTTGCCGTGCTTGCGTGTGGCCGCCTTGCGGTTGTATTCGGCGACCAGCGGCGCAAGCTCGCGCCAAGTCAACCGCCACCGCGTCGCCGGGGCGCCGAGGAGTGCGTGGCACGCCCGCAGCACTCGGGCATGGTCCGTTCGCGTTGCCGTCGAGTAGCCTGCCAGGCTGGCTGCGAGCCGCACGAGCCGCTGTCGTCGAAGCCCCGCCTCACCCCGCTTCGACATGGTGAGCCCATCGAGATCCACCAGCCAGACGCGCGGCGTCGATCCGTCCCAAGCCGTGAGCAGGATGTTCGACGCCTTCAGATCGCGGTGGTGCAGATTCGCTCGGTCCAGAGCGACGAAGAGCTTCGCGATCTCGGCCCCGAGCCGTGCTTTGACCCCAGCCCGTTGCCGATCGTCCTGTCGCGGTAGCAACGCCAGGGCAACCTGATCGAGATCGACTACGTCCTCGATCGCCTCGGTGATGAGCCAGTCCGCTCCGCCCCAGCCTTTGCGTTCCAACAGGGCGAGCGGTTGCGGGGTGGCGATGCCGGCGGCGAGAAGTTCCGCACCACGATCCCAGTTCTTCCTCGCGCGGGACGCGCGGATCATGGCCCCGGCCCGTCGCCACGGCCCCCTCGGCCTGCTGCACTTGCAGATCACCCTTCGCGCTCCGCGTGGGGCGTCGACTACCACCGCGAACACCGATCCCGCCTTCGAGGACTTGAGCATCTCAAACCCGGGCAGCCCCTCTGGTGCGGAGACCACCGCCGCGAGCAGGGCCTCCCACCGTCCGATAGTCAGCACCTCATCCTCGCCGATTCGAGTGACCACCCGCCCCGACCAGCCGCCGCTCAGGCGGATCGGCTCGACCGTGGCGGCGTCGCCACAGGAGGATCGTTCGGCGGGGATTTCCTGCGTCTTTACCGCGTTCATACCGTCGGCCTGTCTTCCAAGAACCGTACCCATCGGCATGGAACTCTAGCGGCCCGCGGTGGGGGGGGGAAGGTTTCGCGCGACGGTGGGAGGTGTGGATGAAGGCAGGCATGTGCGGCACCGGTTTCCAACCGGTGAGGGCAGGCATGTGTGGCACCGGTTTCCAACCGGTGAGGGCATGGGCCCTTGGTCCGGACCACACTCTTTGCGGGGCTCCTGCCACTGCGACACCGAACATCTGCGCACGGTTGACGGGTTTCACCTCGCCCGGCATCGATCCTGCGCTTCGTCTGTGCTCATTCCTTGATGGCAGAGGTGGGACGACCGAGGTAGGAAGTCGGCATTGGGTACTTGCGACGATCGAATTGTGCCAAGTGCAAGTCCACGAAGTACTCGAGTGCCTGCCCAACTTGGTCAGCCGTCTTGAACAGTTCCGGCCCTTGATTCTCGCGAGCCAAGCGTCTCAGAGCGACCAGCAGTTCTTCGCTCTTGGCGGATTCCCCGGACAAGGCGTACCTGAGCGAGCGTTGGACGATCTTCCGAGAGAATTTCTGCATGAGCCTCAGCTTGGCGATGATGGTATCTCGCTTGGCCTTCGGCAATCCGCGGAACTCCTCGTCGGTCAGATTGAACGCATGACAACGCAGCGGCGCGGCTTCGGACTCCGCGAGCGCCTCCAACATGTCGATGGCCTCGTCGTGGGCTCCCGATGAATAGCGCTCCAGAATGAGTCTGTAGCATCATTACCGGGCCAATTGGTATCCGTTCCGTTCGTGGTGGAGCGTTCGCGTGGTTTGCGTTCTGTCCGGCGCGCGTGCGTCGCGCTGCATGTCTACGGCGATCCGTCGGCTGATTTGCGCCCGGGTTCGCACGCGGTACACCGTTTTCTGCATCTTGCGATGCCGGCGAAAGCCGCGCTCGACTGCATTGGACGTCGACGGCAACAGCGAGTCATCCAGAAACGTCAGCGCCTTCTCCAGGTTCGGCGAGAACAGCTTGTTGAGCGCGCGGCCAACATGTTTGAAGCGACGCACACGACTACGGAGTTTGGCCAGCTTCTCCAGCGCGGTATCGGTTCGACAACGGCGGTCGAACAGGCGATAGACCTCATCCATGATGTCGCGCAACCTGCGCAAGTGTGGCAGGCCTCTGGTGATCCGCGTAAGCGTTCTCTTTTCGCTGGCCGGCAGGTGATGTTTGACGAACAGGTAACGGTTGTCGAATAGGTCCGTGATCTTCTTCTCGATCCGTTTCTTGCGTTGGGATGCCTTCTTCATGCTCTTGGACGGTCTTCCCCGGCCCAGCTTGGGCATCGTAGCCTTCAGCTCCTTACGCACCTTGGCCGCCGCGCGAAGTACGGATTTGGTCAATTCCTTGATGACGTGGAATTCGCAGACCTGATGCTGCATGTCATCGCCGAGTACTCCTGCAATAGGCACAGGATACAAAGACGATCCGTCGGTCGTGATGCCCTGCAGTGTCAGCCCGCGGGCATCCAATTCCTTCTTGAAACGTCGAAAGAATCGGATGATGTCCTCGTGCGTGGGATCGTGATCGAGCACCTCGTAAACAAGGCGTTGGAAGTTGCGGTTGTCGACAATCGAAAGCACACAGAATGGTCCGTCGTACAACTCGTCTGCGGCAATGTAACCACTGAAGTTCGACAGGACCGTGTCCAGATAGTCCGTGGCGATGTGTTGCTCAGCCTTTTTTCCCCCCGGCCTCGACCCAGTTCTGAATCGTGGCAAACGGGACAAACACGCGGTGGTCACGCCATAAGTGCCACGATGCCGCCCGATACGGCAGGCCGTCCTCCACAACCAAGCGCACTGCCATCGCAACCACGCGGTGCGTATAATGGACTTTCGGCAACGCCAAGTCACTCATGTCGGCATTGAAGTAGATGCCGCATCGCGAGCAGTAGTGTTGTGAATAGGTCACCTTCACATCGACCGGGCGATCCGCCTTCAGATCACCCAAGTCGTGCAACGTCCGCGCGACCACCCGGTCGCGGTAGGCCGAATGCCCGCATTCCGGGCACCGCCGACGTTTGTAATTGCGAGAGCGTTGAGCGACCTTGGCTTTGGGCAGGTCTTCGACCCGCGTGATGCCTTCGGTTACGTCCGGCAGATACTCCCCGGGTCCATCCATGGCGTTTCTCCTGCGAGAACCTCCTGTTCTCCCAGGATTCATCGACCATTCGTCTCAAAGTTCCACAGGATAACCCGGTAATGATGCTACAGACTCTGAAACGATAAGGACTTCCGGGTACACTCTGTGTGCATCAGGCCGCGACCTCCGTGTCGAAGAAACTGCGTTGGCAACAGCCTTTTCGCACAGATCGCGGCCTGATGCTACTCTACTCGGTGAGAAATCCGGGCTAGCCGACAACCGACAACTGACAACTGACAACTTTCTTCCATCGAGTGATTTGAGCAATGACCGACACGCCAACCAAACGCACGCCGCTCTTTCCGCTCTGCGTGATGATGTTTCTCCAGTACGCGATCTGGGGGGCATGGCTGCCGCTGCTCTGGCCTTTCCTGCATGGCCATCGCGGGCTGACCCCGAGTCAGATCGGCGACATGTTCGCCGTTGGGGCACTCGGAGCGATCCTCGCCCCGTTCATCGCCGGGCAAATCGCCGACCGCTACTTCTCCACCGAGCGATTCCTGGGGATTAGCCATATCCTCGGCGGCGTCCTCATCTGGCAACTGGGGAGCCTCGACTCATACTGGGGCTTCTTCTGGTTCTCGTTCGCATACTCTGTAATCTACGCCCCAACGCTTTCTCTGACCAACTCGCTGGCGTTTCACCATCTCGAAGACCGCGACCGCGACTTCGGCAAGGTGCGGGTGTGGGGCACGGTGGGGTGGATTGTGGTGGGCATCACCATCGGACAGTGGCTGCTGCATCGTCACACGCCCGCGACGGGCAGCGCGGTCGAGATCCAGCAGGCCCAATGGGCGGGCATGGCCGACGCGTTCCGTCTGAGCGCGATCCTCGGCATCATCATGGGGTGCTATTGTTTCTTCTTACCGCACACGCCCTCCAGCAAGGGCAAGCAGAAGAGCGCCACGCTCGAAGCGATGAGCGAGGTCCGTCGCAACCCGCTGCTGACCCTGTTCCTCTTGGCCGTGCCGATCAGTTGCATCCACCAGTTTTACTTCGTCCACACCGCCGGCTTTCTGGGCGAGTTTCAATCGGCGGCGGCGATGAAGATCAATCAAGTCTTCGGTGTGGGCGGCGGGGGGCTGATGACCATCGGGCAGATGTCCGAGGTGCTGGTGCTGGCCCTCATCCCCATGGTGGCCAAGAAAGTCTCGCGCAAGTCGCTCCTGGCTCTGGGCATCATCGGGTACGCCCTGCGTATGCTGCTGTTTGCGTATGTCGAGCCGATCAGCGCCGCGACGGGGATCGCGCCGGTGGCGATCCTCCTGGTCGGGGTGGCCATGCACGGATTGTGCTTCGGCTGCTTCATTTTCGTGGCGTTTATGATCGTGGATGAAGAGACCGCCGCCGACGTGCGGGCGAGCGCGCAAAGCCTGTTCAATCTGGTGATCGTGGGCATCGGCATCATCGTCGGCAGCAAGATCGCCGGGTGGGCGGCGAACTGGGCGACGGTCGATGGTCAAATGGATTACACAAAGCTCTTCAGCGTACCCATGTGGGGCGCGCTGGCGTGCCTGCTGATCCTGCTGTTGTTCTACCCGCGCATCAGCCCGCGACGCGGGGCGGGGGTGGCGTGACCCTTGGTTCGGGTGCCCGTTGAACGAGTAGCGCCGGCCCCCCGTGGCCGCCGTTGGATGCCGACTGACGTTCGAAAAACCACGTCGCCCACAGGGGGCGACGCTACACCGAGTTCTTCAACAGCCTGAGAGGCTCGGGTTCTTGGTCGCTGCGGCGGGTGCCAGATTCTTGTCGCCGTTCGGTTGCGATTTCCCACTATTGAAAAAGATAGCGAGCAATCTCGATTCCACAAAGCAGATACCCACGGCGGATCGCGCGCGAATCCGTCGCCGCTTGCTCGCTTGGTACGATCGAAACCGACGTGACCTTCCCTGGCGTCGTCGCGCCGCCGATCCCTACGCCCAGTGGGTCGCCGAAGCCATGCTGCAACAGACCCGCGTCGATACCGTCCTGAACTATTACGAGCGATTCCTGAAGCGCTTCCCCGACGTGCCCGCCCTGGCCCGCGCCTCGCGAGAGGTGGTGCTCAAGCACTGGGAGGGCTTGGGCTATTACCGGCGCGTCGTGCATCTGCATGAGGCCGCGAAGCAACTGGCCGCCGATGGTGCTGCGATTCCCAACTCGTCGCACGAGCTTCGTCGCCTGCCCGGCGTGGGCCCGTACCTGGCGGCGGCGATCGCGTCGATCGCGTTCGGAGAGCGAGCCGCGGCGGTGGACGGCAACGTCGCCCGCGTGATCTCTCGCCTGATGGGTGTGACCGACGACGTGCAATCCGGCCCCGGTCGTCGCACGATCCAATCCCTCGCCGATCAACTGATCCCGCCCGGTCGTCCGGGGGATTTCAATCAGGCGTGGATGGACCTGGGCAGCGCAGTCTGCACGTCCCGATCCCCCGACTGCGACGCATGCCCGCTATCGGGCGAGTGCGTCGCGCTGGCCACCGGAATGACGGATGAGCTGCCGGTACTCCCCGCT
>JADFNO010000191.1 GCA_022563315.1 Planctomycetota bacterium | reverse complement strand
TGCGATGAACTTCCATTGCTCTTCCGTGAGCCGATGTCGGAGCATGAGGCATCCTTTCCGCATGCGTGAAAAGTGGGATCATCGGCCACGACCCCGATTCGCGTTGAGTTTTCGGACGGAGCCTAGTCCTGGCCAAGTGTCCCGCCGACATGGCTGGGCCGGCGATCTGGAGCGAGCGGCCCAGCCGGCCGGCCCACCAACGAGCGGCCGTCCCGAAGCGACAAAAATGTTGGCATTCCCGCCGCCAGTGGATTACACTTTGCCGGTGCGGTCGCGCCCTGGCGCACCTGACAGGGCACGTGTATCCCTTCTGTCCCACGCGAGGGACGTAGACCGCATCAAAGTCTGTGAACGAACGTCTCTTCGAATTCGGCGCCTGCGATGATTCGCGGTGCATAAAGCCAAGCCGTTACAGGAGGTCATGATGAACCCAAGGAGTCTTTTCGCCGTTGCCGTGTTTGCGATCGGAGGGTCCGCCGCGCTGGCTGGCGAATCTACGATCCCTCACACCCTGAACTTCAAGAATGTGACGGACAGCCGCATCAACCAGACCGTGACTGAGAACCAAAACGACAACGAGAAGGCCGTCGAGCTCGGCGACTTCGACAACGACGGCGATCTCGACGTCGTGATCGCGATCGCCCACAGCGACTTCGGCCAACGGCGCAACAAGCTGTACCGCAACGACAACGGGGTGTTCAACGAGATCAGCGGTGTTCCGGCCATTCCCGGCTTCAGCAACACCGATACCTCCCGCACCGTCTTCCTCCGCGACTACGACGGCGACGGTTGGCTGGACATCTATGTGATCAATGATTCCAACTCCGGCCCCGGACCCGGTTCGGATCATCTGTATATCAACCGGCATCCCGGCGGCGTGTTCAGCGAGTTCGTTGATGAGACAGATCTTCGAATGCCATTTGAGAACGTCAGCAACTGCTCCGCCCCCGCCTGTACCGGCGCCGCCTGCTCCGGTGTGTCGATCGATGCCGATCAAGACGGCGACTACGACATCTACTGCGGCAACTACCCCAACTTCGATCAGGACAACATGTACTTCAATCAGGACAAGAACCCGGGATTCTTCACGAATGTCACCAGCACGAACGTACCTTCTGACAACGACTACACGGTGGACGTTGCCTCGGCCGACATGAACGGCGACGGGAAACTCGATCTCCTGATCAGCAACCACTTTGATCCCAACTACATCTACTACAACAACCTCAACGGCGCCGGCGCTGGGGTCGGCGACTACCGATACGCGGGCAGCAAGCAGAATCTGGGACAGGCCAGCACCCCCGAGAACGCCATGGAACCCGCCGACTTCGACAACGACGGCGATCAGGACATCTATTGGACGAACCGTGTAGGCCTCGGCGATCGCATTCTCCAGAACACCGGCAACGACGCCAACGGCAAGGCGGTTCTGCCGATGCTGGATGCCGCCGTTTTGCCCCCGTCCGTGACCAGCCGTATCTCGCGTAAGGTCACGGTCTTCGACCTCAACAGCGACGGCCGCATTGACGCGTTCGTCATGATGGAAAATGGCAGCAACAGCCGCCCCACCATCCTCCGCAATACCACAGTCAACGGTGAAATCTCGTTCGTTGACTGGACGCCCGGCAACACGTTCCCCAACGCGGCCACGTTCGAGGGTTGGAACGTCGTGGTGTTCGACGCCGATGGCAACGGCGAGCCCGAGATCTTCCTCGGCGCGTTCCACGACGACCACCTTTTCGAGCGGGCGCCCTCCATTGAGCTGACTGAGGGTGAGCTGCAAGGCAAAAACGGCGGCCTGCTGCCGGCCTTGTTCGATCTCGATCCGCTGGCCGTCGTCGGCGGAGGAGGCGAGGGCGAAGTGGACGTCTACACCGCCTCGGACATCGGCTCCAGCTCGTTCATCTCGGTCGTTCTGAACGGGGCGAACGACTACCTGCTCGAAGTGCTCGACAGCGGAAATACCGTCATCGCCTCCTCGGATCGCGGCGGCCTGGGCACGGAGGAAGCGCTGCAAGTGACGACCTCAGCCGGGAGTTACACAATTCAAGTCACCACGCAGGAATGCGCCGCCATCGCCGATCTGGATGATGACTGCAACGTCGGCGTGAAGGATCTGCTCTTCTTGCTCGGTACCTGGGGGCCGTGCCCGAAGAAGGGAGATTGTCCCGCCGACTTCGACGAGGACGGGAGCGTGGGCGTCAAGGATCTGCTGACGCTGCTTGGGGATTGGGGTACGAGCGAGTACGTGCTGGAAGTTCTTTCGCGCAGCGGGCCTTGACCTGAGCGTTGCGGTCCGCGTACGTGCTGTTGACCAATCGATCCCCCGGCGCATGGTCGGGGGGTTTTTGGTTGGCCAAAGCCCGTCGCCGCCTCGGCGCTCGCAACATACCGCCGGCGGTACCTGGGCGCCTGGGATAGGTTAGGAGATATGGGGAACGACGGCAGCTTCCTCGGCGTATGACAATGTGTTATGTCGATTGGATCGTCGGCGAGGTTGGCCAACACACAACTTGCCGGCAAATCCCGATTGACGGGTGCCCAAGAATGGTGCAAGCTACCAGTGGGTAGCCCAACGCCTCTGAGGCAGGCAATTCGTCCGCTGGAGCATCCGCGGCTGGTCTTCGTACGAAAGTCAGAGAGGGCGCCGTCACGTTGAGTGTGCCCAAGTCGCATAAGGGTTCGGAGAAGGTAATGCTCATCAACGACATTCTCAGGAGGCGTCGGTTCGCTGCACTCGCGGCCGTGTTCGTTGCGGCGCTGAGCCTCGCGGTGCCTCAACTCGTGTTCAGCACGCGGCCCCCATCCGGGGGTGGTCTACCGGTCAAAACCACGCTTGACGATTTCTTCATGCCGGGTACGCAGCCCGATCCGGAGGGTGTGGAGTTGTTTCCCATGTTCGAGTCAATGAAGTGCGTCCTCTGCCATGGCGGCTTCGACAAGTTCGATCCGCCGCTGAACGTGGAGGGCGAGCCGTTTAGAAACTGGGCCGGCAGCATGATGGCCCAGGCCTCACGCGATCCGATCTTCTACGCAGCGCTGACGGTCGCCAACCAGGACGCATTGTTCGGCGGAGACCTGTGTCTGCGCTGTCACGCTTCCGCAGCCTGGTTGGGTGGTCGCTCCGTGCCTACCGATGGCTCGGCGTTTGATCAGCCCGTTGATTTTGAGGGCGTCACCTGCCACTTCTGCCACCGCTTGGTCAATCCACAGTTCGTGCCGGGCGAGAGTCCCAAGGAGGACTTGGCGATCCTTGAGGATCTCCAGATGCAGGGGCTGCTCCCAGCCCAGCCGGGCACCGCGCGGTATGTGATCGATCCCATTGATGTTCGCCGCGGTCCGTTTGATCCCGATCAACTTCCGTTCAATCCGCATCCGCCCCTCCCCGGTGGGAATCCTCCGGAGATCCTCGAATCACCGTTCCATACACAGTCGGATCTTTGCGCGACGTGCCATGATGTCAGCAACCCGATCTTCACCCGCGCCAAGGACGGGTCGTACGTTCCCAATGCGACCGATGCGCCGCATCCGACGATGAACAAGTACGACATGTTTCCCATCGAGCGCACCTATAGCGAATGGCAGCAAAGTCAGTTCGCCAACGGCGGGGTGGTGATCCCGGATGGGCGCTTCGGTGGCAATCTACCCGACGATACGCCGCTGGAATCATGCCAGGACTGCCATATGCCGGATCAGCAGAGCCACGGCTGCCGCTTGGTGAAGCAGGGGTTCAATGAGTATCCCAACATGCCCCAGCATGCGTTCAATGGCGGCAACACCTGGGTGCTCCTGGCCGTACGCGATCTGTACCCCGACTTCGAGACCGGCCTGACGGATGAGATCGTCGATGCCGCCCTGACGCGAGTTGCCAACATGCTCCACGGCGCGTCCGACCTTCAGCTCACCGTGCAAGGCGACGCCCTGAATGTCCGCATCATCAATTTCACCGGCCACAAGCTCCCCACCGGCTACGCTGAAGGTCGCCGAATGTGGATCAACGTCAAGTTCTTTGACGAGGCCGACCTGCTCATCCAAGAGCACGGCGCCTACGACTTCCAGACCGCCATCTTGAACACGGACGACACGAAGGTGTATAAGGCTGTATTCGGCCTGGACGAGACCATGGCTGCGTTGACAGGCCTGCCCGTGGGTGAATCGCACCACTTCGTGCTGAACAACACGATTCTGTTTGACAATCGCATTCCGCCCATCGGGTTTACGAACTTGGCCTTCGAGTTGGTCCAGGCTGCACCGGTTGGATACACCTACGAAGACGGCCAATACTGGGATGACACGCAGTTCGCCATCCCCAAGGGGGCCGTCCAGGCTCTGGTGACGTTGTACTACCAGACCACATCCAAGGAGTACATCGAGTTCCTTCTCAACGAGAACACGACCGACGATCGCGGCCAGGTCGCCTTCGACCAGTGGGTGCTGCACGGCAAGAGCGCGCCCGCAGAGATGGACATGATCCTCATCGATCTGGCCCCCTCCATCCCCGGCGACCTCGACGGCGACGGTGTCGTTGGCGTGAAGGATCTGCTCATCTTGCTGGGCGCTTGGGGCCCGTGCGACGACTGCAAGGACTGTCCCGCCGACCTCGACGGCGACTGCACCGTCGGCGTCAAGGACCTGCTCATCCTCCTGGGTAATTGGGGGTGATGCGGGAGCCATCACGGGGAAGAGGAAGGATCGAGGTTTGGGTGATAGCCGCTAGCCGAGGGTGGTAACCCTCGGATCCCCATGGTCGGCAACGGCAGCGCGCACGAGATTTTTTGCGACATAGGGATTAGTTTGCGCGCGCCACAGACGCCGCGCCCCCGCCCCCGGAAATTGACTCGTTGACATTGATGATGTGAACACGGAAGAACAGCTCCTTCTGTAGAGGGAGCCACGGCCGCCTCTGCGCGCGCGGGGAAGGTGCATCTGACAAATCGGTCCGCAGAATGCGGCTTGGCAGCTCGCCAGGCGGGATGTTTTCTGAAAATTCTGAGCGGACGTGAACGATTCAGCGCCTCTCACGTGCGCGCAGGGAAGGGACTCAACACAGAGGCACAGAGAACGCAGAGGAGGAAGGAAGGGATGAGCCATGCGGGATGAGCCATGAGGGAGAAGGGAAGCGTGGGGCACGGATATCTTCCCGTTTAGCGGGTGACGCGCAGCGTCCCTTTTTTTCCGGCGAAGCCGGACCTGAGGCTTTGCGAAGGTCCGGGTCTCCGTGAAGCGGGAAGAGGCCACAGATCCCGATGGAATCGGGACGGATGGGAGAGAGAGGCACGAAGGCACGAAGGCACGAAGGCACGAAGGCACGAAGGCACGAAGGGGGAGAGAAGAAGCTGATGGCTGACCGCTGACCGCTGACCGCTGATGGCTGAAACCTCAAGCCTTCCTTTAACACGGAGGGCCACGGAGAGCCACGGAGGCTGAAGATGGCGTCAAGGGATCAAAGCATTGAGCCGTGCCGATGGCATCGGAGAATCGCTACTCGAATGATTCATCCTCACATCTTCTCTTTCTCTTTCCTATCTGAGTGCCGCTTAATAGCTGTAATCTCGCTTTCTACGATTGCCACCTTTGCGGGTCTTTCCGCCTCTTGATAAGCACGCTTTGCACTTTCCAAATACGACATAGCTGCGGTCTCGTCACCGAAGCCAAAGGCAAGCCGGCCGAGATTGTATAGTGCAGCACCGCCCAACTCGGGGTATCCAAATCGGCTCGCCAGTCCTAGCGAAGCCTCAAAGAGAACATGAGCGCGACGGGGATGTTTCATTTCTAGCTCAGAATTGCCTAAGTTGGCGTAGCAAGACGCGGCGAGGAAGGAGCTTTCCTGCTTTCGTGCGAGCCTAAGGGAATTCAAGAGGTGTGATCTACCAAGACGTGCATCGCCTGTTACGCTCGCGACATTTCCTAGATGCAAATGCGCCGCCATCATTCCATCAAGATCATTTTCCTTAGTAAACATGGTCAGCGCCTCGTCTGCGGCACTCTTTGCTAGATCGTATTTACCGAGTTGGAAATACACACGACCAAGTTCGCCCAGATTGCGGGCGACTCCACCTGTGTTGCACAGTTCGCGATTCAGGCTCAGCGCCTCTTCGAGATGAACTTGGGCGTTGTCGAACTGCTCTCTTGCATGTTCAATACTGGCCACATTGGCAAGTGCGGATGCTGTCCGTTGCTTGTCTCCGTGCTTTCTCGCAAGTGTCAAATCTGCCATGTAATGATCATGAGCGAGCGCCAATCTCCCTCGCTTGTAGTGCAGCCCCCCGAGATTCGCATGCGCATCGCAAGTGGTTTCAATGTCGATCTGTCGCTCCAGCACTAGGTCGTGTCCCGTAAGTATATTCTGAAGTATCGCTGGATCATGGCGAGCTTGAGCATCGCCAGGAAGTTCACAGCTGTTTTCTCGTAGCGCGTCGCGATGCGCCGGGCGTGTTTGAGCCAG
>JADFNO010000190.1 GCA_022563315.1 Planctomycetota bacterium | reverse complement strand
GAGGTGGTGCGAAAATGCATGTCACATCGCAATCCACCGTTGAATCCAGTTCGGATCCCTGGTGTGACACAGAACACTGCTCGAATCCGCTGGGCGTATGCAGCGATTGTGTGTTTCATGTTGCCAACGGCGAGTCAAGCGACCTCGCAAGATGATTCACGCGTCTTCAAGAGCGTCGATCTTGTGTTTGAAGCGTGGATGCTGGAACCCATCGGCACGTACCTGTTGCTAGACGAAACCCAAACGGCCTCGGTTACGCAATCCTTGAAGGTCTATTTCGACAAGATCACGACACTCGATGCAGCCGTGAGGCAACGTGTCGATGATGCGGGTTTTCGACGCTTCGCGGAGCTGAGCGAAGCCGCTCGGTACCGCGGAGTTGATCCGCCGTGGGATGAGATGAACCAACTCGCTATCCAGTTCCAGAGAGAAAGCGTGGCCGGGCATCACGAGAGTGATGCACTCCTCCATGAGTTTTATGAGCAAATTCAATTGATCTTGACTCCCCAGCAGCAGGAGTTATTTGAGCGAGTGCCGCGACTAGTTCGGCGATTGAACGCTCAAAGACGTCGCAGAGGTGCGGTGCAAGCAGATTTCAGTGGCTCGATGGATCTCTTCGAGTTGGTTGCCGAGGCCGCTGAAGATGGCGAGGAACTGCAGCCTATCTTCGACGACGATCCCGAGCCGGACGACGCAGATCGGCTCGTCAAATTGGCTGATGAGATCAACAGTATTCTCATGATTTACGAGATTGAGTTCGATGCGCTGAGACTTGAGATTCTCAAGCGTCGTCGTACACCACGTCCTGCCACGGATCAGATCAGGATCACCCCCCAAAGCAACCGGGGACGGGATATGCGGCGTCGATGGATGCGGTACTACAAACTCACCGAGAGTGCGGTGGTGCAGATCGCCGCTGTTGCCGAGCGGGGTATCGATACCAAGGCGAGTGAGGCGTGGTTGGATCGTTTCCATCAACGCCTCTGCCCCGAGTTGTACGCAGACCGTTGGCCCGATCGAATGATGATATGGCTCGTGGCGCGTGACGATGCAACCGAAGAGCAGATCGAGATTACATCTCTTCTCGAAACGGAGTATCTAGCGCAGCGCCATCAGACGCGCCGAGCAGCCATCGTTGCAGGGATCAAAGCCAAGCGGAGACACTTTTCGCCCGGAGGAACGGAGCCGTTGCAGTTGAAATATTCGCGCCGACTCTTGCAGTTACGGCAATCGATCCGGCGCGTCACAGATCGCTTTCGAGCACTGCTAACACCCGAGCAACAAGCGGACCTGGATAAAGAATTTGTTCGAATCAAGCGCTATGGCGAGGTTGGATTGTTCGGCCCGAATGTGAGTAACGCTGCCATCCGAAAGCTCACGGGTGAGGTTTTGCCGGAGGGTGTTTTGCTCGGTCCGATCGATCCAAAGACCGGCCAGCGTCACCCCGATTATGGCAAGCCGCTTAAAGACGAAGATGATGACGGTCAGCAATCCGATGAAGACGGCGGTCGGTAACTCCGCGACCTTGCACCGTTGAGCCGGCGACGCGAAGCGTCCCATCTTTGATCCACATATCTTCCTCGATCCGTACCGAGATGGTAACTTCGGTATTCTCCGTCGGTGCCATTACTACCTCGTCATCGGATAGCCGAGCTTCTAGGCTTCCCTCCGGAGCCTTTCTAAATCATCGAGCCGTTCGGTAGAAAGACGAAACGGCTGATATGTCGATACGGTGTTGATAATCTAAAGGTAGTTTGTTGAACGAGAAGAAGACACGGACGATTTCAGATCTTCTAGACGACCTTCGGTCTGACGATTGGGAGATCGCGGAAGGAGCGTCAGAAGTTCTCGTTGCGCGTGGCGGCACCGATGTAGTGGATTCCCTGATCCCATTGCTTCGCTCGACAGACGTTCGCGTTCGCTACTGGGCGGCGCACGTGCTTCGGGAGATCGGCGACGATCGAGCTGTAGAACCTCTGGTCAATGCAATCAATGTTCCTGAGAACTGCAATAATCGCGGGTCGCTTGTTTATGCGCTACAGACACTTGATTGCCGGAATTACTTTCAGTTCTTGTTTGATCTTGCGATCGAAGGCAACTATGAGGTGAGGTGCATGGTTCTTATGATCTTTGAAGATCAGGAATTTGAGTTGACTCCTGCTATTGTCGCCGAGGCAACCAATAAGCTCGATGCCTTTACTCGCAGAAAGCACAATCGCCCCGAGGACCAAGACTTCGCACGAGAATTGCAGATAGCCCTCGTCAACATCGGCAACAAGAATTAGAATACTTCGGCGAACTGGCCAGAATAGCCTGGACCTACACGCACGATGCGTGGAACCGTCGGGTCAAGGTTGCTAGCGTTTCTCGCACCAAAGCTGCGTACGTCTACAACGTCCTTGAATGGCGCATCATCCAGACGGCCGCGCCGATTGCAACTGTTTGTTAGGTGGGTGACGCACATTGTTCTGTCACTAATCCACATTTCTTCCCCACTCCGAACCACGATGGCATTCTTGGTACGCTCCGATCGTGCCGCTGCTACTTCATCAACGCACCGCCAAACTCGGAGCATGGATTGATGACGTGCAGCAGACGTGGCTGGGATGGTCCTTGCCACCGGCGGAAAGAGCGATCACCGAGGCGAACTGGCGACGCGATGATCTGGCCGCGTATTGTCGCCGCTGCGGTTCGAGTGTGGGCGCCGGTGAAGCGACCGACACTGGGTGCGGGTCGTGTCGAGGCAAACCAATGCCGGTCGCTGGTGTAGTGCGGCTCGGTCCGTACGTCGATCCTCTGCGGCAATGGATACCGGCAATCAAGTACCAGCGTTGGTCGGACATGGCCGAGCTGCTGGGGCGGCAGTTGGGCGTGGCCTTGATCGAATCGAAGCTCCTGGACGTGTCGCGTTGCGTCGTGGTGCCGATGCCCATGCCCTGGCAACGGCGAATCTATCGAGGCATCGACCATGCCCTGGCGATCGCCGGCGCGACCGCCGCCGAGCTGCGCGCGCCGCTGCTGCAGGTGTTGGCGGCGGCCAACGGGACACCCCAGGTGGGGCTCTCGCAGACCGACCGGCTCCGGCGCGGGGGGCGGAGTATTCGTCTTCGCAGACGCCCCGGCGGATGGGGCCTTCGTGACATTCAGATCGTGCTCGTCGATGATGTGCGGACGACCGGGGCCTCGATGCAGCGGGCGGCGAGGGTCCTGCGGCGAGCTCGCCCGGCCGGCGTCATCGCGGCTATCCTGGCCGTTTCCGACGATCGGGCCCGGCGGGATCGTGTTGCCGCGACTAGGAAATCGCAGCCACAAACGGGCCTCGGTGGCCGGGCATCGAGCCCTTCGGATGCCCCTGAGTTGTCCTAGATTGACACGGGCGAACAAATGGCTAAAATGCCGTCACCGGATCGCGAGAGCGATTGCGGCTTATGGTGCGGGCATTTCCCTGCTCCATGATCTGGATCGTACGCTCATTGGAAAGTAAACAGTTGGGTACGCCGCGAGGATGTGCCCGGAACTACGGTGCGGTCACAACGTGCCGTTGGACCGGGATCCCGCAAGCGCTGGGTAATACACAGCACCTGGTGCTTTCGGACATCCTTGTGATGCCAGATCGGTTGGCTCCAGCCAGACCGATCGTTTACCGTTGTCATTGATGATGGTGACGGTAGTGATGTTCGTAAACTACCAGCAGATTTGCCTTCTGCTGGCGTTGGTTGTTGGAACCAGCGAGACCGTCCGGCTTCGAGTGATCGGAGCCGGTTGGCCAGGGTAAACATGTGTAATGCATCGTGATCCGCATGGGTCGCGTTTGATAGCACACTCAATTAAAGAGTTTGATCCTGGCTCAGATTGAACGCTGGCGGCATGGTTAAGACATGCAAGTCGAGCGCGAAAGCCCCTTCGGGGGTGAGTAGAGCGGCGCAAGGGCGAGGAATACGTTCCTACGTACCCCGAGGTCAGGGATAGCCCAGGGAAACCTGGATTAATACCTGATGTGGTCCTTCGGGATCAAAGGCTTGCTGCCTCGGGAGCGGGGAACGTCCTATCAGGTTGTTGGTGAGGTAACGGCTCACCAAGCCGAAGACGGGTAGCGGGTGTGAGAGCATGACCCGCCGCATCGGGACTGAGACACTGCCCGGACTCCTACGGGAGGCTGCAGTAACGAATCTTCCGCAATGCGCGAAAGCGTGACGGAGCAATGCCGCGTGCAGGATGAAGCCCCTCGGGGTGTAAACTGCTGTCAGGGTTTAGGAACACAATGACCAGACCCAAAGGAAGGGCCGGCTAACTTCGTGCCAGCAGCCGCGGTAATACGAAGGGCCCGAGCGTTACTCGGAATCATTGGGCTTAAAGCGTACGTAGGCGGGCGCGCAGGCACCTTGTGAAATCCCTCGGCTCAACCGAGGAATTGCTTGGTGAACCGCGTGCCTTGAGGCAAGTAGGGGCTGTCGGAACGATAGGTGGAGCGGTGAAATGCGTTGATATCTATCGGAACGCCGAAGGAGAAATCAGGCAGCTGGGCTTGTTCTGACGCTGAGGTACGAAAGCGTGGGGAGCGAACGGGATTAGATACCCCGGTAGTCCACGCCGTAAACGATGTGCACTAGATCGAGGGGACTCTGACGTCGCTCTCGGTCGAAGCAAAAGTGTTAAGTGCACCGCCTGGGGAGTACGGTCGCAAGGCTAAAACTCAAAGGAATTGACGGGGGCTCACACAAGCGGTGGAGCATGTGGCTTAATTCGAAGCAACGCGAAGAACCTTATCCTAGGTTTGACATGCATGGATTAGCCCCGAGAAACCGGGGTGACGCGGCTTGCCGTGGAACATGCACAGGTGCTGCATGGCTGTCGTCAGCTCGTGCTGTGAAGTGTAGGGTTAAGTCCCTTAACGAGCGCAACCCCTATCGCTAGTTGCCAGCGCGTAATGGCGGGGACTCTAGCGAGACTGCCGGTGTTAAACCGGAGGAAGGTGGGGACGACGTCAAGTCCGCATGGCCTTTATGCCTAGGGCTGCACACGTGCTACAATGGCAGGTACAGAACGACGCAATACCGCGAGGTGGAGCAAATCGCATAAAACCTGCCCCAGTTCGGATTGCAGGCTGCAATTCGCCTGCATGAAGTTGGAATCGCTAGTAATCGCGGATCAGCACGCCGCGGTGAATACGTTCCTGAGCCTTGTACACACCGCCCGTCAAGTCATGGAAGCTGGTAGCGCCCGAAGTCGCCGCAAATCAGCGGTGCCCACGGTGAGACTGGTGACTGGGACTAAGTCGTAACAAGGTAGCCGTAGGAGAACCTGCGGCTGGATCACCTCCTTTCTAAGGGATTTCCTTAGACGCGGAATAGAATCGGCATTTGTCATTCGTCATTCGTGATTAGTGTCAAAGCCCTTCTTCCCCCGGAAGGTACATCGATGGAATTGTCCGTCGATTCAACCCCTCCCGAGGGCCGGAGCGATCCGGACCGCGACTCGTCAGCGCACCCTCGCCCCGATGACGCCCACGGATTCCAATCCGTGGGACGATCGGGATAGTCGTGTCGCAAGGCACGACGAAGTCTTACCCAACTGTTTTCTTGATACACAAAAACGGCTCCGCCTCGCGCGGGGCCGTTTTTCTTTGGCAAGAAGAGCGCGACCAACGGTCGCGGCTTTACAGCGGCTTTACAGTGGGAACGACACGGCATCCGATGGTTCAACAACAAATCCGTACGGCCGGGCATCCAGTCCACGGCGAACGTTGTGCCGTTGGATGTAATCAATCGTATTTCGCCACCGCGATTCGTCGAAGATGTACGAACACCATTTGCCTTTGGCCCACACCGGCCCTTGATGTTGCGTCTTGCGGTGCACCGCCTTCGCCGTTTGGTCCGCGATCCACTTGGCCGTCGTGTGGATATCTCTGCCGCTGTATGTGATCAACAAATGTGTGTGCGTCGGCTCAATCGACGCCGCAACGATCGACCACTGCGACTGTTCCGCGCACGTTCCTATGGCGCTGCGAACTGCATCGATCATGATTTCGTCGAGCGTCACAGGTTCGTGCAGCATTCGCTCCCGTGCCATGCGTTTCCGAGCCGAGTCGCCTTCATGAAGCGTGTGGGGCTGGACGTATCCGATCATGTCATCCCACGCATCGGACCACGAACCGCGTTCATCGCCCGGCAGCCACAGACCGTACCCCGATTTGACAACGTGATACCCGATCGTTCGCCTGGCCATACGAATTCATCGTAATCGCATCGTAAACCCATTGTAAAGCCGCGACCGTTGGTCGCGCTCCTGGATCACAGCGCACCCGCCCGTTTCCAGGTTTCCGGGGGGCCAGGTTTCCGGGGGGCCGGGGGTCCGAGGGTCCGGGGGCGGGGGTGGTCGCGCTCGTCCAATGGCGATGGTTTCCACGGCCGCCCAGAGCCACGGAGGCGGAAGAGGGCGGCAAGGGGTCAGAACAT
>JADFNO010000189.1 GCA_022563315.1 Planctomycetota bacterium | reverse complement strand
AAGTCGGCAAAGATCTGCCGCAACGTGTGTTCCTCGTGCTCCCAGTTCAGCACACGCGCCGCGTCCAGACAGTTGCGGCGCATCACGGCGTAGGCATCCCGGTCGTCGAGCGTCTCGTTGACGACGCGAGCAATCTCCTTCGGATCGGTCTCATCGAACAGCACTCCGATGCCATATTCCTCGACGAGTAGCCGCTTCTCGATATGATCGCTCATCACGACCGGCACGCCGGCCATCACGCAATGGAAGATCTTGTTGCTCGACTCGAAGAAATAGCTCAGGCAGACGTTCTGCGTGGGCACGATCCCCAGGTCAGCCGAGGCGACGTAGCGGACTACATCGTCGATCGGGACGGCTTCCCGAAAGAAGACGGATGACGACATCACGCCGAGCTTCGTCGCCCGTTGCTTGAGCGAAGCCAGATAGTCTGCGTTGCGGGCATATCCCATGATCACGTACGCCGACCCATTGAGATAGGGCGCGCTGTCGATCATCACCTCAAGCCCGCGGTTGATCGTAATCGCTCCGGCATAGATCACGATTCGTCGCCCGACCGGGACTCCCAGCTCGTCCGCCAACACCGTTGTCCTGGCGCACGGTGGTTCGAACGGCTGAACGTTGCGAATCAAATGAGGTTTGGAGATTCCATATTGCTTGGCGAGATAGTCACAGATGCCGTCAGCGACCGAAAGAACAGCATCGCATTTGCCGATGCAGAATCGCTCGATGGGCGCCCAGATGAGGTTGTCTCGCGCGCGAGACTTGTTGCCGATGTTGCGCTTCAAGAACAGTTCGTGCGAATCGTACACGAGCCCGACCCCGGTAAGCCGCTTCACCAGCGTTCCCCCCAAAAGCGTGTTCAAGTCATGCGACTGCACAACGTCCGGCTGCAAATCGATCGCTTCGCGGGCCAAATGCAGATTCACCGCCAGCAATCGCAGCGAAGGCGGCACAAGGCGGTTGAGCCGGCCCGAGGTCGGACGGTTCAACGCCCAGGCGCTGAGCCGTTTCGCCAACCGTTTCCGCCCGCGGCGCAGTTGCCAGCGTAACGCAAATACAAGGCCCACGAGCTTGCGCGCCCAGTTGTATTTCTTTAGGGATGCACGGTAAGCGCGACGAAGCATCCCCCAACCTGACCATCCAACCGCACGAGCGACCTGGATTGGTCGCGTTACCGTCCGGACCAGCCGTTTGACGAAGTGATAATCCCCTCGGATCATTCCCTTCAACGTCCGGCGTATTCGCCAGCGCAGCGCAAATACAAGGTCCACGAGATTGCGGGCCCACCGGTATTTCTTTAGGGACGCACGGTAAGCGCGACGAAGTAGCCTCCACGATGACGATCGAACCCAACGAACCACCTGGATAGGTCGCCTCGCAAACCGTAACCACGCTCGGGGAGCCGATACGGCCGAATGCGCCGCGTGATCCTGCCGAAGGTCAAGCGGTTCCGCCCCCACCGCTGAGCCGACCGCGCGGCCCAGGATCGGCCGGCACCACCACGACAGAACCACGGCCGGGAGCCGCCACAAGTCGCCGCGGCGCATGCTGATGCGGCGAACGTGGATGCCGTCCACTTCCTCACGCACCGGTAATTCGGGGTCGTACAGTGCAATCACATGCACGTCACAGCCCCATTCGATCAAGCTGCGCGCTTCCTTATACACCCTCGTGTCGTGAAGGAAGCTGTTGGCCAGCAGCATCACAATCCTTGGTCGATGGGAGCGGATCTTCACATCGGTGCGAGTCAAAGTGTTACCTCCTCGGCCGTGATACGCATGCACCGACACCAAGGGTTTCTAATGTGATGGACTACATAGACAATTAAGATTTCCATAACCGCCGGACCACAAGTAACGTGAAAGATGTTCATATGAGACTACAACATCCGCTGGCGGCTGGAAACCCCTCTCATCGGTCGGATCGAGTCAGATCCATGTCGGTCCGGGACCGTGCCAAACGTTGGCGATAAAGCACATATGCTCCTCATTGCCGGGGATAGACGAATCCGTGACAAAAACGACAAACAGGTGCCGGCCGTTTTCGGTCGGTTTGTAGTAGAACCGATTTCCGATCGCCTCGCCCTGGAGTTCTTTGGGCCCATCCGCATAGTTGAAGATATAGGCGAATCGGAATTTGGGGTCGTGATAGCCGACTGTTTCAACACGCAAATATGCGGTGCGCGTCTCAAGATCCTTTTCGTAGGCGCCGGTCACAGCCTGAAAAGTGCCTGACCTGTCAAGTCTGGCTTTGAAGGCTGAATGCAGCACGATTGGCTCTGGGCCGGCCGGATAGGCGGGCACCTGAAGAACGACGTCTCGCAGCGTCAGGCTTTCAACCCCGGGAAGCTTTCTACTCACATAGTCCAATATCTTGGCAAGCCGAGATCGCAATTCCTCGAGATCCTTGATCTTGTAAAGATTCCGATACACCAGGTCGAGACGCTCTTGCATTGAGGCGGGTATCTGGTTCGGTGACTCCACGTCGATGCGCGACGCGAGGATTTCATATGGGTGGTGCCGATCGAGTGGTGGTTTGGCACGAATACCGTGATACATCATGAAGGCCGAGAACGGGTAGTTGTTGTGTTCATATCGAATGTCACGAGAGAACGCGATGAGACAGTAGTAGCCGAGGAATGCAACGATGTAGCCCGTGGCGAGGATTCCTTTCCACCGGAGGCCGCCGCTATGACCTGCCGGCGTGGGAGCGCCTGTACCGTCCGAGGCGCCATTACCGTTGTCAATCGCACATGTATCACCTCCACCGGCAGACCGCAACAGTCTCTTGCGGGCGATCCGTGCGTACAACGCATTGCCGATCGACATGACAGGCGGCGCCCACATGAGCACGCCGAGCGGAATGACAAAGATCATGGTCAACGGCAGTCGGCTGAAAACGCGCACGTGACCTGCGAAGCCGAACCTGACGGACCTGGAAGTCGCCACACCCATCTCGTTGAGGAGTCGCTCCCTTGTGGCGCCCAGGGGCATATCCGCGTCCGGCAGTGACGACACATCGACGTACTGAACCAGGCGAATCCAATCGAGCGCGCGGATGATGTGCATGGTCCGGTTGCACAGTCCGCAGGCGCCGTCGTAGTAGACGGTTACCGCCAGACGCCGTCGCGCCGCGGCAAGCTTGTTGCCCATCCAAGGGATAAAGCGATCCCAGTCGATGAAGATCGCACCCAGCGGAAGCCAGTGTGTGTCCCATAGGCCCATAACGACGCCCAGCCCGAGGGTCTCCACGACAAAGAAGCTCCCGAATACGAGCCGCAAAATCGGTCGGCGGAAAAAGATGCACGCGCCGAGAGGTAGAAGCTGGCTCATGATATTGCCCAGCGCAAAACCTTTGTAGCGCCATTCATTGGCCATCAGCCACGCAACAAAGGCGGTCGGCGTTTCACCCATCCCGTAATAGCGGACCGCCAACTGATGGCGAAGGTTGTCTGAGAAGACCCAGCCGAAGTGAAAGCCGTCTACCTGAAGCTTCCAAAACGCCGCGTTGGCAAACATCAACACGACCGCCCACTGTGCCAGCAGAACCGCCCACGAGTATGAACGGTCCGTTTTTATATCCAAGGAGAACCGTCGCTTGCTCCGGAAGGCGCCGATGATCGCATCCACCGAAAGAGCGTTTCCGGACCGGGCGAACAGAAACGCTATCTGGGCCAGGAAGACGACGTTGTAGCCATGCGACCAGCCACGTGTGAAACTGCTCAAGAGCGAGATCAAGATCAGGTTGGAAAGGAGGCTGACAAAGATGCTGACGCGGGAGAACAACCCGATGAGCATGAACACGGTTGATACCAGAGCAACCCATTTCCACGTTTCGAAGAAACCCGGCGAGGGGAGCACGTCGCCGAAGAACTTCAGCACGCCGTCGGGGCTATACAAGTCGGCTGGTTTCGATTCGAGATAGGGTCCATAGTCTTGTGGCGTGGCTCGACGCCAGGAAAGTAGTACGGCCAACGCGATGGCGATCCGAACCATTGCGACACTGATGAGACCGCCGGATGCGAACCAGTAGCGCGTCCACCAGCCTGACACGCGTGCAGCGATGATCCGAGGTGTGACAACTACTTTTCGCATTGGCTCAGAAGGGACTCCTGACGGTTGTGAGTTCATCGCATGGTTCTCATCCGACTGGCCGCGGTACCGGCGGTCGAATCGCATTGCGTCTGCTGTATCACCGCAGTGAGCCGATTTCCATCAGTGTAACCGGACCGCCTAGTCAGGCGCTTCATAGCAGCATCGTCAGCTCAGCATCCATGAACCAACGGTCGCAGTGGCGAGTGCTCATGGGCCTGGAGGGATTCGAACCCTCATGCCCCCTTCGGGGCAGCGGATTTTAAGTCCGCCGCGTATACCAGTTCCGCCACAGGCCCCACTGAGGCGCATTGTAGTCCGTGACCGGTACGTTGCGCAAACACGGCGGGATTGAGCCACAGATGAACACGGATGAACGGAGGCTGGCCCGCCAGGTGGCGCGGCTCTGCTTGGGGATGCTGTACTGCGCACCACTCTTGGTCGGCAACGAGCAGCGAGGCTGTCCTCTATCGCTCTTCTTGGATCAGACGGAGGTTCCGACCCAGATGTTTCGGTGCGCTCTATACCGCTGAGTCAATCTTGATTCCTGGCTGAGCTGCGTGGCGCCTGGTCGCCGCGCCTGCGAACGTACGTCACCAGATAATCAAGCGACAGCACGTCGCTCCCGCGCGGGGCTACGAACACGAACAAGAGGAGGACAAGCCGAGGGAAGATATGGCCGGTGATGTCGTACAGCGGCTCAAGCAGCAAATGCCCATAGGTCACCGTGACGAGGATCGCGCCCAGAGTCGCGTACGCTACGACACGCGCAAGACCGAGGCATACCAGCAGGCCCGCAACCAGTTCGAGCACCGGGATCGAGGTTCCAATCGCCCAAAGCAGCCAGTTTGGGATCCAAGTTGAATCGAACTGACCAATGAAGAACTGCTCGGCGTGACCCTTGGGCGTCAGCTCGAAACACTTCCACCAGCCGGCCATGAAGAAGATCAGCCCGAGCACCCATCGCGCGGTGAAGATCGCCCACATCCAACCAGTGCGTTCGTGTTGATATCCCATGCCGCTGATTGTACTGGATGTTCTTGCGACCGCTGACCAAAGGTGGATGATCTGTTGGACACACTTCAACCCTATCGGCATCATCTTCGACGACGATCGATGGGCGACTGATCTATTGCGACGGCTCATGAACTGGGGGCCGTGCCTCTGAAGAAGGCATCGCGGCATCAAGGGGGAGAAGATCGCACGAGGCATTAGGCACTGGGCATTAGGGGTTACGCCGGCGAGCTTGACCCGTCGGGGGGCTGATTGGAGCATCCTGCCGTTTCGACGAGGGCATCGTGGCATCAAGATAGCCGTCCCGATTTCATCGGGGGTAACCCCCGTACACCTCCAAAGCAGTCAACGATCCGTTGCGCAACAGCGCCGTTTAGCCGCGAGCCAAAGGCGAGCGCGTCCAATACAGAGGCATCATGGCATCGACGCCAGACCTGGAGGCTTAAACGGCTGGGGGACCGGCGTCTTGAGCGGGCCGGGCGGTCGCGGTTCAAATCGCCCACAGGCTTGCTTAGGCGAGGCCCATCCCCCGAGCCGTAGCCTAACCTACGGGTGTGATCTGATCCGCCGCCTTCGCGCGGCCGTGTCATAAGCCCGAGGCCGCGGCAACCACCTTGTTCTCAGGGGTTTACCGGTATTTGGACCGGTCGAACTCCACTGGCCGGGGCCCCGTCCGGCACGCGAGCGCCAGACTTGCCTCATCCGTAGCTTATGCTACAATTGTCGCAAGTCACACCGGGAGGTTCCACGATGCCGCTGCCCACACAACCCAAGACACGCCGAAACAACCATCCCGCGGCCCCGAACCAGACCTTCCGTAAGGTCCGGACTGATCATGCGACCGAAACCGCCCAGGATTACGTCGAAGCTGTGTCGGACATCGTACACAACAAGGGTGAGTGTCGTGTCAAGGACCTGTCGGAATTGCTGGGCGTTTCGCACGTCACGGTAAGTCGGGCCATCGCCAGGTTTCAACGGCAACGATTGATTAGCACTGAACCCTACCGGCCGATACGACTCACGGCAAAGGGTGAACGCCTGGCGGCTGAAAGTCGACGACGTCACGAGATCGTGCTGGCGTTCCTTGAAGCGATCGGTGTTCCCAAACGCGAGTCACGGCGGGATGCGGAGGGAATCGAGCACCACGTCGGGCAAGTCACGCTCCGTTGCATGGAGCGGTTCGTTCAACAACGACGCCGATCAACCCCTAAAAGGAAAAACGCCACATGACACCCTCCGTCCACATGAAGGGACGTGTTCAATGACGCTGCTGGCGTGGTGGAAAAAGACTCGCCAAACGCGTCAGCGCGTTCTGATCGAGGATGCCCTCAAGCATTTGCACGAATCACAGTGGCAAGGCCGCCGCGCCACGACGGCCTCTCTTGCTGGTGCGCTCGAGCTGAGGCCGCGCGCGGTGTTCAAACTCTGTGCGCGCATGCAATCGCAAGGCT
>JADFNO010000036.1 GCA_022563315.1 Planctomycetota bacterium | reverse complement strand
CAGACTCGCCTCCAAGACATTGCGCAGTCGCGCTTCAGCCCACGCTCTGAACATGACCGCCTCGAGTTCGGCCTGTGCCTTCAGGGCAAGCTCGATTACAGCCTTGTTGCGCGATTCATCGTCAAGTTCAGTGTTGGCGAACGCATCGCGCATCTTCACGCCGACTTCATACTCCGGCAGATAGATGACCAGTTCGTCCGCGAGTTGCTTCGCCACATCAATCTGGTCGGCCTCGACGAGTTGGCCGATAAGGATCGCAATTTCGTTGGTCAGCAGCGGACGGCCGGCACGCATGAACAGGTACGTCAACAACGGAAGCTCTACCGTTTCCTCAGAAGTCTCCGTCTCGACGCTCTCCAACTCGGTTGCGGCGCTCTCTTCAGCCGTTTCGGTGACTGCTGCGAGGGGCGCGATCGAGGGCGCCACGGCGCCGGCATCGGCAGGTTGATCGTCAGCCTTGTTCGCCTCGGCGAGTTTCTTGAGTTCGTCGAGCTCTTTGGAGTGTTCCGCAAGGTTCAGCATGTGCCAAGGGGCGGACTCGTCGACGAAGAACATCGTCGTGTTGTCGCGTAGTTCGCCGCCGCGGAACGCATCCTCAAGCTGCCGACTTTGCTGCCAGGGGAAAGTGATCGTGCCTTCGGCTTCGTTCTTCCCCTTCTTCTCGTCGCTCGGGTCGCCCAAGATGGACTTGCCAACTGCGGCCGGGGCCGACGGTCTCGACCGTCGACTGGGCATGCCGCCACTACCGCCCATGCCAAAACCGCCGCCACCGAAACCACCGCCACCACCTGCGCCGGACGGTGCGCCGGGGGCGGTACTCGATTTAGAGTGTTGCTTCAGAGCGCTACGCAGATCAAGTTCCGGGGCGTTCTTGAAGCTGCGGCTTCCTTCCAACCGGCCGCGTGTGGGGCGTACTTGGCCCGCTTCGTCTACATAGAGTAAAGGTTTGGATCGATCTAGCTTGTAAGCACCCGTTATCTCGCCGGCAGCGCGCTGGCGCGTGTCAAGCCGAAAATACACCGCTCGTTCACTTGCACGGGGGGGAAGCGGTCCGGGCGGCGGTGTACGCGCTGCGGTTGGTGAGCCGGTGAGTACGTAACCAGAATCGACTTGTATACGCTCGGCTTGCACAAGGGCATCGGCGAGTTTGATATCTAGCTGGCCCGTGGGCTGAACTCTCTTGGACAATACCTCGACCATCGACCGCAGTAGACGATCGTCATTATCGGTCGCATCGCCTTCGACCGAGCCGAAGGTATCTACGCTCATCAAACCCAGCTTAGCGCCGAGGTGGATCTCTCGACCCACGGCCTCCTGCATCAATACACCGAAGATGCCTTCATATGAGACACCAGCCGGCATCTCGATGGGCACGGCGACGAGCACCGGCTTCCCGTCAATCGTCAAGCGCGACTTCTCGACCGCGACGAAGCTGGTGTACTGCGTCATGATCTGGAACGCTTCACCCAGCGCAACCACTTGCTGTTTCAGATCGGCGGGGAAAGCGTTCGCCTGCGCTGCGGCGAGATCCTGATTCATGATCTGCTCGACCTTGGCTCGGGCCCATAGCGTCGCAATCACATCATGCTCCGGCTGATCTTCGGCAAACTCCAGATCAACCACGCGCTCATACGCCCCGGCCCCGGTATTGCCCGCAATCGTCAGCGTCCCTTTCCCGGCCTGGGAATACCGCCCGTGAATCACCAACGGCTGAACATCAAACAAATCAGGCACCGAATCCAACGGCGGAATCACATCCGTCACTTCCAATCCATCACTGAACGTGAGCGTGATATCCGTCAGCACCGGCGTCTCGACACGTTTGGTAAAGCGCTCGACCGCCGCATCGGAATCGCTTTCCAGCAGGACAAACTCCGCCTCGCCGCGACCGGCATTGGCCATCCCCTGCAACAGGTAGCGGTTGACGGAGTTACCGATGCCGAAGCTGAACACGCGCGTCGTATGGGCATTTTTCTTGATCGCCCCGATGATCGCCATGTCGTTCCCCACATAACCATCGGTGAGGAACAGCACAATGCGCATGGGTTTGGCCGCAGCGGCTTCATCGACGTGGCGTACTTCATCGACGGTGAAGACCCGTCGGCCGCCTTGCGTTACCCACCGACCGGTCACCAACTGCCAGCTCGGCCGAACGTGGTAGTGCATTTGGAGGCCGCGAACCAGCATGGTGACGCCGTTGCCCAGGTGAATGGTGACGATTAGCTCGTGACCTTCCGCTTCCGCGGGCAACGTCGCGCCGATGTCACCGCAGCGAACGAGCATCGTGACGCCTCGGCCGTCGGCGGGTAGGTCGGCAAGCTGCCTGGGTGTGAGCGGCGTTGGTCCCTCGCCGACGGTTTGCACCAGGGCCGCATTGATCGCGGTCATCATTTCCGTGCCGCCGCCGCCGCTTCGAGAATTGATAAACGACTGCGCCGCAGCGATATTCTCAGCCGTCGCCGACTTCGGATCGCTCCAAAGGAAGTTGGTGCCGTTGGCGAACGTGATCACGTTGAACGTATCGCGCGGTCGCATGGCGTCGATCGCCTTGGTGATGACTTCCTTGGATTTCTCGATCGGATACCCGCTCATCGAGCCGGAGATATCCATCACGAAGATCAATTCGCGGGGCGGGACGTCGGCATCCTCAATACGGTCCGGCGGCTGAAGGATCAGCGTGAAGAACCCGCCGTTGTCGCCGGCATGGGTGAGCTTGGCTTCGGTGATCGTTTCCGCGGATGTTCGCCAACTCAACACGAAGTCGCGGTTGGGGATTTCGTCGTTGTCCGCCAGGGCAACGGTGACCTTGTTCGGTGCTTCGACGTCATCGAGAAAATCGTCGCCCTTGATCTCGTGGAGCGCTGACTTGAGATCGACAATGCCCGGCCCGCCGGTGTCGATCGTCACACTGATGGAGATGTCGTGTCCGGCACGTTCGCCGGGCTTGACCGGCTCGGGTGTGATGCGACTGGCATCGGGGACCTGGTTGGTGTCTTGGGAGAAACCCGTCCCAATCTGCTTGATCGCGGCGGGGTCGGTAAAGAACCAGCGGCCGTTGATCCACCCAGTGCCGTCTGTGTACAGCTCGCCGAACTCCTTGGCGCCGTCGCCGTATTCAGCTTCGAAGCGGTACCACACGGTGGGTTGACCCGCACCGCCGGTTGGATCACCTTTGCCCCACCACGTATTACCGGGGTATTTGATCGGCTGAGCGGATGTCAGTAGCGCGTTGAGCTTGCCGGTCTGGAGTGATCCCAGTTCAGTAACTTCGCCGGCCGCGCCGACGGTGAGTCTGGCCGGCCCCAGCAGAATGACGCCGTGACGCACGGCAAGTTCAGCAGGAACGACGGCGGGACTTGTCATCGACGCGCCGGGGATATACCGCGGGCCGACCACCATCGGGAAATCGAACGTGTATTGGCCGTCCTTTGATTGAAGCACCTCGACGTAACTGATCTCGACAATGACTTGCGCTTCCGGTTCGATATTGGCGATGGATTGCGTAAAGATGTTCGGCCGCTGTTGTTCAAGCAGGCTGGCGACGTAGCCTTGCGCGCGGGCCGCTTCGTAGATTTGCCTCGCGCGCTCTCGCTCCTTGACTTCACCGACCACGACTCGATCACCGACCGTCATCGTCATTCGATCGACAGCTGCACGATGACTCATGGGGAAGGTGTAGACAGCTTCGATCTTCTTCTTGTATGGATTGTGATACGTCTGCTTGAGGGTGACGCGGCTGAAGAACCCGGAGATCTCGACGTTGACATCGGTGTGCTTGAGGGGGCAGGGGCCGATGAGGTTGCCTTCGTCATCCAGTGCGTCAAGCCGGCCGCCCTCGGGCACCATGATGAATCCGTCTTGAGCCATCGCGCGATTGCCGGGGGTGGGGATGAGCAGCGTGATGAGCGCGACCAGAATCATCAACGACGCAGCAAGACGAGAATATGGGTTCACGGCAATACTCCTGAGCAACGCAAACGGCGAGGGGCGGGCCGCGACACGGCTGGCGATCTGCGGTTCGCGCGCGGCCGGATGATCCTTGAAGCGCAGCACGTGCTGTTCGTCGTCAGCCTGCTCAGCCAGAGCGCGAACGAGTCGATCGCGACCGGCGGCGGCGCGCTGGGCGTTTGCATCGTGCCAGGTCCGCAGCATCGCATCCAGATCGTCGCGCGGCGGAGGGCCGGTATCATCGGGCGTACTTGGATTGTTGGGCGTAGTAGTCATGATGGATTCGCTTCACGCATAAGTTCGCCAAGCCGTTCGCGGGCCTTGGCGAGCAACTTGTAGTAGCCGCTGCGGGAAAGACCCAAGGCCGACTGGGCCGCTTGGATTGGGTCGGATTCGAGGTAGTACAGGTGAATGGCCAATCGTTGACGATCGTCAAGCTGATCGATCGCGCCATCGAGGCGCTGCAATTGCTCGGCCTGCTCGAGGGAGTCGCCGGGGGACGGGGCGTGTGCCGTTCGCTCAGCGGTGCGCGTCAACATGGCCTGGTCCTCGTGACGCCGTCGCCGGCGAAGGGCCCGGGTGTGCTCAGAGCAGACCCGTCGGGCGATGCCGTACAGCCACGGCCGAAGCTTGTCCGCGGATTCGACCTTGTGCAGGAGTCGGTAGGCACGGATGAAGGTCTCCTGGGCGGCGTCCTCAGCCTCAGCCAGCGACAGCCGCCGGCACAGTGAAAGCACCACCGCCGAATGGCGGTCGTACAGCCGGGCAAAGGCGTCCTGATCTGAAGCCTGGGCGGCGATCAGATCGGCGGCCTCATCCTCGGCCGTACTGGATATGGCCGCCGCGGACCGGCAGTCTCCGCCTGTGGAAGGCTTTTCTTCACCCGTAGTGAGGATCGGCTTGGGGCTGGGGGTCGAGGACATTGGCGAGGTCCGTCCGGGGAGTTATCCGCAGGTCACAGGAGGTCGGTTCGCCGAGGTGGTTGCGGCAGGCTGGTCTCGGTCTGAATACGGACCGAAGGGCGCAGCCGGTTCGGCAGTGCTTTATGATGCGGCCAATGATCGATTGGTTTGACGCATTCGTCGGGCTCTTGGTTGGCCTTATTTTGGGGGCGGCGGTCGCGGCCGTCCTCGTGTTGTATCGACGGAATCGGCTCATTCGCCAACTGACCAACGTCCAGACCCGGGTGGCATTGCTCGATGAGCAGCTTCAGCAGACGGTGGGCGAGCTGGATCATGCCCGTCGCAACTATGCTCAGACCGACCAGCAGCGCGAGGCCGCCGAGAACAAGGTCACGGCCCTGACCGAGCAACTCATCGCCAAGGACCAAGCGTTCGACGAGAAGATCAAGCTGCTGCAAGACGCCAAGACGGCGCTGAGTGATGCGTTCAAGGCCCTGAGCGCTCAAGCGCTGGAGACGAGCAACAAGCGCTTCCTCACCTTGGCCGAGGAAAAGTTCAAGCCGATCAACGAGGTCCTGGAGAAGTACAACCTTGCGGTTCGTGAAATCGAGAGCAAGCGGGAGAAGGCGTACACCCGTCTGGACGAGCAGATCAAGCAGATTGCCGAGTCACACGAGAAGCTCGGAGCCGAGACGACGAGATTGGTCAGCGCGTTGCGCCGCCCGGAGCAACGCGGCCGGTGGGGTGAGATGCAGCTTCGCAACACGGTTGAACTGGCGGGGATGACGGCGCATTGTGACTTTGTCGAGCAGCCGCAGACGGATGATTCGACGACGCACGATCGGCCGGACTTGATCGTGAATCTTCCCGGGGGTGGGGTGATCGTGGTGGATTCGAAGGTTGCGCTGGATGCGTATCTCGACGCGGTGCAGGCGGACGAAAATCGCCAGGAGATCATGGAGCGACATGCGCGTCATGTAGCCGAGCACTACAAGCGCTTGGCGAACAAGCGGTATTGGGACCAATTCGAGCGGACGCCGAAGTTGGTGGTGATGTTCATGCCGCTGGAGTCGGCATTGTCGGCGGCGCTGGACGTTCGGCCCGACCTTCATGCCGAGGCGATGCGGAATCACGTGCTGATCGCCACCCCGACGCTGCTGGTTGCGCTGCTGCGGTCGGTGGCCTACGGGTGGCAGGAGGAGGACGTCGCCGCCAACGCACGCGAGATTTCCAACACCGGCCGGGAGCTATACGATCGGCTGGCGAAGTTCGTCGAGCATTTCCAGAAGATTGGCGCAGGTCTAGCACGCGCAGGCGATTCGTACAACAGTGCGATCGGGTCGCTGGAGCGGATGGTGTTGCCAAGCTCGCGCAAGCTCAAGGAACTACACGCAACGACCGAGGCCGAGATCGAATCGCCGCCGCCGATTGAGATTGAAACACGTTCAGTGACAGCGCCCGAGCTGAGGCGATTACCGCAAGGGGCTACGGGTCGCGGCGAGTTGTGACAAGTTGATCCGCGTCGCTGTGTTGCTCCGAGGGCCGATCGGGTGAGCCGTGCTGCGGCGCCGTGGCGGTTTGTTGTTGCGGAGCCGGCGGTTGTTCTTCGTCGAGCCTGGCTACGATCTCGCCTACCGTCGGTTCGCGCAGCAGGACGACATCGCCTTCGGTGAGCCCATCCAGGATCTGGAGGAACAGTTCGGACGCCTCTCCGAGTTGCACGCGCCGCTGGGCGAAGCCCGAGCCTTGGGGAAGGTAGACGTAGGAGAGAGGGCCGGTTCGGAAGACGGCCTGAATCGGCACGAACAGCGAATCTTCGATGCGCCTGACGTTGATCTCAGCCGTGCACCGCATGGAGGGTTTGAGTCCCAGGTCGTTGCCCTCCGTGAGCTTTATTTTGACGGTGTAGTCTCGGCGGTTGGGGTCACTCCATCCACCGGCCTGCGCCATCACGCCGATGCTCAGCACCTCACCACGCAAGACCACGTCAGGCAGGGCGTCCGACGTGACGATCGCCCGCTGGCCGGGCTCAATCAGGCCAGACAGCGATTCTGTAACCTTGACTTCCGCCACCATCTGGGAGGTGTCCGGCAGAACCATCGCCAGTTGGTTGCGATACAGCTCGGTACCCACCTGCAACGATTGTCCGCCGCCCATCATGTAGCGGTAATTCTGGAGACTGGTGGCATGGACAACCAAGCCGTCCTGGGGTGCGGTGATCGTGCAGTATTCCAGTTGCTGCTGGTACTTCTTGAGGCGATCTTGCTTGCTGGCTAGTTGGCGCTGCTTGCTGACGACGTTGCTCCGGGCCTTGCTCACCTCAGCGTGTTGACGCTGCTGGACCCGGACCAGTTCATCCTGGGCCTGCCGAAGATCGGACTCCTTCTGCTTGCGCTCCTTTACGTACGTGTATTGCTCGTAGACTTGGATATCGAGTTCGGTCTGCTTGAGTCTCGCCTCGGCCTCAACCAAGGCGATCTCATCTTGCTTGAACTCGTCGAGGCTGATGAATTCTTTCTCGTAGAGCCGTTCGGATGCCTCGAAACGCTGCTGGAGCCGGTTGAAGTTCATTTCGGCAATCTGCTTGGCCAGAGCGAGATCCTGTCTTGCGGTAACGACCTCCCCCTCCCGCCACCCCTTGAGCGCCAGATCTGCTAGCTCAACCTTGAGCTGGGCCTTGGCGACCTCCGATTCGCTGTTGTTCTCGTTGATCTCCAGATCGGCCAGGGCACTGTCCATGTCGTTCTGGGCGCCGATGACGGCTTCTTCTGCGTCCTTCGTCTTGCTGCGGAGTTCCTCATCGTTGAACCGAAGGAGAATGTCACCGGCTTTGACCAGTTTGCCCTCTTCGGTGATCTCGGTGATGACCGCTCGAGTCTCCAGGCGGTTGTGGATCTCGATCTGCTTGAGCGCCGCCAGCTCGCCGGAGGCGGGAACCGTGATGTCAAAGGCGCCTCGTCGAACCACGTGTCGGTCCGCGGCGCCGTTCCCATCTCCAACGGACGACGTGCTGCGGACCAGCAGCGTGGCGGTGCCAAGCACGGTCGCCAGGCTGATGATCGCGACTACCACCACGGTCGTTCCCGCGCGACGATTCGTAAGAGCGTTGTTCACAGTTCAAGCTCCGGCAAAGAACTGGCAGACACCACGGACGCCCGTCATTTGTTCGTTCGGCGTGGCGTGCCTGATCCCGCCAATGACTTACATTAGCCGGAGACTCGGCCCAAATCGAGCCTATTCAGCCCCGAATCTGCCCCTGTCTGTCCTCGTTGGGCGCCAATCCGGCCGGTTCGCCCGCTGGATGGGGACAGTGTCGGCGGCGCTGGACGTCCGGCCGGGAGCTGTGCGATCGGCTGGCGAAGTTTGCCGAGCCTTTCCAGAAGATTGGCGCAGGTCTGGAACGCGCAAGCTCAACGAACTACACGCGACGACCGAGCTGCGGCGATTACCGCACGGGGCTACGAGTCCTGAGCGGACTTATCCGTAGCCGGCTGGTCAGTGCTGCCGCCTCGTGCGGACGGGCGATCGTCGGAGGTCCCCTGCGCGGCATCGCCAGGCGCCGCGTCGCCGCGCCTACCTTCCGGTCGCTTGCCTCGCATTCCCGCGGGCCGCTTGCCGCGCATTGCTCGTGACGGATCACCGCCCATTCCTTGGCGCGATCCGCCGTAGGTGCGATCGGACGAACCGCGCTGCGGTGCTCCCCTGGCCGTCTGTTGCACGCCGGCGCCGGCTTTGTCAATTCGCGCGACGATTTCGCCCAGGCTGGGCTCGCGCAGCAGGACGACGTCGCCTTCGGCCAACCCGTCGTTGATCTGCATGAACAGCTCGGACGCGTCGCCGAGCGTGACCTGCCGCTCGGCGAAGCCTGAGCCTTTGGGAACATAGACGAATGAGACGGGCCCGTTGCGGAAGATGGCCTGGATGGGCACGAACAGGGCGTCCTCGACGTGTCCGACGTTGATGTCGGCCTTGCACCGCATTGACGGCTTGAGGCCGAGGCCGGTACCGCCGCTGAGCAAGATGCGCACGGTGTAGTCGCGGCGATTCGGATCGCGCCATCCGCCGGACTCGGCGAGCACGCCGATGTTCATCACCTCGCCATGGAGTACGGTGTCGGGCAGGGCGTCGGAGGTGACAGTAGCGGGTTGGCCGGGCTTGATCAGTCCGGAGAGTGCTTCGTTGACCTTCACGGCCGCAATGAGCTGGCTCATGTCGGGCAGGAGAATCACCTGCTCATTGGGTCGCAGCTCGGTGCCCACGTCCGGCGGCTGGCCTTGGTTACGGTGCATGCCGCCCGTTGCAAGGCTGCTGTAGTAGACGACCAGCCCGGCGGAGGGCGCCCTGATCGTGCAATACTCCAACTGCTCCCGGTAGTCGGCAAGTCGCTCCTTGCGGCTCTCGTGTTGGTAGGTCTTGCTTGCGACCTCGGAGCGGGCGGACTCGACCTCGACTTTTTGCCGTTCCTTGACGCGATCGCGGTCGGCAAAGGCCTGCTCGACGTCCGATTCCCGCTGGGCTTTCTGCTCGACAAAGCGGTATTGCTCGTACACCTCGATATCGAGCTTCGCCTGCTCGAGGGTGGCCTTGGCCTTGATCTTGGCGATCTCGTCGCGTTTGTACTCGTCCTGGCTGATGAAATCTTGCGTGACGAGGTTCTTGGAGTCTTCGAATCGAGCGATTGCCCGCTCGTAATCGATTTCGGCTGCCTCCAACGCCACGGCAAGCTCCTTGCGCCGCGAAACGACTTCGCCTTTCCGCCACGCCTTCAACGCCAGCTCAGCGAGCATGACTCGGAGGTCGGTGTTGGCCAACTCCGATTGGTGCTCACTCACCGTGATGTCCAGCTTCGCCTGCGATGAGACAAGGTTACTCTCAGCGGTGTTGACTGCGTCCTTCGCATCCTTGATGCGGCTGCGCATGTCTTCGTCGGCGAAGCGCATCAGCACGTCGCCTTCCTTAACGGTGGTGCCCTCGGCGACGATCTCGGTGAGGACGCCCCGGGACTTCAGCTTGTTGCGGATCTCGATCTGGTGCAACGCAGCCAACTCGCCCGACGTGGGGATCGTGATGTCGAAGGAGCCTCGTCGAACCACGTGTCGGTCCGCGGCGCCGCTCCCATCTCCAACGGACGTGCTGCGGACCAGCAGCGTGGCGGTGCCAAGCACGGTCGCCAAGCCGATGATCGTGACCACCACTATGGTCGTTCCCGCGCGACGATTCGAAAGAGCGTTGTTCACAGTTCAAGCTCCGGTAAAGAAACGAGCAGACCCCATATAAAGGACACCCGTGATTAGTTCGTTGGGCGCGGGGTGCTTTATCCCCGCCATTACCTACATTAGTCGGAAACTCGCCCTGAATCGAGCCTCTCTAGCCCCGAATCTGCCCCTGTTTATCCTCGTTGGGCGCCTATCCGGCCGGTTCGCCCGCTGGATCGGGGGCGGTGTCAGGGTCATCGGCTTCGCCCTGCGTTATCCCTCGTAGCGTCCGAATCGATCCGTCGGATTGGACGCGCAATCGGCCCGTATCGAGCAAGTACCGCAAGATGCCTACCTGCAGGTCGCGCACGGCCCGATCATAGGCGTCGAGGGCGCGGTTGAGGCCCTCGATGGCGTTGCTGCGCTCCAGGGCGGTGGCCCGGTCCGGGGCCGCCTCAATGACGTCCACGCGGCGCTGGGCGATGATCCTGTTTTGGTCCTGAAGCACCACGCTGAATCGTGCCCGGTCCACGTTGCGAACCGAGGCTCGCGCTTCCACCGCCATCGTGTCCCGGAAGCGGTCAAACTCCCGAATCGCTCGTTCCACGTTGATCTGGGCCCGGCGAACGTCGAGGCGCTCGATCTCACGATCCAGCGGCAGGCCGAACGTCACCGAAGCGATGAACGACGAGTCGTCAGTCTCAAAGTCAAGCCCCGCCCGCGCCCGCTCGTCGTCAGTCGGTATCGAGACCGAGCCGGAGAGGTTCAAGTCCGGGAGCAAGTCGTTTCTGGCGTTCTCGACCGCTCGACGGGCATCATCAAGCTGGTCCCGGCGGTTCTGCAGGTCCAGCCGGTACCTCAGCGCAGCCCGCACGGCGGCATTGAGGTCAGCCTTGGGCGGACGAATATCGAACATCGATGTCTCGATAATCACCGGCTCATTCTGCGGCATCCCGAGCCGTACCTTGAATTGATCAACCGTCAGGCGAAACCGTTCACGCTGCGAGTTGAGATTGTCCCGCGCTTCGAGCGTCTCTCCCACCGCTTGGGCCGCGCCGAATGGAGGCTCTCGTCCTGCGTCCACCAACGCTTGGGTTCGTTCTTCCGCCGCTTCCCGCATCTGGACCTGGCTCTCGGCGTTCTCAATCACTTGTGTTTGCACCACCAGATCAAGGAAATCCTGGGCGATCTCGAACAAAAACTCACGCCGAAAACGCTCGAAATCGCGGGCGGCGTACACCAGGTTCCGCTCGGCCTGGATGCGATCCTCCCGGGCGACCTGGCCGGCCCCGCGCAGCAGGGGAATGTCGGCGCTGAAGATCAGCTCCGCGCTTTGGACGTTCTCCCCAGCCACACGCTGATGCAGGTCCTCCGTCGCGCGCGCCAGGGCTCGGGCCGAGACTTCACCCCCGTACGGAAGACGCTGCGTCACGCCGAATTCGTTGACCAGCCGAAGCGCCGAGTCGAATGTTGCGTTGTCGCCGTCGGCGTCGATCGTGGCCGACAAATCGTCAAAGAACCGTGGACCCCAGCGATGTCGCTCGATCAGCAGCCGCAATCCGGCTAGTACGTACTCCTCCTCCTCGAAGCGGTACTCGCGACTGTGGCGGATCGCAAACGACAGCGCGCCGCGCAGATCCAAGTGCACAGCGTCGGGCGAGAGCTCCGAATACCCCTCGAGCCGCCGCATCACGGCGTCGGCGTTGTCCGAGTCGTTGATGGGCGTGAAGGTCAGCTCGTCGGCCGAGGGATTTACCGTCGGCACGTCTTGGCGATACAGGTCGCGATCGCGCCCGTCCAAGCCAAAGCGGCTCGGCGTCGAGACGCGCGGGACGATCGCGTCGGACCCCAGCGTGGCTGTGCTCTGGGCGAGCAGCTCGGTCGTCCTCCGATCGATGCGCTGAAAGGCTGTTTCGCAGCCGCCGGCGAAGGCCAATGCCGCGGCGCAGAGGCCAAGGGTCGCCGCCAGCTTGGGGAGGGTGCTGCTGAAGTGAGAAACGGGTGTCGGTTTCATGGGTTCAATGACAGTTGTACCAAGCCGCGGCCGTCAGGTCATACATGGTTCGTCCAAAACACGTTGCGTCCGATAGCGCGGGCGGTGGTGTGGACGGCGGGGGCGAGTCGCGAATCGAGGCGGGGTTGAGGCCGCGATCCAAGGTTGGGCACCCTGCCTGCCGTCTGGCTACACTCTCGGCCATGGCTCGCGTGACGTACGACAGTCAAAGCTTTTCGATCGACGGCCGGCGTATTTGGGTCTTGGGCGGGTCGATCCACTACGCCCGGGTGCCAGTGGAGGCCTGGTCGGATCGGATCGCCGCCGCGGCTCAGGCGGGCCTCAACACCATCGAGACGGTCTGTCCGTGGGCTCTGCATGAGTCGCGCAAGGGCCGTTTCTGCTTTACCGGCCAAGCCGATGTCCGGCGATTCGTGGAGTTGTGCGCCGAGGCGGGAATGTGGGTGGTGCTGCGGCCGGGCCCGTTCATTGCCGACGGCTATGACGCCGGAGGCCTGCCGGCCTGGTTGATTGAGATGCCGCATGTCGCGCTTCGCCAGGCGAACGAGCCGTTTCTGGAGCGGGTGAGTCTCTACTTCCGCAAGCTGCTCAGTGAGCTGTCCGGTCTCCAGGCGTCGGATGGCGGCCCCATCCTCCTTGTCCAGAGCGAGCACGCGTGGCTGTGCTCCAACCACGTCCAGGCCGACCGCTATCTTCTGGAGATTACCCGCTACATCCGGGGTAATGGGGTCAACGTGCCGATTTTCAACACGAACGACCTCTGGCAGGAGTCGCCGGGCACCATCGACACTTGGCGAGGACGCGACGACCTACTCCTTCATCTGCGTCAACTACGCTCCGTCCAGCGCGACGCGCCCCGGCTGGTCAGCGCCTTCCGGGCCGCGGATCAGCAGACGTGGGGCGATGCCCAAGGCGATGATCTCTCGGCGCCGGCTCTTTTGCATCGGCTGGCGCAGGTGCTCGCCGCGGGCGCTCAGCCGATCGTCTCGCCGTTTCACGGGGGCACGAACTTTGGTTTTCTCGGCGGACGGGCCGCCGGCGCTGCGGATCGCTTCGTGGCCACTACCGTCGCTCCGACTGCTCCGTTGGGCGAAGCCGGCGCGCGCGGCCCGAAATACAACGTGATTCGGCGCTTGTTCACGTTTGCCCGTGATTTCAGTCATGTCTTTGCTGATCTCGACCCGGATTACCACCCGGTCACCTTGGACCATGCTGACAATTCTTTTTCGACCGCCCCCTCCGGTCGATCGAAGCGCGCCGCGCCGCCGATCTCGGTCGTGCCGCTTCGAGGCGCGGCTGGTCGCGTCGTATTCGTCTTCAGCGACGGCGGACCGCGTGAAACGACGCTGCTGCTGGATCACGGGATCCGGCTACCAGTGAATCTCGGTGATCAACTCGTGGGCTGGTACATCTTTGATGTCGATTTGCAGGGACTCGGGCATCTGGATTACGCGAATCTTTGCCCGTTCGCGTTGGTCGATCGGTCGATCCTGGTGCTGCAGGGACCCGCCAAGGCCCCCGTGCTTCTTTCGATCGGCGGCAGCTCGCTCGAGGTGGCCGTGCCCACCGGTCCCAAGCCGCTCGTGCGTGAGCATAAGAACATCACGATCGTGATCTGCAATCAGCAGCAGATCGACGAGACGTACTGCGATTCGCACGCGGTGTATATCGGTGTAGGCGGCTTCGATCGCGAGGGCTCGCCCGTTCCCGGGGGTGGATCTGCGCCGGCGTGGAAGGTCACAAAGGATGCTGGACTCGAGAAGATTACTATCACCCCGTTAGCCCGGACACGGGCCGCACTCAAGATGACCCAGTGGGAAGCGGCGTCGAGGTCGGCGCACGTGGATGGAAGCTCGCCACGCTTCGCCACGCTCGACGGACCGGCCACCCTTGCTGAATGTGGCGCCGCGTTGGGCTACGGTTGGTATCGGATACAATTCAAAGTATCGTCGACGCGCAAGCGCCGGCTGCACCTTCCACATGTCGCGGATCGCGCACACCTTTTTCTGGATGGCGTCCACTGGCGTCTCGTCGGCGTTGGACGCGGGGCTCAGCACCGCCCCTTCGACCTGTCCCTGGAAAAAGGTCAGCACACGCTCGTCGCACTCGTAGACAACCTTGGTCGGTTTGCCGAAGGAAACGACCTCGGCAACCGGACGGGACTGTTTGGTCATCTCTATGACGTCAAACCGCTGCACAGCATCAAGCCCAAGCGGGTCCGCCACACGCCGGTGGACCCGTTCGCGCTGCGCGATTATGTCGCGGGCCGGACGTATGGTCAGCTCAGCGACCCGGGGCAACTGACCTGGACGTTCTTACACGCGAGGAAGACACCCATCCTCGTCGAGGTCGACGGCGCTGAGGCCAGTGGAACGTTCCTGATCAACGACGAGCCTCTGGCGTATTACGCGGGCGCGACGGGCGGGCGGCGGCTGGAACTGCTCATCGACCCGGCCACGACCGAAGCGTTTCGGCGGGGCAAGAACGTCCTGCGGTTCGCCCCCGACGCCCGACAACCCAGCGCCCAAGCGGAAATTGCCGCCGCGACCACGTTGTACGAATGCATTGAGTCGCTGACCGCCTTCGGCACCTGGGCCTATGCCAAATGGGAGCCGCCCAAGACCAGCGAGTTTGAGCAGACCGGCAGCACCGCCGCTCGCCAGCGACGCGGCGCTCCGTGCTGGTGGCGAACCGGGGTCACGCTGGAATCGACCGATCAAACCGTGTGGTTCGATACAGCCGGACTGAGCAAGGGGCAGGTCTTCGTCAACGGGAACAACCTTGGGCGATACTTCACGGCCACCGCTGATGGGAAGGCCGTCGGACCGCAGCGCTGGCTGTATGTGCCCGGATCCTGGCTCGAGCCGGGCCGCGAGAACGAGATTCTGATTTTCGACGAGCACGGATTCGCCCCCCACCGCACCCGCCTCGTCTTCAGCGCGACCGGACCGTTGAAGTAGCCCTCGCAGGGGCAGGGAAGGCCCGATCATCCCCACCGCCACCTGTAGAGCCGTTGGGAAGCGACTTCGATGCTTGCCGTTTTCTCGCCAGCCGTTATTCTAGTTTTGGGGTCGAATCGAGAATAAGAGGAACGGTACTTGCAGGAAGTATCATTAGAATGCGGGCTGAGGATTTAACCGAGCGGGCCAACGGCCGAGTTGTCCACCTGGGTGGGGCAGCGGACCGCATTGTTCTCGACGAGCCAAGCCCTTAAGACCAATCACGGCTGGTTGCGATACTTGCGATGGGAGTCGGTTGTCCGATGAAGCATTTTAGGGTACTGTTAGCGCGAGCGGAGTGTTCGGTACCTCAGGAATGTGATATCGGCTTGCGCCAAATGCGAAGTACGGTGGCCCCAACCCTGACGTGACGGGATTCTAGAGGGTGATGGAGGAATCGCGTGTCGAACAGGTACAACAGAGTCACTACAGGTGACTGTATTCGCGGAATGCGAACCCTGGCGGATGGGGTAGTAGACCTTGCGTTCGCCGATCCGCCGTTCAACATTGGCTACGAGTACGACGAGTACAACGACAAGAAGGGAAGTGACGAATACCTTGAGTGGTCGCGCCGTTGGATGAGCGAAGTCAAGCGCGTTGTCAAACCAGACGGGGCGTTTTGGCTTGCAATCGGCGACGAATACGCTGCAGAATTGAAGGTTCTAGCTACTCGCGAGCTTGGTTTCGTTTGCCGGAATTGGGTCGTCTGGTATTACACATTCGGTGTGCATTGCAATTCGAAGTTCACGCGATCTCACACCCACCTCTTCTACTTCGTTCAGAATCCAAAGAAGTTTACATTCAATGATTCGGCCGTTCGCGTTCCTTCCGCTCGCCAGCTTGTATATGCCGACAAGCGGGCGAATCCAAACGGACGTGTGCCGGACGATACGTGGATAATCCGCCCGACGGCCCACAAATCTTGGATACTTCGGCCTCAGGATCTTCCCGAGGGTTTCGTTGCCGACAGCGACACATGGTATTTCCCTCGCGTGTGCGGAACCTTCAAGGAGCGCATGGGGTTTCATGGCTGCCAGATGCCGGAGCAGGTGTTGGGGCGCATCATCCGTGCCTGCTCAAACGAGGGCAACCTGGTACTTGATCCCTTTGTCGGTAGCGGGACTACGCTCGCCGTTGCTAAAAAACTTGGTCGCAGTTACCTAGGTTTCGAGATATCGAAAGATTATGTATCCCAATCACGAAAGCGCCTCCAAAGAATCCAGCAAGGTAATCCGTTAGATGGCGCAGAGAATCCGTTGGCAAGCGTTGCGAAAACGCCATCACGATCAATTAATGGCAGTGGTTATGTAGGATCGAAGAGGGCAAAACGACGAAAGGGATCAGTCCGGCAAAAACGTGATCTCGCTGAGGTTAACAAGAGCATCGTAGCTGCTTTTGAAGCTGTGCATGATGGCCTTTCTACCGACCGGGTGATTGCAGATCCGGAATTGAATCGTCAATTTATAGATGCATGTAAAGCAGAGTCCTTACCAGGCACACCGACCGAATGGAACCGACGACTGATTGGCCTACGGAAGATAAAGGCGCTGACGCACCTGCGTCCGATGAAACAGACAAGGTTGCCTAAAGATGAACTCGATATTGCCGAGTTTGGTAGTGAAGCAGCGATGTCAATTCTTGAAGACCGTTACGGCATATCTCTTGATAGCATTCTCTGTGATCCGAAAATTGCCAGGGAGTTCGATCGTATTGCCGGTCGCTTTGCTCCAGGTTTGAGTCCTCTTCATTACCGTTGGGGAGCTTTGCACATCCGGAAATATGCGTGTAAACGGAACAAAGCCGCCAGTGCCTTGGATTCTCGACTGAGGAAAGTAAGATTTGGGCCTGCTCGAGAACTCGACTTCAGCAAGTCGGTTGATGAAGTGCCTGCTGTCTATATTTTATCTGGAGGTTCTGGAGATCCTATGTATGTCGGGGCGACGGAAAATTTAAGAAGGCGTATAGAAGCATTGCCCGACCAAGTGAGCTTCAAAAATAGTCAAGGCCTTACAACAGAGATTGCCTCGTGGCGGATCAAGCTGCCAGGGAATTGGAATGAGGTCGCACCTCTTCTCGAAGCAGGGAAACAGAGACACGGTTTCCAGGCCTTTAAGATAAAGAGTCTCAAGCCGCGCTTGAATTGCAAGGAACTTACTTCTGCCATCGCTTGACCGAGAGGTTATCCGAGAAGCATTCGTAGAGGCCAGAAATGGATTCTCGGCTGATCGCGTAGTAGCAGACCCGATTCTGAATACGATATTCGTTCAAGCGTGCCGTGCCCGCAATTTGTCTGACCGGACCGAGAAGCTGAACCTCGCTCTATTGAACGCTAGGAAGGGAGGGCATCTTTCCGAGTGTGAGCGATCAAGGCAAACAAGATTCCGCGACGAGGAAGAATATGCGTTTGCGAGCGAAATCTCGGTTCGCTTTTTGGAGCGGCGCGACGGCACCACGTTAGACCGTGTGATTTGTTCTCCTGAGAAAGCATCTGAGTTTGATGAACTTGCAGAGCGCTTAGCACCTGGCTACACGTCGCTTCAATATAGATGGGCAGCACTAAGTCTAAGGAAGCGAAGAGCGCTGAAGCCCGAACAAATGTCGCATGTTGTGGCTTCGGAGAAAGTGAAGATCGATCGTGTTGAGGACTTGGTAATTGAAGAAGTCACGGTGAATCAAGGGTTGTATGTATTCACAGATTCGGAATCTAAGAAAACTCTTTATGTCGGCGAAGCAAGTAATCTCCGCAATCGATTGAGGAAACACCTAGAGCATTCTGACAATAGGTGGTTAGCACGCTGGCTTTGGGAGCATGGGACGGGCGACATATGGGTAGAGTTACACGAATTGCCTCATTCGACCTCAAAGAAGGCTAGGAAGGCTCTCGAATACGAGTTGATCCAATCGCGACGGCCGGAGTTCAACGTACTTGGTCGTTGAAGTACGTTCGAGATGTACGCCACAAAATGATCGGTGCGGTGATCGCGAGTGTGGGTAGGCAGACCCACAATAGTTCGCTGCGCAGAACGTCTGCAAAGTAGGGTGTGAAGACGCCGTGAACTCCCAGCGGTGACACGTGCAACGGTCGCCACGGCATGAAGTAGCGCGTGTTATCGAAGGGGGCGAAGAACGCGACGCCGAGCCCGCCGTCGGTGAACGCGTCGAGAAATCCGTGGGAAGCGGTGATGAGGAAGAAGAATGTGACAAGCGCCCACCATCGCCGACTGAAGCGCCTCGCATGATTGCGGTAGACCCACCACACGACGATGAGGCTCAGCAGCGCGGCGAAGGCAAGCGAGTGGGTCATGCCTCGATGACCCCACGGGTCGCCATAGTTCACGCCATAGGCATGAAGGGCGACATCCAGATCGGGCAAGGCCGAGCAGACCATCGCTACGGGAAAGAACGTCCACGGCATCTTCCGCGGGAACGTCGCCTTGCCGAAGGCTACCGCAACGAACGCATGTGTGAATACAGTCGCGATATGTGCTATCCCAGCTTGACGAAGCAATTGTCACGTGTGCGGTACGAACCCCTCCGGGCCGCTGAATCGTACGCTGCGGCAGAGGAAGAGGGCGAGGGTGGAGGGCCGGCCACAGCGATTGCCGTGGAGAATTCGACCATATACCCCTGGCAAGGCGGCGATTCCTGACGTACGCTGTACCGACCACGTCCCCACGATCCATACGGTAGGAGTAGCGCAATGCGCCTCAGCGAACACACCACCCTGACCCGGGTCGGCTCCGGGCTCGTCATCGGCCTCTGCGGGGGCTTGGTTCTCAGCACCAGCGGCCAGACCGCCCAGGATTCGACTCCCGCGGTTGGCCCGTCGATCGCGTCCTCTTCCCAACTTGACGGCGCGCCGATCGCTGGCTCCAACCGGCCGAACGAGGATCCGATCAACGTCGATGTCGATCTCGGCCGCTGGCTCGAGATCACCTCGCCCGACGGAACGCTTGTCGTCGACGGATTCCCGCTGCCCGGACAAGGCGAAGTGAGCCTGGAGCTCGAGCGCTTCGAGGTGACGCGCCCGGATACGCGCTACGTTCTGGGCCGGATCGGCGGCGGGGACGTCGAGCTTGCCTACCAGCCTTCGACACTCGCGCTCTATCGAGGACGCGTTCGCGGTCTTTCCGATTCGCATGTGTTCATAGGCTTTGGCGGCGGAAGCGCATTTGGGTTCATCGATCCCGGCGGAGGCAGGCAGCGGTACGGAATGTCGGCCGTACCGGAGGCCCAAGTCACGCCTGGGAAGACGACGCTGTCTGTGTTCCTTTCCGATTCAGCCGGCAGCTTGCCGCCGAACGTCCCCTTGTGTGGTGTCGACACCGCAGGATTTGGTGCGCCGCCGGCTCCATTGTCGTCGCAGCTCGGCACACTCCCTCCCACGCCGCGCGTTATCGAGCTTGCGATTGAAACCGACTACGAGCTGTTTGAGCTATTCAACGACGTTGATGCGGTCGCCGATTACGTGACACTCCAGTACGCAGCGGTCAGCGACATCTATCTGCGCGATGTCAACGCCCGGATCGTGCTCACGTTCGTGCGCGTCTGGGATACGCCTGACGATCTATTCAACGAGGAGAGCCCGCTTCAGCCCTTCCGCCAGTACTGGAATGCGAACATGGGCGGAGTGCCGCGTGACGCCGCCCAGTTTTTCTCCGGCCGGCGAAACATGCCCTACGGGGGCGCCGCGTATCTTTCTTCGCTGTGCGGTTCGTTCGGTTACTCCGTTGTTGGGTATGCACTGGGGTATTTCCCGAATCCCGATGCGCCCAGCGCGTTCCATTACGACGTTCACGTCACGGCCCATGAGCTGGGTCATAACTTCGGTGCGTTGCATTCTCACGACTACTTCATCGATACCTGTAACGATCTGTTCGGCCCGACCGAGCGCGGCACGATCATGAGCTATTGCAGCCAAACGAGGAACGGCGGGAACGCCAATACCGATCTGCGAATCCACGCGATCATCAGCGATGTTATGGGCGTGTATTTCAACGAGATCGATTGCCTGTTCCACGATTGCAACGACAACGGCGTGCCTGACGATCAGGATATATCCGGGGGCGACAGCGCCGACGTGAACGGCAACGGCGTGCCGGATGAATGTGAGGATTGCAATAGCAATGGCGTACTCGACACGCTCGACATTTCTTCCGGTTTCAGCACCGACCTCAATGGTAACGCCATCCCCGACGAATGTGAGCCGGACTGCAACAAGAACGGCGTGCCTGATGATCGGGACATCTTCCTTGGTACGAGCCAGGATCTCAACGGCAACAACATTCCGGACGAATGTGAGCCGGATTGCAATGGGAACGGCGTCTCCGACTACAACGAGATTCAGGCCGACATGACCCTCGATGTGGACCGCAACATCGTGCTCGATTCCTGCCAGGACTGCGACGACGACGGCATCAACGACCTGGACGCGCTGGGCGGGGCGCACAACGTGTGGATCGCGAATTATGATCCCGGCGGGGTAGCCAAGGAGTTCCACGCCGTCAGCGGAGCGTTCGTAAAAGCGTCCGAGTCGGGCGTCATCAACGACGGAAACGATCTGATTATTAGCGCCGATGGTCGGATTTTCGTTACCAGCAGTAGCGACGATCGCGTGGTCCAACTCAACGCGGCGGGTGAGTATGTCGGCGACTTCGTAGAGGCGGGGGCCGGCGGATTGAATTATCCCGCGGCCATGACCTTCGGACCCCAAGGCGATCTCTTCGTCGTCAGCCGTGACAACCACAGCGTTCTGCGGTATGACGGGATGACCGGCGCGTTTCTCGGCGCGTTCGTCTCCTCGGGCGCCGGCGGGCTCAGTTTTCCCTGGGGTCTTGCGTTTGGACCGGACGGCAACCTCTACGTCTCGAGCAATTCTGCCAGTGACACCATTCTTCGTTACGACGGTATGACGGGGAAGTTCATCGACGTCTTCGTCGAGGCGGCTGACAACGGTGGGCTGAACAATCCCCGCGGACTGTTGTTCATACCCAACGGAAACCTTCTCGTCGCCAGCTTCGCCACCAAGCAAGTGCTCGAATACGACGGACAGACCGGCGCCTTTGTCCGCCAGTTCAACAACGGCGGTACGGAAACGGCCCTCACGCTGGACGGACCGTGGGGGCTTCGCCTCGGGCGGACCGGCAATGTCTTTGTCAGCCGGCATCTGATCGGCGGCCCCAATGCCGGCGGTAATGCGTTCGACCCCCGCGTTGCGAACCTCCACCTCAACACGACGAGAATCTTCGAGTTCGACGTCGATTCGGGCATATTCCTCCGCTCCTACGTCATGGGACACGACTCCGACGTGTGGACGCCGACCGGTTTCGACTTCATGCCTGGACTCAACTCCGATTGCAATTTCAATCTGATCCCTGACAACTGCGACATCGCGGACGGCACGTCGCTTGATCGAAACAACAACGGGATTCCTGACGAGTGCGAACCTCCGGGAATCCCCGGCGACCTCGACGGTGACGGAGTCGTCGGTGTCAAGGACCTGCTGATCCTGCTCGGCGAATGGGGCCCGTGCGATGATTGCAATGACTGCCTCGCTGATATCGACGGCGACTGCACCGTCGGCGTCAAGGACCTGCTCATTCTGCTGGGGAATTGGGGGTAACGCGGAAGGCATCAAGGGGAAGAGGAAGGATCGAGGTTTGGGTGATAGCCGCTAGCCGAGGGTGGTAACCCTCGGATCCCGGTGGTCGGCAACGCTTGCGCGCACAAGATGTTTTTCCGACATAGGGATTAGTTTGCGCGCGCCACAGACGCCGCGCCCCCGGAATTTCATCTGTTGACATTGATGATGTGAACACGGACCAACAGCTCCTTCTATGAAGGGAGTAGCGGTTGCGTGTGTGCGCGCTGGGAAGGTACGTTTGACAAATCGGTCCGCAGAATGCGGCTTGGCGCTTCACCAGGCAGGTTGTTTTCTAAGAACGTTGAGCGAAGGTCAACGATTCAGGGCCTCATCCGGGCGCGCCAGCGCGACCGTTCGGTCCTCAAGCCTCAGACCTCAAGCCTTCTTCCGTCACGGATGGACACGGATAGAACCGGGAAGCCGGACCTGAGGCTTTGCGAAGGTCCGGGTGTCTGTAAAGAAGGCACGGAGGCATCAAGGCATCAAGGCATCGAGGCATCGAGGGGGAAGGAGAAGGCATTAGGCATTAGGCATTAGGTGTTGGTGAGAGGGGAAGACCTGTTTAGCCGCGAGCCGGAGGCGAGCGCGTCGCATACAGTGGCATCAAGGCATCGAGGGGTGGTGTGAGGTGTAAGTTTCGCGTCTTCTAGCGAGCCGGCTCGTCCCCGAGCCCGGTCCACGTTCAACCTCAAGCAAACTGCCGCCGGGCCCCCGGCATCCCTCCAGCATCCCCCAGCATCCGCCCCACGATCCGAGCTTCTGCGGAAAATTGAGCGTGCCGACCGCCTGCCCGGGGGTCGACCGGTCGCCGGATCGTCCGGTCGCACGTGCAAACGCTGACTTCCGGGGGCCGGGGCCGGGGGGTGGCAACAGATCGACTTTTTCTCGGACTTTCGCTTGCCCCGCCCCGAAGTCGCCGTATCCTTGTCTTTGCGGCAACAGTGCCGCCGTGATCGGATTGGATCTGCTTCGTTATATATTTGGTTCGCCCTCATTCGCCGGGTTCTCCGGCAGCCCGTTTTTCCCACTCCGATCGACAACCTGAACGCGTCTCCTTCACGAGGCTTCCGCGCTGTTGCGGTGGGATCGTCTTGCCGTGGCCGCGGCTTGCCGCCTGTCGTTTGTCACTTGCGCAAACCTAGGGAGGTTGTCATGGTGAACCATCATTTGATCAGTAGGCGTGCGGTCCACACCGTCATGGCGTTGATCGCGATACTCCTTCTTTCATCCATCGCCCACGGCGGAGGTCTGCTCTTCGTCGATGACGATGCGCCCTCGGGTGGGGATGGGATAAATTGGGACACCGCGTATCGGTTTCTAGCCGATGCGCTGGTTGCGGCCGGGAAGGGCCAAGTCGGTGAGATTCGCGTGGCGCAGGGCGTGTACAAGCCGGATCGAGACGAGGCGAACCCCGACGGCACGGGTGACCGTGAAGCGACCTTCCAACTAATCAACGGCTTGGCGCTGATGGGCGGCTACGCGGGCATCGGCGCGAAGGACCCCGATGCGAGAGACATCGAGCTGTACGAAACGATCCTCTCCGGCGACCTCCTCGGGAATGATGGCCCCGGTTTTGCCAATAACGACGAAAACAGCTACCACGTCACCACCGGCAGCGGGACCAATACGACGGCCATTCTAGACGGTATGGCGATCACCGCTGGCAATGCCGACGGTAGCAATCCAGACGATCGCGGTGGTGGGATGTACATCGGGTTTGGCAGCCCGACGGTAACCAACTGTACGTTCAGAGCTAACTCAGCCAATGAATACGGCGGTGGGATGTACAACCGGGCATCTGCCGTAACCGTGGCCAACTGTACCTTCGCCGACAACTACGCGTTGGGGATTATAACTCCCGGCGCCGGTGGCGCCATGTACAACCGCAACAGCAACCCAACGCTGATCAACTGCACCTTCAACTCCAACGGAGCCGGCGCGGGCAGCGCAATGTCCAACACCCAAAGCAGCGACCCCACGCTGATCAACTGCACCTTCAGCGGCAATATCCCCGGCGCCGTGATGTACAGTGTGCAACTCAGCAGTCCCACGCTGACCAACTGCATCGTCTGGGGCAACGGCGGCGTCGGCTTCAGCGGACCGGACCTCCCAACCGTCGCGTACAGCGATATTGAGGGTGGCTACGATGGCCTCGGGAACATCGACGCCGACCCGCTCTTCGTCGATCCCGACAATGGCGACTTGCGACTGCTGCCCGGCTCACCGTGTATTGACGCCGCGAACAACAACGCCGTGCCCAAGGGGATCGACATCGATCTCGACGGGAACCCGCGCTTTGTTGACGATCCGGATACCGACGATACCGGTTTCGGCGACCCGCCGATTGTGGACATGGGCGCGTATGAGTTCCAAGTGATGGACTGCCCGTGGGACGTGAACGCCGACGGCGTCGTTGACCACCGCGATATCGTTGAGGTGGTTCACAACTTGGGACGGTGCAACGATCCCGACAATTGCCCGTGGGATGTCAACGGCGATGGTATTGTCAATGGCAGGGACGTGGCAGCGGTGGCCATGCACTTCGGGCCGTGTCCCTGAAGCAAGGCATCAAGGCATCGAGGGGGAAGAAGAAGGCATTACTGATTCATGTAAAAGTTACGTCCTAGCGGCCCTTCATGCCGATGTCTCTTGGCATGAGACCACACGGCACACCCCAATATCTCCAACAACGTCGGTTGCGGGCCATCGCCATGATTCAAGCCGGGCACGGCACCACGGACGTGGCGCGCCGACTGAAGGTGGACCCACGCAGCGTCAGACGGTGGAAGGCGGACTATCGACGCCGCGGCGCGTCCGGCCTTGGCGCGCGTCCGGCATCCGGCCGACCGCCGAAGCTGAGCCACAAAGAGCGCCGGACGCTTGGCAAGCTTCT
>JADFNO010000035.1 GCA_022563315.1 Planctomycetota bacterium | reverse complement strand
CCCCGACTCGCCGGCCATGGAGCCGATCGCTTTGTCGGTGAGCGCGACGAACGGGACGGCGGTGCTGCGGTCCTCGGCGGGACCTTTGCGGCGCGTGACCTTTGTTCCCGTGGAGGGCTGATGACCAACATTGCCCGGGAGAAGGGATGAGTTGTCATGCCGGAGCTGCCGGAGGTCGAGCGCGGACGCCGACTCGTTGAGCGCGTCGCCGTCGGCCGCACAATCGTCAAGGTGCGTTGTGCTCGCGACTCGATCGTCTTCGAGGACGCCGGCCCGGCCCGGATGCGAAAGGCGTTGCTCGGCCGGCGCGTGCTGGCGGCTCGTCGCCGCGGCAAGCATATCTGGTTCGAGCTCGATAAACGTCCCTGGCCGACGTTTCACTTCGGCATGACCGGTGCGTTCCACACGCCCGGAACAAAGCAACTCAAGCTCGCCAGCAGTTCGCTCAGAACAGACGACACCTGGCCGCCGCGGTTCGTCAAAATCCATCTATGGTTTGACGACGGCGGCGAGCTGGTAATGACCAACAAACGGCGCCTAGGCCGCTTGCGGCTTCGCGACGATCCACCCAACGAGCCGCCGATCAGTGAACTGGGGTTTGATCCCCTGCTCGATCTGCCTTCGCCCAAACGATTCGCCGAGCTGTTATCAAGACGTAGCGCGCTGATCAAAGCCCTGTTGCTGGACCAGTCGTTTGCCGCCGGCGTCGGGAACTGGATCGCTGACGAGGTGCTCTATCAGGCTCGAATCGACCCCCGGAAGCGCGCACATGAACTTTCAAGGCCGGAGATTGATCGACTGCGCCGCAGACTGAAGTCCGTGATCGAGAAAGCGGTCGCGGTCGATGCGCGCAAAGATCGCTTTCCCAAGACCTGGCTTTTTCACTATCGCTGGGGTAAGAATAGCGAAGCGGTGACGGCACGAGGCGAGAAGATCGAGCACATCACCCTTGCCGGCCGCACGACGGCTTGGGTCCCGGAGGTTCAGCGGTGAATCTGCGTTGGTTGTTGTTTGACTACGCGGACCCCGATTTGCCGTTGTCGTTTTGGAAGCGGGCGAAAGTGGCTTGGCGACGCGTCCCGATTTCGAAGCTTCCAGTCTCACTCCGCTGGCGACGGATCGTTTTCGGCTTCGGCACAGCGTTGCCGGGCGTTGTTGTGCTTCCCGTAGCCGTCCTAGCCATCGCAAACATAGAACTCCGGATCAGTAGGGTCGGACAGTTTGTCCCACTGTTGCTGCTACTCGCCGCGCCGACGTTCTGGATATGGGTATGCGCTCTGTACGGATTCGTTTTGCGAACGGAGCACTATCATCGAATCCGGCTGGAAGGCTTCGACATCTGTCTGAAATGTGGGTACTGGCTGCGCGGCCTGGGTGATGAGATATCCAACTGCCCGGAATGCGGCGCGGAGCGCGAGCCGATGCCGGGGGCGGAGGCGGAGCAGCCACAGATGGACACAGATAGACACAGATAGACACGGATCATGAATTTACGTTGGCTATTGTTCGACCATGTGCCGCCCGAACTCAGGCTCAATGCAGAGCAGCGCCGCGATCTTGGTTCACGGATCGCCGTGAACGGAATCCCGTGGTCGCTCCGAAAAGAAGCTCTCTGTTTCGGGCTGGGCATCCTACTAGTCATGCTCTGGTTCGCGATCACAAATCGTATTGCAGACCTCACCACGAGTTGGTTCGGCTCCGATGCGGGTTTTCTGCACCTGATTTGGCTTTGGATGGGTTTATGGGTCATCATCACGGGAGTGAACCATCTGTTCGCCCGCCCTCGGACGTACAAGGCCCTGCGTGAAATGGGGTACGACACGTGCTTGAAGTGCGGCTACTGGCTGCGCGGATTGGCGGAGGATGTAACAAACTGTCCGGAGTGCGGCGCGAAGCGTGAACCGATGCCGGAGGCGGGGGCGGAGCAACCACAGATGGGCACAGATCAACAGGGATCGTGAGGGACGCGGATTGACCCGGACCTTCCTCGCGGACTCGGGGAAACCCGGACCTTCCTCGCGGACTCGTCAGGTCCGGCTTCGGCTACAATCCACGGTTTCATATGCCTCAGGATCCGACTCTACTTTGCACATCCGCAACTTCTCCATCATCGCCCACATCGACCACGGCAAGAGCACGCTGGCGGACCGGCTGCTGCAACTGACAGAGGCCGTGTCCGAGCGGGAGGCGCGTGACCAACTGCTGGACACGATGGACCTGGAGCGTGAGCGTGGCATCACGATCAAGGCCTCAGCCGTCACCGTCCACCACACCTACCAGGGCGAGGACTATCAGCTCAACTTCATCGACACCCCCGGGCATGTGGACTTTGCCTACGAAGTCTCGCGAGCGCTGATCGCCTGTGAGGGGGCGTTGCTGGTGGTGGATGCCACGCAGGGCGTCGAGGCCCAGACGGTCGCCAACGCTTACCTGGCGATCAACAACGATCTGGAGCTGATTCCCGTCGTCAACAAGATTGATCTTCCCACGGCTCGACCGGAAGAGATCGCCATGGAGATCGAGCAGGTGCTGGGGCTCCCGGCTGAGGACTGCATCTATTGCTCCGCCAAGACGGGCGAGGGCATTGCCGAGCTGCTGGATCATATTTGCCGCAAGCTCCCTCCACCACGCAAGCCCATCACGGACAAGACGCGGGCGTTGATCTTCGACAGTCACTACGACGACTACCGGGGCGTGATCGTGTACGTGCGCATCTTCGATGGATCATTGCGCGTCGGCGACAAGATCAGAATGATGGGCACAGGACGAACGTTCAACGTCAACGAGCTGGGGCGCTACACGCCGGCCCAGGAGAAAGTCAAGGAGCTCGGCCACGCTCAAGTCGGATACATGGTCTGCGCGATCAAGACATTGGATGATGTGCGGGTCGGCGACACAATTACGTTGGACACAAATCCAGCCGCCGAAGCGCTGCCTGGATATGAAGAGCCGAAGCAGATGGTGTTCTGTGAGTTCTTTCCGGCCACGACGACCGAGCCCTCGGGGAAGAAGGGCGAGTACGAAGCGCTTCGTGATGCGATCGAGAAGCTGCACCTCAATGATGCGAGCTTCACTTACGAGCCGACACATTCTGAGGCGCTGGGGTTCGGCTTCCGCTGTGGGTTCCTCGGTCTCCTTCATATGGAGATCGTGCAGGAGCGATTGGAGCGGGAAGGCGGGGTGGAGATCGTGCAGACCGCGCCGACGGTGAGTTACGAAATAGAACTGCGAGACGGGACGATGGTGGAAATCCACAATCCCGCTGATCTGCCGGACCTTTCCAAGGTCGTGTCGATCCGCGAGCCGATCGTGAAGCTGGAGATCATCTGCCCCACTGACAACATCGGCGACTTGATGAAGTTGTGCGACGGCCGGCGCGGCACGTTCAAGTCTCAGCAGTTCATTTCACAAACGCGACAAATCCTCGATTACGAACTCCCGTTGGCGGAGATTATCTACGACTTCTACGACAAACTGAAATCCATCACGCGCGGGTACGGCACGATGGATTACGAGATCATCGGCTACCGGTCGGATCGCCTGGTCAAGGTGAATATCCTCGTCAACGATCAACCGGTCGAGGCCCTGAGCCTGATCTGTCATCGCCAGAATGCGGAAAAGCGCAGCCGAGCGATTCTGCAGAAGCTGCGCAAGCAGATCGCCAAACATCAATTTGAGATTGCATTGCAAGCGTCGATCGGCGGGAAGATTATCGCGCGCGAGACGATCAAGTCGCTCCGAAAGAATGTCACCGCCAAGTGCTACGGCGGGGATGTCACGCGAAAACGAAAGCTTCTTGAGAAACAAAAGAAGGGCAAGAAGCGTATGAAGACGGTCGGCTCGGTGAGCATCCCCCAGGAGGCGTTCCTGGCCGTGCTGGAACAGGGGGAATGACGACGGAGGTGTCCTGTCTTAGGTGGTAGGCTGACGGCCACGTATGAATATCGGCGGTCGCTCACGCACCGGGCCGTCTGAATCGCGCATCAAACCCGAACAAGGGATCGCCATGAACTCACACGAACGAATCGCAATCTACGGAGCGCTGGCCTTGCTGCTGGCCCTGAATCTGTCCACCATGTTGGGGCTCGGAACGCCCGGGGCGCTCGCTGACGCTACGTCCGTCGATGATGAGCTTGGGCCGGCAGCGACGCTCACTCTGACGGACGAGGACGAGTCGCTTGTGCTGCGGAACACTGCGGGACGCCTGGCCTGGGCGGATAACGCGCATGGGCGAGCGTACAGCGTGGCCTTTATGGCCCCCAACAAGGCGATGGAGCCGCTGCTCAAAGCCGACCAGCTCGTTGAGGAACGCCAAGCGCTGCAAGACGAGCTGCAGACGAATGCCCAGGAATTCCAGCGGCGGATCAAGGCCTACGAGCAGCAAAACGCTCGTGTCACGCCGGACAATCCGAGGGCGGCCGAGGTACAGCAGACGTATCAGGCGATGAGGGTGGAATATGAACAGTGGCAAGTACGGGCGAACACCCGCATGGGCCAGCTCACCGCAAGTCATATCGAACAAGCCTACCGGGACATCGTGGCGGCGGTCGAGGTCGTAGCCGAACGCGAGGGCATTGACATCGTCTACCGTTTCATACCAACCGCGGACGAGTTCCGCGCCGTCAATCCACCGCAGGCCTCTCTCGCCGCGGCACAGCGGCTGGCGCTGGTCTACCCCGACGCGCTCGACATCACCGACGCGGTCCTGGAGGAGCTGTCGGTCGAGACTGAATGAGGGTTGTGATCGAGCAGGTGCAATATCCGATTCACCCTGCCTGCCCATTGATGAGAACCAACCGACCGCCCGCTATGTCGCTGTGCGATCGATCGCGATACGGAATTGTGAGATGAGTGAGTGCTTGACCTGATCCAGTGTTGGACAGGCGTCGCCGAGTTGTTGCTGCATGGTGGTAACGTTTCGGCCGACCAGTCCGCAAGGGACGATGAGATCAAAGTGGTCGAGGTTGGTTGTGACATTGAGCGCCAAGCCGTGCATGGACACCCAACGTGAGACGCGGACCCCCATTGCGCAAATCTTTTTTGGCTTGCCGACGCCCACGGATAGCAATCCGTGGGACTCTTCGGTCGTTCCCCCACCCACCCACACGCCGGTGGCACATTTGTCGCGCTGCCCCTGGATCCCGAACTCCACCAAGGTGTCGATGACAATCTGCTCCAAGAAGCGCATGTAGCCGTGGATGCGCAGCCGCAGGAGGTTCAAATCAAGAATGGGGTAGACGACGAGTTGGCCCGGGCCGTGGTAGGTGATGTCGCCGCCGCGGTCAGTCTCGGCAATCTCGACCCCGGCGCCGGCCAACTGCTCATCCGTGGCCACCAGATGCCTGCGAGCGGTCTTGCGCCGACTGATGGTGATGACCGGCGGATGGTGCTCGACCAGCACCAAATACCCCAACGACGCGCCCGGGGACCGAGCCTCGATCACCTCCTGCTGCAGCCTCTTTTGGAGCGCGAACGCCTCGGCATACGGCATCCGACCAAGGTCCCGGACCGTGAGATCGATTCCAGTCATATCTTGCGATTCAACCGTGGTCATGGACCTTCACCATCGACTGCGAATAATCTCCGGGGCGACCGGGTGCCGAGGGGCTCCGGCCCAGGGCGCTTGTCGGATGACAACGCCGCCGGGATGAAGGATCATAGCGCCGATGTCGAATATTCATTCCACCGCGATTCTGGAAGGCGAGGTCACTCTGGCCGACGACGTTCAGATCGGCCCCCACTGCGTACTCGTGGGGCCAATCACCATCGGCCCCGGCACGCGGCTCATCGGCAACGTCTATCTTCAGGGGCCGTTGACCCTCGGGTCGAACAACACGATCTACCCGTTCACCTGCTTGGGATTCGCGCCTCAGCACGCGCAGTTCGACCCCCAAACGCCGGGCAAGGGTCTGGTGATCGGCGACGGCAATGTTTTGCGAGAACACGTGACGATCCATCGCGCGTTCACCGACGCCGGGCCCACGCGCATCGGCGACCGGAACGTATTCATGGCCGCAAGTCATGCCGGCCACGATTGCACTATCGGCAGCGACTGCACCTTCGCCAATGGCGCCCTGTTAGGCGGTCATGTGACCGTGGAGGATCGGGTCGTGGTGGGCGGGGGCACATTGGTGCACCAATTCTGCCGGCTTGGTCAGATCGCGATGCTCTCCGGCGGGATGGGGACGAAGGCCGATGTTCCGCCGTTCTTCATGCTCACCGGCGTCAACATCTGCGGCGCCGTGAACATGATCGGGCTTCGTCGCATCGGCATGCCCCGCGATCAAATTGAGGATGTGCGCTGGGCGTACAAGACGATGTACCGCCGCGGCCGGTCGCCTCGGGATGCGCTGATTGAACTCAAGAAGCGCCGCGAGCGACCGATCATCGCCGACTACATCGCGTTCATCGAATCGTCGGAACGCGGCTACTGCCCCGCCCACGGAAAGGCGGTATTGGGAACCGCCTAGCGCTGTCCGAGACGTCTGGTCCGGCCATGAAGTCCACCCAGGAGCTACGAATGTCACTGTCATTGAGCGTACTTGGCAGCGGGTCGGGCGGGAACTGCACACTCGTCGTCCTTCACGACCCGGCCGAACCAAGGATCATTCTCATCGACGCCGGCCTGTCACCGCAAGAGACGGCCAATCGGCTGGGACCGCTGGGCTACCGGCTCACGCAGATCAGCGACATTCTCGTGACCCACACGGATCACGATCATCTACATCGGGGGTGGGCCAAATCCAAGCGCTGCGGAGACTTCATCTGGCGCGTCAGCCGGCGTCACCTTGGGGAGGCCGTAGCCGCGGGGATACCGGCCCGCTGCCTGGAGCCCTTCGACGAGCGATTTCGGTTGGACGAACGCACGCCCATCGAGGCGATTGCGTTGCCTCACGACGATCTAGGCACGATGGGGTTGCTAATCGGTCACGGCGCAGTTCGCCTTGGCTATGTCACCGATCTCGGGCGGGTGCCTCCGTCATTGCTGCGAGCGTTTACAGATCTCGACGCGCTCGCCATCGAATCGAATTACGACCGCGCGATGCAGCAGGCGAGCGATCGCCCTGATTTCCTGAAGCGGCGCATCATGGGGGGTTTGGGGCATTTATCGAACGAACAATCACTCGACGCAGTCCTGACGATGGCGCGAAGCGGATCGTTGCAGCACGTCGTCCTGCTACATCTGTCGCGTCACTGCAATGATCCTCAGCTCGTCCAGCAACTCTACGCAAAGCAAGCGCCGCATCTGCTGGGTCGTCTGACGATTTCCAATCAATATGCGGCCACGCCGATGCTGCACGTGACGGGTCAGGCGGGATCGGCGGACCATCCTGAGCGAGCCGGTCGGCAGTTGAATTTCCTAGAGACGCGCCAGGGGTAGCGTCGGCGAACTCCCTTCTCAGGGCGCCAACGGGACGAGAGAATCCGCCCGTTGCAGTAGGCGACCGGTGGGCATACCCTTGGCGCTGGGATGAGCGAGAGAATCCATCATGAATGCGGTCTGGCGTTGGTGCGGCTGCGCCAACCGCTGTCCTATTACCGCCAGCGGTACGGCGACCCCGCCTGGGGTTTGCGCAAACTGTACCTGTTGATGGAAAAGCAGCACAATCGAGGCCAGGACGGGGCCGGCGTCGCTGTGGTCAAGTTCGACATGCCCGCCGGCGCCGAGTACATCAAGCGCATCCGATCGGACAAGCACAACGCCATCGAGCGGATCTTCGACACCATCATGAGCGACGTGAACCGGCTGAGCGCCACCCGGCTTCAAACGCTGGGCGACCTGGAGTTGAAACGACGCTGCGCGTTCTTGGGCGAGGTTCTCATCGGGCATCTGCGCTACGGCACACATTCGGGCCACTCCGTGGCCAACTGTCATCCATTTATCCGTCGAAACAACACCGCCAGCCGCAACCTCGCCCTGGCCGGCAATTTCAACATGACCAACTCCAAGGAGCTGTTCGATCAACTGGTGGAATGGGGCCTGAACCCCGTCGGCGACTCTGATACCCAGGTGATTCTGGAGCGCCTCGGGTATTGCCTGGATCGCGAGCACGACCAGCTTCGATCGACGATGGGTCCGGGGTCGCTCCCGGGGCTGGAAGATCGTGCCCTGGCCAAGGAGGTTTCCCTCCAGATCGACCTCGTACGGATATTTCGCAAGGCGTCGGAGAACTGGGACGGGGGCTATACGCTGGTCGGACTCCTGGGCAACGGTGACGCGTTCGCATGCCGGGATCCGGCCGGAATCCGCCCCGGGTTCTACTACCTGGACGATGAAGTTGTCGCCGTCGCCTCGGAGCGAGCGGCCTTGGCCAGCGTGTTCGATGTGGATGCGGATCAGGTTGAACCGATCAGGCCCGGATCCGTGCTCGTTATCAAACGCGACGGCGGCATCGACCATAGACAGTTCACCGATCTCCTACCCGAGCGCCAGTGCTCGTTCGAGCGGATCTACTTCAGCCGCGGCAACGATCCTGAGATTTACCAGGAGCGTAAGGCGTTGGGCCGGTACTTGGCGCCCCGCGTGCTGGAGGCGATGGATGGAGACCTCGGGCACGCCGTCTTCAGCTATATCCCCAACACGGCCGACGCCGCCTACCGGGGGTTGGTCGAAGGACTCGATCGCCTGACGCAAAGCCGGCGGATCGACGAGCTGTGGTCTCGCATTGAAGCTGGAAGCGCCAGCCGGTCAGATGTGGAGCGGCTGTGTAACGGGCGACTTCGCACGGAGCGCGTCGCCCACAAAGATCAGCGACTTCGCACGTTCATCACGCATGACGCCGCGCGGCGCGATCTGGTGGCGCACATCTACGACGTCACGCAAGGCATCGTCAAAAGCGATGACACCTTGGTCGTGGTTGACGACTCGATCGTGCGGGGAACGACGCTGCGTGAATCGATTATCACCATGCTGACTCGGCTCGGTCCGAAGCGGATCATCATCGTGAGTTCCGCCCCGCCCATCATGTATCCCGATTGCTACGGGATCGATATGAGCCAGCTCGGCCGTTTTATCGCCTTCGAAGCCGCGGTGTCGTTGCTGAAGGAGCATGGTAAGGAGCAGCTCCTTGATGAGGTGCAGGACCGCTGCGAAGCCCAAGCCGAGTTTCCGCCGCACAAGATGGTCAATCACATCGGGGCCATCTACGACTGCTTCACGCTCGAACAGCTATCGGGGAAGATTGCGCAGCTCGTGCGCCCGCCGTCGTTGCGCTGGAGCGGCGACGTGCAGATCATCTACCAAACGGTCCAGGGGCTGCGATCGGCCATCCCCAACCACCGCGGCGACTGGTATTTTACCGGGGAGTATCCCACCCCCGGGGGATACCGGGTCCTGAACACCTCGTATCTGAACTGGCGCGCCGCCTGCGACGCCCGAGCCTATTGACACGCTCGTCGTGGGTGGGCCCGACGCGGCTAGCGGACGCTACTCAGCCTCAACTTGACTCACGAACGGTCCGATTATCGGTGACGGGTGCGGCCATCGCGGTACGTAGGCCGAGCAACTGCGGATCGGACACGGCTGTCCGACTCCGACCGCCTTGTGGTCGCATCCCATGAGCGGATCTCGAGGGCGTTGGTTTCATGGCACGACTCCTCAGGTCGATCCTTGGCAGAGTTCGTCGACGGTCATCGGTCGAAACGTCAAGCGTCGATCAGCCACGGCCACCGCAGCACGAACGGCAACTCGCGCGCACGTTGGCTGAGGGCATCGATCGAGCGATGAACGCCCGGCTGTGGGACCACGCCGAGCGGCTTGCCGACGCGGCGGGACGATTAGCGCCCGACTGCGCCCGGCTGTCGGAGCAGTTGGCGCGGTTGCGCCTGACCCGGGGTGACGCCGAGACCGCCCTTCGGATCGTCGATGGCTGCCGCACAATGCCAGCGTCGCTTCGGTTGCTGCGTGCGGTATGTCTCTGGCTGGTCGGTCAGAGAATTGAAGCGCATCTGGATCTGCACCGCTGGTCGGCCAAGGCCGCGGCCCCCCTTGACGCCCGGCTGCTGCTTGCCCTGATCGAACTGCGATTGGGCGATGTGGATCGATCCATCGAGGCCCTACAGCGGAATCTGCGACATCTCGAAGACCCGCGCACGCTCGAGGCGCTGATCCTGGTTCATCTGCTGAATGGTCGCCCCGATCAGGCCGAGGCATGGGCCCAACGATTGCGCTGCGGACGTCATCTGGGTGATGCGGCGCCCGAGGCCGATCCGATGCTGCGGTCCCTGGGGATGCCCGGCCTGCCCGACGAGGCCGAGCCAACGGAGGAGGACGTCGCCAACCTGGCCATGGAATTGATCTGCTTCGAACCAGCCATTGACGTGTTGGTGGCCGCACAACACAGCCAGCTTCACCTGCCCACGGTCCAGCTGCTGGCCCCGGCGATCGCCCAAGCCCTGCCGGATCTAAACGACGTGTCGGCGGGGATGCACGCGCTGGCCAAGCTGTCGCTATTGCAAGATCAACGGCAAGAGGCCAGGCAATGGGCCGAGCGCGGTCTGGCCCAGAACCCCATGTCCGCCCCGCTCGCCATCATGCTCCGTGAGCTGTCGCAGACCGATCCGCAGACCCCGGCTGAGCTACGTGTGGACGGCGCGGGCCTCTCACCCCAGGAGAAGGCTGCATGAGCCGCCGACGTTGTGTCAATCCCGAGCGCGCGATCGCCGCGCGACACGCGGCCGCACGCCTGCTGCGCGAAGCGCGGCGGGCCGTCGGTGACGACGTTGCCGAAGCGGTGGACTGGGCCTTCTCCCAACTGCCCGACTGTCTCGGGGCCCGACGATTGAAGATTCAACAGCTCGTGGATCAGGGTGACCTGGAATCGGCGTCGGTCCTGGTCGCGCAAGGCTTGCTCCAACGACCGACGGATGCGTCGCTGACACTCTGGCGGGCCCGGATTCTGTACCGGAGGGAACAGTTCGAGCAATGCGCGCGGGAGCTTCGGCTCGTCCTCGCCCGTCGGCCACATCATTTCGCCACGCTTGGACTGGCCGGACTTGCGGCCCATCGGCTCAACGCCCCCGTGCGGGCGGCTTCCTTTTTCGCCCGGGCCGAGGCGCGGCGTCCTGGCGATGTTCCCACCTGCCAGTTGCTTGTGGAGGCTTGGATCGACGCAGGTCAGCTCGATAAAGCCGGCCGCGTCCTGTCTCGGATTGACTCGCCTCCAGCACGCTTGTCGGCGAAATACCTGCGGGCCCAAGGCCGGCTGTTGGAAGCGGCCGAGGCGCTCGAGACCGCACTTGACCGGGGCCGCAGCGACGAGGATGAGACTGTGCTCTGCGATCTGATCACAATCCTCGAGGAAAGCGGCAATATGACTCGGTTGCGTCGCGTCCTGGAACGCATCGACGTTCGGCAGCCGGCGGCGCTGGCGCGAGCCGGCCTCGCGTGGCTGTGGTTGGGGGAGTTCCGCACGGCGGCGGTCCGCACGGCGAAATTGGCCCACGTGCCGGGATCGCGATCCATGGGACTGCTTGTGCTGCTCGTCGCCTCGGCGCTGCTACAACGACCAACGCTGGTGGAGCGAGCGCTGGGTCGGCTCCGTCGAAGCGACGACGCGATTGATCCCGATGTCGTCGCCGATGCATGGTGCCGGGGACTGATGGGGAGGCTCTTGCAGGCGCAGTGCAATCCACGGCAAGCGGGGGCCGATCCCCATGCCGGGCAGCTTGGTAGCCTCCTTCGAGCCGCCGAGCGCGTCTTCGAGCAGCAGCTCGCCACCGCCACCGGCCTCTCGACCGCCCAGCGGCGGGAGCTGGAGCAGTGCCAGGCCGTGTGTCAGGAGGGATTGCAGCTCACGGTTACCGCGTCGTCGAAGCCCGCTGCCGGGGCGGGGCGAGCCGTCGGCTCCCGCCAAGCCCCAGCCGTGGCCGCCTGAACCCGACCCGATCGACCTCTTCCTGTGATACGTGCCCGCCGCCAGGTTGGTCCTTTCCACCGGCGGCCGCTTGACCTGGGCTGATCTTCGTGATTTGATACGCGGCTCTGCCGGGCACGGGCCCGGACCTCAATCGCTCCCCCGTAACGGATCCACGTATCTATGGCTCGGTATCTCGGACCAAAGGTCAAGCTCTCGCGTCGTGTCGGCGTACCCATCTCCGACACACCCAAGCACACCGCCAAGCGCCAGTTGACCGCACCGGGCGTCCACGGCTATCGCGGTCGGCGGCTGCGCGACTACGGCCTCCGCCTCATCGAGAAGCAAAAGCTTCGCTACCACTACAACGTTCTGGAAAAACAATTTCGACGCTATGTCCAGATGGCATCCCGCCACAAGGGAAACACCGGCGAGCTACTCCTGCAAGTGCTGGAGCGCAGGCTGGACAACGTCGTGCGCCGGGCCGGGCTGACCCGGACCATCTGGGCGGCACGGCAGATGGTGGCGCATGGGCACGTGCTGGTCAATGAACACAAGACTGATCGTCCCAGCTTCAGTGTGAAGCCCGGCGACGTCGTCGCGCTTCGCCCACGCATCCACACCCTGGCCCGGGATAACATGGAGTCGATGGCCGGCCACATCGTGCCCGGATGGATGGACGTGAATCCGGCCGAGCTGACGATGAAGATTCTGGCGATGCCGACACCCGATGAGATTCCCTTCGACGTCAACACCAAGCTGATCGTCGAGTTCTATCGCTAAGCGAGGCACGCAGGCATCGCGGCATCAATGCAGCCTTATGACGGTCGCGCTCCGGTGTCTGATGCCTTGATGCCTTGATGCCTTGATCCCTTCCGACAGCCATGCTCAGGTTCCTCCGCAAATACAACAAGTACATTCTGGCGGTCTTCGGAACGATTCTGCTCGTGACGTTCCTGGTTGGGTCTGCGATCACCAGTTTGTTGGCTGGAGCGGGACAGGCGAATACAGAATGGGCGACGCTCGGCCCGGACGGCGATGAGAGCCTCGCCGCCATTGATCTCGAGCAGGCCCGGCGCGAGTTGCGCCTGCTGAGCGCGATTGGTCGGGACGTGCCTCCTTACGGCAAACTCGACCGCCCGGAACATTGGTTCCTGTTGGTTCGCGAGGCCCAGTCGGCCGGACTTGTCGGCGGGCCATACGCCTCTCCCCTCGCCCAATCCGCCGCTGGGTTGGCCCAGGTCACTCAAGTCAGCGGCGAGAATCCGCGGTTTGTCCTTGAAACGCTGGCCAAGCTTGCCGGTGTCAGCAGCGTGATTGATCTATACATGGGCGGCAGCCCGTATTCCCAGGCGCTTCCGGCCAGCCGATACTCGGATCGGCGGTTCATGCACCTCGCCCAAGATCGCTTCCACCAAGTGACCGCACAGATCGTCGTGCTTAAAGCATCCGCACCTGACGAACCGCGACCGTTCACCGAGGCCCAGCTCACAGAACAACTGGACAAATACGCCGAAGACCTGCCCGGGGCGGGCGAAATGGGATTCGGCTACCGGCTTCCCGATCGCGCCAAGATCGAGTGGTTGGTCGTCTCGGCCGACAGCGTACGAGCCGTCATCGTCGACAGCGACGAGTTGGATCCGGTGGCCCTTCGCAAACACTGGCGATCCAATGCGGCCCGGTTTGGCGAACCGCAGCCGAACGCTGACGTACCGGACGCGGTCCGCAACGATCTGCTCGAGACGCTCACCGAGCAGAAGCTCAAGGAGATCTCGCGCGTCGCCCACAACCGACTGTTGTCGGAACAACGCACCCAGCAGCAGGATGGCGGGCCGGGCATGCGCTTCACCGACCTCGCCCTGAGCATCCAAGAGACCTTCGAGGTGTCGCTCCCTGACTACCACGCCACGGGCGGTAGCTGGCTCTGGTTGAAGGACCTCGCCGCGCTGGAAGGCATCGGCAAAGCCACGACAGCGAAGTTCGGTCGATTTCCGACCAGCCTACCCGTACTCGTTATGTCGGCGCGCGAGTTCGGCCGCGATGACACGATCCCGATTCGCCAGGGTGCGGTCGGTCCGCCGTTGGACGGTCGCGACGGCAGTCTCTACTTCTTCCGCATCACCGATACCGACCCGTCTCGTCCGCCGCGATCCGTCGATGAAGTCCGCGACGCCCTCGTCGCCGATCTGGGCCGTCTCGAGGTGTATCAGGAGCTCGTTGAATCCGCAGCCGTGATCGAACGCCAAGCGAGGCAGGAGGGTTTGCTCACCCTTGCCTTGGCCAACGACACGGTCGTGGAGCGCGCGAGCACGTTCGCCACGGTTGGCACTGGGGCGCTGCCGAAGATCGGCGTACACGAGCCAACCGTCCAGACGATCGTCGAGCGGGCTCAGCGCCTCCCCCCCGACAAGCTGATCGACGAACTGACCGAAGAGCAACGCACCTTCGTCGTGCCCGTCGAGGACCGCTTAGCGCTACTCGTGGTGCGCCTTATTCGTCAACGTCCGCTCACGGAGAGCGCCTACACGCAGCAGGGCCGCGGGCTGTTGCAGTTCGCGATCATGCAGCCGGAGATGCAAGAACGGCGAACGGAAGCAGTTGAGGCGTTCGCCTTCGACGCGTTGGCCGCTCGTCACAACTTCAAGTTCGCTGTGGGCGCCGCCACCACGCAGCCTAGCTCGACCCAACCGGATCAGTCCAGCCAATAGACGCGCTCGGACCGAAGTCAATCGGCGGCTTCATGAAGGGCCGGCGTCACGATGAATTGACCGAAGCCGTCAGCTTACGCTCGACCCGGGGGTCACCGGCCGATCGAGTGTCAACAAAACGACGTTACACGCCGCCTCGCCATCAGGCGCCTCGGTTGTCGGATCGCAGGTCGCGGCCAGGATCATCCCTTGGCTCAGCTCGCCTCGGATCGTCCTGGGTTGAAGATTAGCCACGATGACCACCTGCTTGCCGACGAGTTCCTGCGGCTCGTACCACGCCTTGATCCCGGCGCACACCTGCCGGCCAGCCTCGCTGCCGTCATCCAGATGGATCTTGAGCAGTCGATCGGCATTGGGATGGAGCTCCGCCTTGTCGATGGTGGCGACACGCAGGTCCAGCCGGGTGAACTCCTCGAACGAGATTTCAGGCTTCACAACCGCGCCGGCGGCAGGCTCGTTGGTCATTACACAAACCTCCAGTAGTCGTCGTAAGTCAAGCAGGATACCCGATTTGCGAACTGACGCCGCGAGCGGCCTGCGCTGGGGCCGGCGAGAAGTGGCCGTAAATGCCGGTTTTTATGGCATTTTTCTGATCGGACCGGCGTCTTTCCCGTAATACCTATGAGGATTGCCGACACAGCCGTCGATCAGGCAGAGGCAAACGCAGGTCAATCGGCGGCAGACAGGGGGTCGATCGTGAGCACCGTCGCGGTTGCGCTTGGATTTGCAATACCGGTGGTCACCGCACCGCTGGTCGTGATGTGCCTTCGCCCTCTGTTCTCAGTGTTCGTCAAGGAGGGCGCTCAACTGTTCGCCGGGATCGGCCTGCCCGGCGTGTACGCTGATTCGATCGGTTCGCGCCTCGCTAAAATAAACGTCGCGATCCTCCTCGCGACGTGGATCGTGGTGTTTACCTGCGAATGCGTCGAGGTGTCGCACCTGATTCGGGGCGGCGTCACCGTCGCAGGAGTCCTTGGCGCCTTGGTGGCGACAACCTACCTCCTGCGTTGGAACCTTGGCGTGCGCGGCTGGGACTCTTGGCGCATGGGTATGCTCTCGTTCGCCGGCGGCAATCTTCCCATCTTTATGATCGTCGCGGCGATTCTGGCCCTACGCTGATCGTCCCGCGATCGCTTGCCTTCGCTTGGGCAACGATCAACACTATACGAAGCGCACGAAGCTGGAATGTATCTGCCCCAACGCCTTTTTGTCTGGAGGAGACGCATGTCGAAACTCGATTCGCACCCCGTTGCCGTCGGCGTGGTTCTGACGGCGCTGCTTTATCTGATCTTCTGGCCGAATACACACAATGTTGTCCTGGGCGCCTCGAACGCCACGCGGCAAGATTGGCGGACCGATCCCGTCTGGTATCAAGGCAAGGCCGAGTGGGCGCTTTACGACGCGGTACGAACAATCTACGGCAAGCCGCGTCACTACGAAGCAACCATCTTCACCAACAAACAGTACATGGATCCGGTCACCACGACCAAGGCTGCGGATTGGCGTGATCCCAACGCCATCGAGGTTTTCAAGCACAACGTCAGTGAGATGATCCCGACCGACAACTACACGTATCGCTTCCTCACGACTTGCTTCGTGCACACTGATACGCTTGAGCTGTACAAGCTCGTTGCTTCTTCCCAGGAAGATTGCGGCGCCACGTACAAGCAGTTCATCGTCGCCGACGGCCAGGTTGAGGCCCGCAGTTACAGCTACTTTCCAGACGAAGGCGAGTCGCACACGCCGTATCGCCGGCCGGGTCAGCCGCGCAACTTCGCTTTCCATGACGCACTTACATTGACGCTGCGCGATTACCCGTTCGATGCGGACGAACCGCCGGTCATGAAACTGAAGCTCATTGCGGATCAAACGAACAATCATGCGACGCCACAGGGTCCGGAGGAGGCGACGGTTCGATTGGTGGGGCGCGAATCAATCACGGTCCCGTACGGCACTATTGATGCTCATCATCTTGTCGTCGAACACACTGAACAAGGCGGCACGACGAGCAGCGAATACTGGTTCGCCGCCGACGAAGCGATGCGCCACGTGCTCGTGAAGTACCAAGGCCCCTATGGCGTGAAGTACGAACTGAAACGACTCGATTGGTGGGCGTACTGGTCTGAACCGCGACCGGAAGAGTAACCAACTGAACGGGCCGTTCAAAGCCCATGGCGTGCACGCCATGGGCTTTCTTCTCGATGATCGCCGGCTACACCCCCACTGCTTCGGCGCAACGATCGCAGAGCATCCCGCCGTCTGATCGCTGTTTGACGGTCCCGTCGCGCTTCCAGGAGCGATCGCAGCGCGGCTCGTCTTGCAAGCTGTTGATCGTGATCTGCCCGCCTTTGGAGAACTGCACGCGCGACACGCCAAGCATGTCCGCCAGATCAGCCTGAAATCGCTCAAAGATACCCTCGGGATCAGCCAGCACCACTTCGGCATCAAGCGGGTTGTCGATGCCACGCTCCTTCGCATCCTCCAACGCCTTGAGCGCGGCCGCACGAACATCCATCACCTTGGGCCAGGCCGCGTCTGACTCGGCCACCTTCCCGAGATCGGCGAAATCAGTCAGATGCACACAGCGCTCGCTCGCGCAATCCACATCCTTCCAAAGTGATCGATAGGCCTCGTCGGCCGTGTGAGGCAAAAGAGGCGCGAGCAGCCGACAAAGCACGTCCGTCAAACCCCACATGACGGTCTGCGTACAACGACGACGCGGCGAATCCGGTTTATCGCAGTAGAGCCGATCCTTGACGGCTGCGCAATAGAACGCAGAGAGCGTGTCGTTGCAAAAGTCATAGATCAACTGATGCGCCTTGCGGAACTCGTAGTCGTCGTAGGCGGCCCGAACCTTGCCCTGCATCTGAGCCGCCTCCGCCAATACGAACGCATCGATCGACGTCGGATCAATCTTGGCGAGATCGACGCCCGTGCCTGGCGCATTGGACGTTGATGGAACAAAGTCGGTCAGGTTGCTCAAAAGAAAACGCAGCGTATTGCGCACCTTACGGTAGGTCTCGGAGGCTTGGTCGAAGAACGCCATGTCCATCTTGATGTCGTTCTCGAACGCGGCCGAGCTCACCCACCACCGGCACACATCCGCGCCATACGCCTTGAGTAAGTCCTCGACGTCGATCGTGTTGCCGAGACTCTTGGACATCTTCCGGCCGTCCTTGTCCACCGTGAACCCGTGGGTCAAAACGGTCTTGAACGGCGAACGACCCGTCACGGCCAGCGATGGAAGAAGCGACGTCTGGAACCAACCCCGATGTTGGTCGGAACCTTCAAGATACAAATCGGCTGGAAAACCGAGCCCGCGCTGACGCATCACCGCGTTCCAGGACGTGCCCGACTCAAACCACACGTCCAGGATGTCGTAGGTCTTCAGAAGGCTTGAGGCTTGAGCCTTGAGGTCGGAGGTGCGAAAGGATGCCGGGGCGTCCGGATCATCTGCGGGGTCATAGCTTCCCAGAAGCACTTCCGGGGATTCGGTGAACCAAGCGTCGCTCCCCTTCTCCCCGACGACTTTGGCCACGGCGCGCACGCTCGCCGCGGTGAGCAGCACTTCACCGGCGGCGTTGCGAAACGCAGGAATCGGCAGGCCCCAGCTTCGTTGGCGGGAGATACACCAGTCCGGGCGCGACTCCAGCATCCCGCGCATGCGGTTGCGCCCCCATTCGGGAACGAACCTGATTTCACAGTCCGCCGCCGTCAGCGCCAAGCTGCGTAGCGTTGCGCCGCTGCGAGTGCTGGGACGATCCACGCCGATGAACCACTGTTCGGTAGCGCGGAAGATCACTGGCGTCTTGGATCGCCAATCGTGCGGATAACTGTGTGTGAACGTGTGATCGTGGAACAGATGACCCGAAGCGCGCAGATGTTCAACGATCTTCGGGTTGGCGTCCCAGATCGACATGCCCCGCAACCAATCGGGAACGGTGTCGTCGTAGGTTCCGTCTCCGAGCACCGGGCAGTAGATGTCCAACCCCTCGCGCAAACCGGTTTGATAGTCCTCCTCGCCGTGCCCGGGCGCGGTGTGGACCAACCCCGTGCCGTCCTCCAGCGTGACATAATCAGCCAGCACAACCGCGCTCACACGATCGCAAAATGGGTGCCGATACTGCAAACCCACGAGGTCGGAACCTCCGGTCTCCGCGAGCACTTCGACTGATTCTGCGCCGCCGGCTTTCGTGACCGCATCCACGAGCTCTGAGCCGAGCACCGTGATGTTGCCATCTGTTCGCACCAGGCTATAGCGATATTTCTGGTGGACCGCGATAGCGAGATTGGCGGCCAACGTCCACGGCGTCGTGGTCCAGATCATGAATGAGGGCGTCTGATCAAGTTCTACGCCAAACACTTTGGCCACCGCATCCCGATCCACAGCCTCAAAGTCAACGTAAATCGACACGTCTTGCTTGTCGTAGTACTCCAACTCCGCCTCAGCGAGCGCGGTTTGGTTCGCGATCGACCAGTGGACCGGCTTGAGCGCGCGATAGACGAGCCCCTGCTCGACGAGATCGGCAAACACTTCCAGGACCGCCTTCTCATAGTCGCCCGTCATGGTGAGATAGGGATGCTCGTAATCCGCCAACGTCAGCAGCCGCTGCATTTGCGCTGTCTGCAGCTTCTGATATTTCTGCGCGTACTTGGCGCACTCGCGCCGAATAGCCATGCGGCGCGTGTCTTGGTCGAGCTGGTTGAGCTTCTTGATCTTGCCGGACGCGAAGAGCTCGGTCATCACCATGTGCTCGATGGGAAGCCCGTGGCAATCCCAGCCGGGCACGTAGGCGCAGTGCTTGCCGCTCATCAGCCGGGTGCGCACAACGAAGTCCTTGAGCACCTTGTTGAGCAGATGACCAGTGTGCAACAGCCCGTTGGCATAGGGCGGGCCGTCGTGAAACACGAACGGCTCGGCGTTGGCCCGCTGAGCCAGCGCCGTGTCATACAGCTTCATCTGCTCCCACCGCTTCTGCGAATGCGGCTCGTTTTGCGTCAGCCCCGCCCGCATGGGAAAGTCGGTCTTGGGCAGGTTCAGCGTCTTCTTGTAGTTGGTCTTGGTTGATTCAGTCATCGTGATTCCGAATCGGCAGCGGATACAGCGAACCGCAGCCTAGCTCCCTCATCGTCGTTATTGCTTCGATTCCCTCAAGCCTCAGGCCTCAAGCCTTCTTATGGCATCGGCCCCGCCGAGAGCGAGGCCGAGGGGTGAGATCGAGTTGCGTGCACCGATCGCGGCCTGCCCTCAGCGGGGCTTGGTAATGCCGATCGAGATGGCCTGCGGTATCAGGTGCATGAGCGGTAGAGGATATCCATCGGTCGAGGCGGGTCAAGGATTGAAGGAAGGCTTGGAGGAGGGCTTGAGGCTTGAGGCTTGAGAGTAAGAGGTCGCAGATTAGTTGGTGGCGCTCGTCAAGAACTCTTGGCCACATTCGGGGCAGCGCGGCTGGGAGAGGCCCTTGAGGCAGTAGCCGCACGCAGCGCACTGCGGCGGATCGATTTCCCGAAACGTTCGTCTCACCTCACGTGTCGCCCTCTCGCAATACACAGCTACCCCAACGACCCCCACCGGCAGCCACCATATTGAACCGAGAAAACCGATCACCGGCGACATCATCCATGTCGGCTTGCCTGTGAGCAATCCAAAGTTGAGGTCTTGGACCTGCGCCATTACCGCACACCCACACCACAGAGCCAAGACAGGCAAGGCGATGACCGTCGAAAGAATGACGGCGCGTGACTCGGCCGCCCCACGAGACCGCGGCGCGTCCTTGAAGATCGCGATAAACAATATGACCCAGGGCGTGAAGATGATGCCAAGGAGGCCCGCCATCCGCCCAGCGATGCCAACACACTGCTGCACATAGGCGGCCAGGCTGGGAAAGGGTTCGCTGACGCTGCTCCACAATACTGCGCCGAGCATCGCCAACCCCAAGTTGATCGCGATAGCGCTAGCGATAATGGCAGACGGGTTGGAAACATCGATCGCGACGGCCGCCAACGATCGAGGCGACCAGAAAAGGCGGAAGATAGCGACGGCGTCATTCATCGCTCGGCGACAACTGCACCGGGATTGCGCTAGCGCCAGCTGCGCCTGTGAAGCTCGCGTGATCGTGGGTTTGCGCTTCGAATCGACTTGCGCCCCAAGCGAGCGCGAGTCCCAGCAATAGTGCCGCCGTCAGTTTGATTCGGTCGTGCTGGTGAAACTGTAACTCCGGCAACAAATCGCTCAGCGCAATACACAGAAACGTCCCGGCTGAGAACGCGAGCGCCCGGCTGATCAGCAGCGATTGTTCGGCGCTTTCCTCACCCAACCCGAGGAAAAACAGCACGACACCGAGCGGAACGACCAGACCGAAAGCGCCGTTGATCACATGCCGGAGTCGGGCCGAACGGCGCTGAGCGGCCATCAGCGTCCCCAACGTCAGGGAATCAAACGGCTTGTGCAGAACGATCATAAGAAACGCGCCGAATCCGGCCAACGAAGCGCCTGTCTCACCATGACGCTCAGCTACGACGCTGGCCGCGAGGGCAACCCCCCCGATGAGACTATGGATCGTCAATCCCAGCGCTGCCCCCGCCCATGTCAACGTGTGGCCGTGTCGAGGGTGCGGCGCATCGTCGCGCGGCGTCTGTTCCTCGATTGAATCGTGATGGTGAAAGCAAAAGAACCGTTCAATGAGGAACATGGCTAGGAAACCACCAAGCATCCATCCCACGACCGCGCTGAAGTCGCCGTGCCCAAATTCGGAACTTGTCGTGCTTTGGCGGAGCCAAGCGGCGCGCTGCATCCACGCATGCGGCAACAGATGCAGCAGCGCGACGCCAAGCATGGCGCCGGAGACGAAGCTTATTGCCATCTCGAGTCGCTGGTGCGTCAGGCGCACGAGCAGCGGGATCCATCCCCCGGCCAGTGAGGCCAGAACGATCAGCAGGCAGTAGATGAGCAGAAGCATGAACGACATCGGCCGCCCCACTCTACACGCGGTCGGTTTCGAGTTCCTCTATTTCCGCAATCGGGTTTGGTCGACGGCGCTACTCGCCCAAAGCGACCGGGGCCCGCGATGCTTCACGGTCGGCGTCGGGCAGCGGAGCTTGGCGGCTCAGCTCACCGTTGACGCCGGCGTGGGAGATGCGCAACTCGACGGCGTCGGTCACGATGTTCAACCCGCGGCGCTCAGCCAGCGGCGACGCGATCTGGCGATTCAGCGAATAGAACACCTGCTTGCCGTCGCGTCGATTGGCGACCAGCCCCGCCGAACGAAGCAGCGCTAAGTGGTGGCTCACGGTCGGCTGTGGAAGCGCGAGCTTGCGGCGCAGGGCCGTGACGTTCTGCTCGCCATCTTGCAGGATCCCGAGCAGGCGGAGTCGCGTCGGGTCCGAAAGCGTACGAAGAAATCGCGCAACATCACCGAGCGATTCGGGCCGTGCCGACAGCTGTTCGAGCATACCTGTCATTCTCCTCCTCAGCGGATATCTGTGGCGTGTGGGGGAAACCTTCTAATCTAGCGGCCGGGATCGACGATGAAAAGTACCAGGCAGGCACTTTCCGGGGTCGGATTGGCCTCAGTGTCCAAAGGCGATTAGGATCATAGGGCAAAATTCCTTTCGCCGACCTGATTTTTGGGGGCAGTAGCTCAATTGGGAGAGCGCCTCGGTCGCATCGAGGAGGTTGTGAGTTCGACTCTCATCTGCTCCACATATCGCCCACGGTACGGCCCGTGGGCGTTTCTTTTTAGGTTTTCGTGCGGTGTTGGCGGCGGTTTTCGTACAATCCGCGGGCCAATGACCACCACCACGGACACATCCACCCCGCCCGCCGCCGGCCAAAGCCGCGATTCGCATCGAACGCCGGCCATGCGCCAATACGCCCGTTTCAAGCGGCAGCACCCCGATTGTGTGCTCTTCTTTCGAATGGGCGATTTCTACGAAATGTTTGAAGAGGACGCGAAGCTGGTGCATCGCGTGCTCGGCCTCACCCTGACGCAACGGACCGAAGGCGTGCCGATGGCCGGCGTACCGCACCATGCGGTCGAAACGTACCTCCGGCGAATGATCGAGGCCGGGTATCGCGTGGCGGTCTGCGATCAAATCCAGGACCCGAAGGAGGCCAAGGGCATCGTCGATCGAGCGGTGACACGTGTGGTTACGCCCGGGACACTGGTGGACGAAACGCTCCTGGATGAATCCACGCCGAACCAACTCGCGGCGATCCAGTTCATCGAGCCGGGCGACAACGCGGCCGCAGTGGCCGCGGTGGCTGAGCTGTCCACGGGCACGTTCTCCCTGCACACCCTGCCCGCGGGCCGGGTCGTTGACGAGCTGACCAGGATCGGTCCCAGTGAGTTGCTCTATGCGGAGACGGCCGACGGCGCCGTCCCGCCTCGGATCGAGGCGATCGCCACCGCAACGAAGGTCGCTTTGACGGCTCGGCCGGCGTGGACCTTCCGCCTCACCGAAGCCCGCGATTGCCTCAAGGAGCACTACCAGGTGGCGACCCTCGTGGGGTTTGGGTTGACCGAGGAGGACCCGACGCTCGGCCCGGCCGGTGCGTTGCTGCGGTACCTCCAGGAAACACAGGCCTCCCCGGCCGCCGGGAATGACGGGCGGCTCGGCCACTTGCGACCACCCAAGTCGGAGGCGCCGGACACGTATGTGACAATCGACGCCACTTCCCTGTACAGCCTTGAAATCATGCGGACGATGCGAAGCGGGACCACCGCAGGATCGTTGCTCAGCATCTTCCATCGCTGCCGCACCGCCATGGGCAAACGGCTGCTTCGTCGCTGGCTTTGCTTCCCCCTGCGAGATCTCGAAACCATCAACACCAGGCAGCGGGCGGTGGCCGCCTTGGTCGATGATCAGGACCTGCGCGCCGCCCTGACCACACAAATCTGCGACGTGCAGGATGTCGCGCGCATCGTCGGGCGGGTCGCAACCGCACGAGTCACCCCGCGCGATGTCGTCGCTCTCGGCCATTCGATCGGCAAGATTCCGGATCTGACGGCAGTGCTGGCCGATCAACGGGCGTTCGCCGCAGCGCTGGACCGGGCCAAGCAGCTCGCCGGCCCGCTGAACCCGCTGGGCGAAACAATCCTCGCCCGCTGTGTTGATTCACCGCCGGGCCATCTGCGCGAAGGCGGACTCTTTCGCGACGGTATCGATCAACCGCTCGACGAGGCGCGCCGGCTTCAGCGCGACGCCAACACCTGGCTGGTCGAGTATCAACAACAACTCATCAAGCAGACCGGGATCCCGTCGCTGAAAGTCGGATACAACAAGGTGTTCGGCTACTACATCGAGATTACCCACCGGCATACCGAAAAAGTCCCCGACACGTTCTCGCGCAAGCAGACGCTCAAGAACGCGGAGCGCTACGTCACACCCAAGCTCAAGGAGTTCGAGCACAAGGTCATGTCCGCCCAGACGCGAGCCGTTGAGCGAGAGATACTGTTGTTTGAACGGCTGTGCCGCGAGGTCGCCAAACAAGCTGAAGCGATCGGTGAATTTGCGGACCTCGTAGCGGAGTTGGACGTTCTCTTGTGCTTTGCCGAGGTTTCCACCCGGCACGCGTACGTTCGCCCCACCGTTGTGCCGGAGCCGGTGATCGACATCAAGGCGGGACGACATCCGGTGCTCGATCGGACGCTGGGCGAGCGCTTCGTGCCCAATGATTGTGTGCTCGGCGCGAGTGATCCAATGACGGAACCACGAAGCGACGAACCCGAGACGGCCGACGATCCGATCCCAAGTGACCGGGCTACGCTCGCCCTGATCACCGGGCCGAATATGGCTGGCAAAAGCACGTACATTCGTCAGACGGCCTTGATCGTTCTGCTGGCGCATACCGGTTGCTTCGTGCCGGCTGAGGCGGCGACGATCGGCCTGATCGACCGCATCTTCACCCGCATCGGCGCGTCCGATGAATTGCACGCTGGTCAGTCCACCTTCATGGTCGAGATGACCGAGACGGCCAACATCCTTCATCACGCGACCGAGCGCAGCCTGGTCATTTTGGATGAGATCGGGCG
>JADFNO010000034.1 GCA_022563315.1 Planctomycetota bacterium | reverse complement strand
CGAGATCCCTCGAACTGACCGCGAGGTGATGTGGCCGCTCGTACAGTCTCACCGCGATGGATTTTTCGTTGTCCACATCGATTGGTCAGCCGACGACGAGATCACGTGGACCGTGCATGAGTCGGTCAAGAAGGGCACGGAGGCACGAAGGCACGAAGGCACGAAGGGGTTTGTGTAGCGGCGGGTCTCCGACCCGCGTGGAATCGACGCCGTGTCATCAGATCGTCGGGTGACAGAGTGGACCTAAGAATAGAGAACGAGAAACTAAGAACAGGGAGAGGCCCGCTCGCTGTGGTCGATCGCAACATTCTGAGTTATGCCCGACCCGAGCAAATTCTACCTCGTGGGGCAGAAGTAGTACTGCCAGATGCTTACTTCCACGAGATGGCCGAAGCAAAGCGCGATGAAGAGCTCGATGGTTTCGTTACATGGATTCGCAAGCATGCTGAAACTGTTTGGATTGCGCGTTATTGGTGGGATCTGCTCAAGGATGAAAGACGATCATCCTCGATGGCTTCGCCGACCCAAATCATCTCTGAAGAGTGGACCAGATCTCTCCGCGCGCACGCAAAGGACGGAGAATTTGCCTGGCCCGGTGACGAACGGCAGGAGTTCTACGAGAAGTGCAAGGCGGAATTCATCGGCCGATCTCGCGCATGGACGGAGCGTGTTGCCGACCATGGAATCGATCTTTCCGCTGAACGGTCGTCGGAAGATTGTCTTCGCGAACTACTGCGCGCACCGGATCCAATTCAGCAGCACGTCAGGAAGTGGGAACCTGAGTTCATGCTCAAGTCGTGGTCGCATTGCGTTGGCGTCTTTCCCGATCGTCCGGCGATCTGTCGTTGGTGGAGGATCATCAACTACTACACGATCATGCATTCCCTAGGCGAGACAGCGATCTTCGAGAACAACTGGGAGGATGCCCAATATGCCTTTACGGCTTCCTATGTCGGAAGACTGGCTACTGACGACAAGCGTCTGATAGAAATGATGGATCGTATCTTCCCCGGTGTAACGATCTTCACATCAGACTAGGTGGCGCCATCGTCGTTTTCGTCGAACGGTGCGATTTACCCTAACCCAGCGACACGCGCGATGCTCTGTAGCAATCCTTCCGCTGCTACTTGAGTTGTAGCCTCACCGATCAAGCGAACAATCGGCTCGGTGTTGCTTGGTCTGAGATGCACCCAGCCTTCGGCGAAATCCACGCGAATGCCGTCGGATGTGTTGATCTTCTCGTCAGCGAACGCCTCAGTTACCTTTTCGATCATCGGCCCGACTGCGTCGCGCCCGCCGATGGCGGACAGATCGAACTTCTGCTTGATCATTTCATAGTGCGGCAACTCGGAGACGATATCGCTAAGGAATCGTTTCTCAGCGGCCAGCAGACTCAACACCAACATCATGGCTGACAGACTGTCGCGCACGAAACAGACCGGCGGGAAAACCACGCCGCCGTTGCCCTCGCCGCCGATCACGGCGTCCGCGGACCGCATCGCCGCCACGACATTCGCCTCGCCCACTGCGCTACGAACGACGCTTGCTCCCTGATACTGCGCCGCTACGTCATCGATCATCCTGCTCGTGGAGAGATTGGTGGCAATCACACCACCGCCTTGCAGTTCAAGCACGCGCTTGGCCGCGAGCACGAGCGTGTATTCCTCGCCGATGTATGTGCCGTGCTCATCGACGATGGCGAGGCGATCGGCGTCGGGGTCCTGCGCGAAGCCGCAAGCGGCCTGGGCCGTTGCCGTCGTTTGCGCGAGTTCCACAAGATTCTCCTTCAACGGCTCCGGGGTGTGGGCGAAGAGTCCCGTCGGCTCGCCGTTGAGGTGAACGACCTTGCACCCGAGCTGTTCAAGCAACATCCGCCCCGCCACACACCCAGCCCCGTTGACGGAATCCAGAACGATCTTGAAGTTCGCCGCGCGAATCGGCTCGGGATCGATATTCGCCAGAACGAGGCCGACATGCGTCTCGTCGCCCGATTCATCACGTTTGACCGGCTCATCGATTAGAGACTCGGCTGGACGAAAATCCTGCTGCTCGAATCGGCGAATGATCTGGTTGATCTCAGCTGGCGGAGGTGCAGCGCCATCAGCGTCGAGGAACTTCAGACCATTCCACTGCACGGGGTTATGTGATGCGGTGACGATCATTCCCCCCGATGCGCGATGCGCTGCGATCATCACGCCCACCGTCGGCGTCCCGACAACGCCGAGGTCGATCACCCGGCCGCCGACCGAGGCCAGACCGGCTGCGACCGAAGTCGCCAGCATCTGCCCGGATGGGCGACTATCACGTCCCACACAGATCGTGGGATGCGCTTCACCTGTGCGCTGCCCGATAAACGAGCCGAACGCGGCCGCCAAGTCCACCGCGACACTGGGCGTCATCGACCGGCCCACGATCCCGCGGGCGCCCGAGACCGAGAGCATCAACGGTGAATCGTCGAGCGATCTGTTCATTGGCCCTAAGGATAGCCGGTTTGGCGGGCGAGTCTGTCCGGGCCCCGCCCGCGCGAATCCTCCAACGAACGCTCGCCCGTCAACGAGCGCCGGCTTCTCTATACTGCGAGAGGTCATGTACGAGTTGAGCGTAGAGCGACACTTCGACGCGGCGCATGCGATCACCATGGCGGGTGAGCGCGAGGCCTCGCACCGCCACAACTGGCATGTCACGGTGATCGTGGCCGGCCGGCAGCTCGGCGCCGACGGACTGCTCTGCGATTTTCACGTGCTAGAGAGCGCGCTTGCCGACGTACTGGCGCCTTTTGATGGCGGTGATCTCAACACGATCTCGCCCTTTGATCAACTCAACCCGACCGCGGAGCACGTGGCGCGGTACATCGCGCAGCAAATGAGCGCGAACTTGCCTGCGGGCGTCACGGTCAAGCGCGTCGGTGTGACCGAAGCGCCGGGCTGCTGCGCAACGTACCTAGAAAAGTAACCCTCACCGTGCCTTTGTGGAGTAGGCGCGGCAAGGGTTACCAAGTTCGCGGCGGTCTCGGGTCGTTATTCGTAGGCGATCATTCTCGGCATGGCGGAAGCAACCAGCCGGATTACCAGTTGGTTGTCGCCGTCGAGATCGACGCTCATGTTGTCATCAGGCACGATCGTCATATCGATCGTCGCGCGATGGAGCTTGTACCCGAGCTCGTATTCGAGGGTAAAGTTGCAGCTCGTGACGCCTTCCAGGAGCGGATAGGGCGTTTCAAGGCCGTTCTCGTCCGTGAGCACGACGTACAACGTGTCGTCTGCGTCGACCCAGTCCAGGGTTATGAGCTGCCCATCGCTCGTGAAGAACTCGATATAGTTGCTGTCGACGATCGAATCCAATGGCGTGAGGGGGAGCGGCCCGAAGTCCTGGCCCGTGCGGAGCAAGGCCAACATGCGGTGCATGACCAGCCGACTAATGGTGTGCGTCGAGGCAACTTCGGTGGTCGATTGGTAGGCCATGAACGATGCACGGAGGGCCATCATGGTTGCGCTGAGCAGCGCGGCTGTGATCGCCAAGGCGATCAACAGCTCGATGAGGTTGAAACCCCGTCGGTGGCCGCGGCGCAGACGGCGGGATCGATCGGATGCGGTGACGTACTGGTTCACAGTGAACCTCCTTCCACATAGGTCAGTGGCTCGGAGTTGATCTGAATCGGCCAGGGAATCCCGTCGGGAAGCATGGCGTTCGGATCGTACCGAAGCGTGATTTCGCCGAATCCGTTGAAGGTGGCGTCGTCGGGGTCAACGCCCTCACCGTCGCCGTCCGACGGGCCGAAATATCCGATGGTGGTGTTGAACGCATCGGGCAGACCGCCGTAGAACAGCGGGCCGGCGCCGGCGATCGGGCGGAAGGTCATCAGCAGGGTACCAAACACGTCGGCCGTACCGCGCACGTCGAGGATGCCGGCGACGATGGTTCCTTTGAGTTTGACCTTGGTCGCGAGTTCGTTGGTGAAGTTACCAACGTCGACCGACCATCCCGGCATCAGCATCGAGCTCTTGCTCAGTTCCTCGATGTCGGCCGCGTCCATGCCCTCGAGCGTGTTCTGCCAGCCGAGGGCGTTCGGATGGCCGTCGGCGATCTCCTTAAGCAGATCGGGATCTTCCGGATCGATATAGAACCTCGTCTCGCCCGTAATCTGGACCTTGTTGCGCCAGTGGGTGAATTCGTCGGGCTTGTCGCCTGCGATCGAACCGAGGAACGTGCAATTGTCAAATCGGACATTGTTGGAGTAGTCGCGAGATTCAGGGACCAGCGTGCCGTCACTCAGCTCGGCTTGGGGGTTCGGGTCGAATTTGAACGGATAGGTGAAGTTTCCGGATCCCGGCGGCTCCTCGAGGGGCTTCCTTGCACCCGCGTAATTCCAGTTGAAGTGCGAGCAGTCGGCTTCGGTCTCGATGTAGGTCACGCCGACGAACGTGCAGTTCTCGAACAGCCCGTTGTTGCCCATCGGGATCCGCACGTCGGTGAACGTCATGTTCGTGTAGATCTGTCGTTGGTAGTAGTCATACGGCGCGCCGCCGGCGTTGCTGACGCCGTAGGGCACATCCTCCCAGGGGGCATCTGAAGGCAGGGTGTACATGCCGCCCGCCGCTTCACCGGCCGCCACCTGGGCGTTGAAATTCACGGGATCCTCCGGCGGATCGTTGGGAACCTGCGCCTCGAACCACGTCTGCGTGTCTGAGAACATGTCGGTGGTGATTTCGCGCAGCTCCTCGTCGCTCACCTCGAAGCTGACCGGCGCTTGGTCCAGCTCCACGCGGCCCGGACCTTGGACGACCGTCTGGTAGCTGGGCGGCTCGTTGGCCGTATCCCAGTCGGTCTGCGCGACGGCGAACATCAAGCGGCCGTGCACCTTCGCGTAGCGGTCCTTGCCGTCCAGGATTCCGTCGTTGTAGCCGAGGTCGATATCGCTTTGGCTACCGAGCACTCCGTCGCCGTCGCGATCGGGGAAGGCCTCGTCGATCAGGCGGGCCAACTGGTTGTCGATGTTGAAGAACTCGACCGCGATCTCGACCACGCCGTCGGCGTTGGTATCGTAGAAAGCCAGGAACAGGTCGAAATCATCGACGTACTCATCAAGGTCGTAGTCGACGAACCCGGCCGCGCCCAAGCCTTCAATCGGATGATCGGGGCGGAGGCGCGAGTCACCGTCCACGTCGAAGTCCGCGACCTTCGAGTAGAACAGGTCAAGCGTGATGTCGAGCGCGGGATCGAGGTAGTAGAAGTCGCTTCGCATGACGAGCGGATCACCGTTGGCCGCATCAAGTTCGCCGGCCACGATGCCATAGCGCGAACCGAGCGGCCCTTCCACGCGCACGTTCTTGCCGATCATAATTCGATTCGGGCTGATGATCGCGTACTCGATCTTCTTGTTGATGCGGAAGTCCATCTGGATGGTGCGCGTAATATGGCCGTCCACGCCTTGGGCGGTCACGCGAACAACCGGCGCATTGGCGAGCAGCTCGTACTTCAGGCGAAAGTACGGCCCCCGCGGATCCGGATTGTCCATGTCGTCTACGGTCAGGGCGATGGGGCGAACGCGAAGCGTCCCGGAGATGGGGTCGTAAGAGGGCAGGCTCGGATCGTCCGGATCGAGGAACGAGTGGGAATCGAACAGGTGCGCGTTGAGGACCGCCTCGGCCACGCCTTCGGCCGGCGTGCCTTCGGTATAACCGACGGGCGGCAGCACATCGACCGCACCGTCCGCCGGATCGAAGGGGCCCCCCAGCCACAACGCATACCCAAAATCAAGGTCGATCACGCCCTTTTCGACGACGAACCGGCTTGCCTCCGAGGCAAGACGCCGGCTGGCGAAGACCAGCCCCGTCTCCGCGGCGCTCATCGCCCGCGACACCTTCATGGCAGAGTCGGCGGTGCGCAGGTTCCCTTGCGCCACCACGGCCATGACGGCCGCCAGCGAGCTGAAGATCACCATGAACATCATGGCCAGGACGGACGAGACGCCGCGGCGGCGCCGCGTCAAGCGGCGCGCAAGGCTCCGGTGTGTCGTTCGTCGTCGATCGGTTCGTGAAGCGGCATCATGTCGATTCATCGCGCTTTCTCCGCGCCTCCTGCAGTAGCATGGATCGTGCAGGCTCGCGACGCTGTGCGCCGCGGTCCGTTCAAACGTCAGTTCGGGGTGATCCAACTGACACGCGTCATCTCTCGGGGAGTCGAGTCCGACGGCGCCTGATAGGTCACGATGACTTCCACCCGGAGCATGTTGGTCGTCCCGTCATCCTGGAGGCTCGTGATGTCAAATGGATCGACGTTGTCCACGTACACGGTCTGGGTCCAGCCGGGCATGTTCAGGATGACTTGGCGTTGCGCGTTGACGGGACCGTTCCCCAGCGCCGCTGAGAAGATCAACCCTGCGCCGTCGCCGTCGAAGTCGTCGATGTCGTCGAGATCTTCGACCGAGGTTTCGTTGGCTTCCCATCCCCAGCCGCCGATCAGGTCGCCGGTGTTCGGGTCGTAAATGAGCCCGGTGACGGGGTCGTGTCGCGGGAGGTTCAACGTCATCTCGCGGATTTCGTTGCCCAGCAGCGTGGCCGTACTCGCGTGAGTGGACCAGTTGTTCTTGATGTGGAACGCCTGCTGGGCCGAGACGATGGCCACGACACCCACGCCCACAATGATCGTGGCCAAGGCCGTCTCGATCAGCGTGAACCCGCGCCGCGCCTCGCCGTGTCGTTTCAATGTACTGAAGGTCATACTCCCACTTCCTTCACGCCTCCGGGTGTATCGAATCATCAATCATGAGACGAGCGAACTCATCTTGAAGATCGGCAGGATGATCGCCATGGCGATGAAGCCGACGACCGATCCCATCAGAATGATCATGATCGGCTCGATGATGCTGGTCACGGCCTTGATCGCATCGCGCAGCGCTTTGGAATAGAAGACCGAGATTTCGTCGAGCACCTCAGCCAAGCGCCCGGACTCCTCGCCCGCGGCCAGCATCTGGATCACCGATCTCGGCAGCAGCGTTGACTTGTTCAGCTGCGTCTGAATCTTCTTGCCCTGCTTCACGGCGGCGTAGACACCACGCCACATCCTCTTGTACATAATGTTGCCTGTCACATCGCCCGTGATGGCCAGCGTATCGAGCATGGGTACGCCGGCATTGAGCAGCTCACCCATCGTTTGCAGCGACCGGCTGATGTAGAGCGCTCGGAACATCCGTTTGAACAGCGGCACGGTAAGTTTGGTCTTGTCCCACCAGAGATGGCCGATTTCCGTCCGAATGAAGGCGAGGAATCCGCCGATGACACCCGCGGCCCCGATCAGGACCGTCCACCAGTACTTGACGGCCCAATCCGACAGCGCCAAGAGGAAGGTGGTGGGCCAGGGCAGGGCGTCTTCTTTGCCCTGAAAAACGGTGGCGAACTTCGGCAGCACGAATATGAGCAGGAACACCGTGACGCCAATGGCCATCGTGGCGATGATGCCCGGATAGATGCTGGCCCCGATGACCATCTTGCGCGTTTCGAGCTGCTGCCCCACGTAGCCGGCGATGCGGTCGAGCATTCTGGAGAACGAGCCGGACATTTCCGAGGCCCGGACCATGTTCACATACAGCGGCCCGAACAGCTTCGGATACTTCGTGATCGCCTCGGAGAACTGCTTGCCCGACTCGACGTCCATCTTGATTGCCAGCAGGATCTTGCGGAACTTGGGGTTGGTGATCTGGTCTGCAATTCCGTCGAGCGCGGCCCGCAGACTGATCCCGGCCCGGATCATGACCGCCAGTTGCGTCGTGAAATCAAGGATGTCCTTCTGAGACGGGCCCGACGAGTAGTTCAGCGCGGCCCACAGCTTGTTGCCGATTTGCGCGCTCGTCTGCTGAACCGGGATCAACTGTAGAACATGGTGCCCCTGATTGCGCAAGATGGCCGCCGCCGCGCCGGCGTTCTCGGCGGTCATCGTGCCAGCCTGCAGCTGGCCTGAAGAGTGTCGCGCTTGGTAGCGGTAATGCGGCATAGACGCGGCGCCCTAGGCCCTTACGCGGCCAGTTGTCGTTCCAGCTTGTCGGGGTAGGCGGCCTGCGCCACCGCATCTTCGCGGCTGATCAGACCGTTGAAGTACAGCTCGGCGATCGAGTTGTCCAGGCTGATCATCCCCATCTGCCGGTTCGTGTCGATCACGTTGGGAATCTCGAACGTTCGTGACTCGCGAATGATGTTGCGGATCGCAGGCGTGCACAACATCACCTCGACGGCCGGCGCCATGCCGGGTTTATCGATACGGCTGAACAACGTTTGGGAGATCACCGCCTGCAGCGTGTTGGACAGCATCGACCGAATCTGGTTCTGTTGCCCGGCGGGGTACATGTCGATAATTCGTTCCACCGTTTGCGACGCGTTGACCGTGTGCAGCGTCGAGAGGACCAAGTGCCCGGTCTCCGCCGCCGAAATCGCCAGCGCCGACGTCTCCAGGTCCCGCATCTCGCCGACGAGAATGATGTCCGGATCCTGACGCAGCGCGTGCTTGAGGCCGGACGCGAAGCTTGGCATGTCCTGGCCGAGCTCGCGCTGCTCGATCAGGCACTTGTTGGACTGGAACGCATACTCGACCGGGTCCTCCAACGTGATAATGTGCTTGCGGTAGCGCTCGTTCATCGACTGGATCATTGCCGCTAGCGTCGTCGACTTGCCGGAGCCGGTGTCGCCCGTGACAAGCACCAGACCGCGCGGCAGGTACGTCAGCCGGCTGATCACGTCGGGAAGATTCAGGTCTTCTAGCGGAGGAACCTTTTCCTTCACCGCACGCATCGCCAGACCGATCGTCCCGCGCTGGCGGTGCGCATTGACGCGGTACCGTCCGAGCCCCTCGACCTGGTAGGAAAAGTCAAGGTCCTTGCGCTCCTTGAACACGGCCCGCTGCTCGGGCGTCGTCATTTCGTGAAGCGCCGCCTCGGCCGCTTCCGGCGTAAGGATCGGACAATCCATCGGCGTCATCACGGTATGCACGCGCATCATCGGCGGATGACCGCTGATAAGGTGGATATCCGACGCGTCGTGTTGGTGCGCTGTTTTGAGTATCTCGCCAAGCTGCATGAGAGCTCCCTATTGCTGATATTCCCGGCGTACCACGCCGTCTCGATTCATATCGACACGGGTTGTGCGCGGCATCACTCCCGAGCTTGAACCTTCGGACCTCTTGCGGGCGGTTACGCCGCCAAACAAAGCTGTGCCATCTGTGTAAGTTGGGGGAAGCGGAACATCTGGGGTGTGCCTCTGGCGGGCGATGCAGATGGGCCAACCAGCGCCGGCGCGTTTACCGCGATGTCCTAGAACTCGGTAGTGGGTCGATTGACCCCCGCTGCTCCCCAGCCGCGCGGATTAGCGGGCCTGCGCGTTTGCCGGGCCGTCTTGAGCCGTGAGATTCACGACCCCGCGGGCCGCAAACGCCGCCTTTGGTCTGCGGACCCCCGTGTCGAAGAGGATCTCAGCGATATCACCCGGGGCAAGGTACAGGACGTGGCCGACCAGATCGTACGTCGCCTGCGACGGGGCCGACGCCGCCGTCCACCCAAGCTGGTCGTACCGCACGATCGCTGGGATCGTCAGCCGGCGCGTGCCGTTCGCCCCCAAGGTGGCTGAAGCCGCCCATCGGCCGCGGTAGGCCGGTGCGCCGTCGATGGCCAGGGTGTAGCTGAACTCGTGTAGGGCTAACGGCTGCGGGTTCGGGTTCTCAAGGACGAGGGTGAAGCCAAGCCCGACAAGGCCCTCGCCGGTCTCGGTCACCGCCACATCCACCACCGATACCACTGGGTCACGGTAGACCGTGCATGCGGGTATAGCCGAAAGAGCAGGAAGCAAGATGAGAAGGCTGGCCGGTGCCGGCCGCCACGAGGTGTGCATGGGCCCAATGTACCTCAGCCGAGGTGGCGGGTCGAGCACGACCGCCCCGCGGGGTTTCGCCCCTCTCCCCCTGGAACTGACGGGCAGGGCGCTACGATTGAAGGGATTGCGGAGATCGCTGATGAGAGATTGTCGGCTAGGTCATGGGGTGCCAAAGACGTCGGGAGGTCGGCCCCGCCGCCTGGGCTGGCGGTGCGGACACCTCGGGCCGATCGTGCTGGCATCGTTCGTGGCCGCGGCCCCGCCGCCTCAGAACCCAGTTTACATTGACGACTCGCCTCGGGCCTGGGAGCAGTTCCAGTTGGCCCAGATTCAAGCGCCCGACAACGCCGGCGAAGCGGTGCGCCTCTATCAAGAACTGCTCGACGATTATGCAATGAAGCTCGTGCCGATGACGGCCGCTACTGAGGATCAGTTTATCGCCGTCCGCGCCCGTGTGCTGGCGGAACTCTTTGCGGACGAGCAGTTGCTTCAACGATACCGACTCATTGAAACCGCCCAAGCACAACGTCTGCTCGCGGCCGGTGAGCTGAAGCGCCTGGCCATCACGCGTTCGGCGACGGAACCGGGGTTGGAGGCGTTGCTCCGGCTGGGTCAGTGGAACCTCGAGTCCGCACGTTTTCGCTCAGCGCTGGGGTGGCTGTCCGAGGCGGCGCATCATCCGGACCTGACCGGTGACCGCGCGTCGCACTGCTGGTACATGATCGGCATGGCGGCGCACTACCTTGGCGATACCGCGGGTCGGGACCGCGCGGTCGCGGTGTTGCACGAGTTGGTAAGCGAAGCCGAGCCCTTGCGCGATGCGATGCGCCGACTGTCGGCAGGAATCTCGAAGTCGCCCGTCGAGCCGTCCATCTCAATCCTGGATCGCGCGGCCGCCGTCCAGTTGCAGGAGTTGGTGTCCCAGCCGATCTGGTCGACCCGACTCGACGGTACGCCGTTCAGTCAGCGAGCGCTGCTAGCCGGGCTCGATCGGTCGGCCTCGACCGCGCCCCGCCAACAAGGCCCGGGACCGGGTGTCGAACTGACCGCGGCCGCCACCGTTGCCGGGTCCGTCGTATACATCAACGAGGGTCGGACCATTCGGGCGATCGATCGTTTCACCGGTCGCTCGCTGTGGCGGCCGTACGTCGATCGATCCGCCAATTCAACGTTGAGTCGTTCCGGTGATCGAATCGCGGACCTGAATATTGTGGTGACCGAAGGCAACACGCTGGTCACGTTGACGGGACACGCCTACGCCGACGGCAGGGACGCCCGAGCCGCGGATCGAAGAGTGGTGTGCCTGGACGCGGGCAATGGCGAGCTGCGCTGGGCTCGGCGCATCGATCGTCTGGACGGCAAGGAAGAGTATGGCGGACTCATCCCCCACGGCGCGCCGGTCGTGGCCGAGGGCGCGGTGTTCGTCTTGGCCAGGAAAGTGAGCCGGCAGCTCCTGACGAGTTGCTACTTGATCTCGCTGGATCTAGCCGACGGCCGAGTGCGCTGGGCCCGGCACATCGCCTCCAGCGGCGGGATCCGCAGTCGCGTCGCTCGGCCGTTCTCTTCGCCGATCTATCACGACGGTGATCTGGTGGTGGCGACCCCGGTCGGGGCCGTGGCGCGGATCCGGGCCGATACCGGCGAAACGCGATGGCTTCGCCGCTACCCGCCGCCGTTGAATCCGAGCTTTGCCGAGCGCCGGGCGTGGCAGATCGGCGGGCCGGTCGCCACCCCGCGCGGCGTCATCGCCTTGCGCCCCGACGAGCGCCGCGTGATCCTGCTGGACTGGGAATCCGGCGACGAGCTTGCCAGCTTCTCCGCCATCGGACGGGATGCCTGGAACGCCCCGCGCTACTTTCTCGCCAACGAACACTCCGTGTACGGCATCGGCCGCGAAATACGGGTCTTTCGACTCGAGGCGTTGGATCGTCCGATCTGGCGGCTCCCCGGACCTGCCCTGCAATCGGATTCCACCGCGGGGCCTGCGATTGAAGACCTGGAGATTTACGGTCGGGTGCAGTTGACGGACGGCGCGCTCATTGTCCCCACGCCGCAACATCTCCTGGTCGTCGACGACGAGACCGGCCGGATTCGGCAGGTCGTGAACGCGGATGTCGCCGGCAACCCGCTCGCGACCGGTGCGCAGTTGGTCGTGACGGGCAACGAGCGCCTGGACTCGTATATGCCCTTTCGCCATGCCCAGCAGATGTTGCGTCAGCGGCTGGCGGAAGCGCCGAACGATCCGGATCCGGCCTTGTCATTGATGCAGCTGGGCATGCGGGCCCGCGACCTGGGCCTGGCCCTTGAAGCCGCAGAACTGGCGATCGCGGCGACCAATGCCGACGGCGCGACGCCAGCATCACAAAACGCTCGACATGAGTTGTTCGGCATGCTCCTTGAGCTTGATCGCCTGCACCTCGCCCGAACGCCGCCCGACGGTGAGACGCTGCACGCGATGATCGAAGCCGTCGCCGCGGGGCCGGATCAGCGCGTCGAGCACCTTCTGGCCTACGGCGATTGGCTCGCCGACCATGCCCTGGCCCGCGCGGTCGAGGTCTACCAGGCGATCCTTTCCACGGCTGATCTGGCGGCGACGGGGCGGTTCGACGGCTCGGTTCAACGGCCGGCCGCCGCTTGGGCCGCCGAGCGCCTCAGCCGGATCATGCAACGCCACGGTCGCACCGCCTATCAACCGCAGTCTGAGTTTGCGCGGTTACAGCTGGAGCAACTGCGGACCGAGCAGGATTCGGCGCCGCCGTTTCTTGCCCTGGCCGCCGAGTTCCCGCTTGCGGACGCCGCCGCCGATGCAGCTCTGCACGCGGCGAACCTCTATGCGGCTGACGGAGACACGCCAAGCGCCGTCGCGGCCCTGATCGTGACCTACCGGTCGGATCCGCGCCGACAGCGGGCCGAGCGGCTACTGGGTGCTGTGGTCGAGTATTGCCGCCTCATGGGTTGGACGGCGACGGCGCAGATCGTGCTGCGATACGTTGTTGAGACGTTCGGCGATATTGCATTGGATACCGCCGACGGTTCGCGGGAGGCCGGGGCGTGGCTTGCCTCACTGGAGCCGGCTGACCGCCCAGGCCGCAAGCCCCGCATTGGCGAAATCCAAACCGTAGCTGAGCCCCTCGACGGCATGCTCGTGACGAGATACCCCGGTGTCACGTTCGCGGCGCCGACCGACCGGATGTTGCTTTACGACGGCGAGCATCTGCGCATGATCACGTCGGCCGGGCTGGGAACGCTCTGGTCGGTCCCGCTGGGGCAACGGGTTGATCCATACATCCTCCGGTTCGATCGTGACCGGTTGCTGCTGTGGGTCGTAGCTCCTGATGGTGATGCCCAAGCGGTTATGTTTGACCTGAGCAAACGCGGGGCTCGGCTCTGGGCCACCCCGTGGATGAATGAGGTTCTCGGGGAGCCGCCAGTACGAAGTCGGCGCGACGGCCGACCGGGGCAACGATCACCGGAACAGACCGCGCTTGATCCCGGGGAATGCCTGCCGCTGATCCGTGGCAACCTGCTCGTCATCGTGCGTCGATCAGGAGACAGTGTCGCGTTCGATCTTGCCGACAGTGGCCGTCAGCGGTGGAAAGCCGAACCGAGACTTGCGCTGGACCGGGTGGCGCTGGTGCTCCTGCATGACTTCGCGCTGGTGCTCGGCGGCTCACGGTTCGCTACGGGCGAGGATGAGCCGGTGGCGAGACTCCTGCTGGTCGATCTGGCGACTGGGCGTCAGTTGCGCGAAATCACACCGGTAGACGGCGCCTCGGTGCGATGGATGGCTGCGGGGCCGCTCGGTGAACTGCTCTACGGCACCCGGGCCGGTATCGAGATGCTCCAGTTGCCCAGCGGACGGGCCCTGTGGTCGAATCTCTCGGTCGCCGCCCAGCGGACGCGGCGCGGCTGGCCGGTGCGGGGCAGCGTACTCGTCCAGACACAGACCGACCGCCGCCAGGGACCGGGCAATCCGCTGCGAACTATCAAACTGACGAACGGCATACTGTCCGATCCGTTTGCCCTGCCGGCACGCCGTGGATGGGACCCATCCGTCTTGAATCGAATTGTCCTCGATGACCAACGCGTGTTTGCGATGTTCGGCGAGCGAATCGTGCGCTTCGACGCCTTGGGTGAGGTGGTGGGCGCAGACAGCATCGCCGACGAGCGTGATTACAAATGGTTGCTGCCCACCGACGACCGACTCGTCCTGATCAGCCGATCCGAGAGCCGGCAGCGTCGGCGAACGCAGCACAAGTACCGACTCTACACCCTCTCGTGGAATTGCAAGCTTATGGGCGATTCGTTCGAATTGCCGCCGGTCTCCGAGCCCTTTGACCGAGCGGCGGTGATCGACGGCTGGATCCTCCTGTCATCGCCCTCCCGCACGGTGGCCATCGCGGCGCCGAACTGATCCAAGTCAGGTCCGGGCGGAGCGTCGGCATCGCGGCGCGGTCGGCGCCACGATGTGCCCCCAGGTCGAACCGCAAAATGATGGTCCGGTTGCGGTTGACTTCTCCGCCGGAGTCGATCCAATACGGCGCGCCTATGACGTGAGGCTGTCTTTTTCGGGAGTTCGAGCGATGCCTGACCTTTTCGCCACCGACCGCTCATTCGGCACAACGTGTTTGACCGGGGCCTGCGCCGGCTCGTCCGTTCTCGCCGCGACGGGCGCGAGGGCGCTGTCTGACTTCGACCCGTTCGGCAACCGCTCTTTGTGTGCAGCGTGGGGTGTGCACGAGGAAGATGAAGAGAAGCTTGCCACGGACGACGACGACAATGACGATGACGACGATTTCGACGACGACGACTTGGACGATGAAGAGTTCCTCGACGACGAAGATGACGAGGACTTCGACGAGGAAGACGACGAGATCAAGACCGGCGACGATGTAAACTGTGACCGTTGAGCGCCGGCTAGCGGACCTCGACGGTTCGCTTGTCGTCACTGCGGGTCAGTTCAAGCGCGCGGCCATGCACGCCGTCGGCCGTGGCCATCAGCGATTCGCAAAGCCGGGTCACAGCCGGCACGTCGGGGTAATCTTGCTGCACGTTGGCGATCCGCTCCGCCATGGCGGTGTGATTGTCCCGGAACAGACGCTTGAACGCGTCCTTCACGGCCTCAATGTGGTCGGCGCTGTAGCCGCCTCGGGTCATGGCGATTGAATTGATCGCGCGGACCTCGGCCGGGTTGCCTTCCACGATCATAAACGGCGGCACGTCTCGGGTGATGCGGGCCAATCCACCGACGAAGGCGCACGTCCCGATCGTCACAAAGTGGTGAATCCCCGCCCCGCCGCCCGCGTTCGCTCCGTCCTCGATTCGAACGTGCCCGGCCAACATCACCTGATTGGCGATCGTGATGTGATCACCCAGTTGGCAGTCGTGGGCGATATGCGCCGCGACCATGATGAGGTTGTCGCTGCCGATTCGCGTCACGCCCCCGCCGTTGTCGGTTCCGCGATGGATCGTGACGTGTTCACGAATGCAGTTCCCATCGCCGATCTCGCAGGTGGTTCGTTCGCCTCGCCACTTGCGGTCCTGCGGATCAGCTCCGAGCACAACGAACGGATAGATCTGGTTGTCCCGTCCGATCGTCGTCAGCGACTGGATCGTGACGTGGTTATGCAGCACGGTCTCTGGGCCGATGACCACTTCCGGCCCAATCACACTTTGCGGACCGATCACCACCGAGTCGTCGATCTGTGCGGAGGGGTGAACGATTGCCGTTGGATGTATCTGAGTCATTGAGCACTCTCGGGGCGGCGCGGGTGCTTCCGCGCACGCCGGATGCTGTCGATGCGGCTACTCTCGCTCGGCATCGACCATCATGAACCTGATCTGGGCCTCCGCCGCCAGCTCCGACCCCACATAGGCCCGGCACTTCACGGTGCCGGTGCGGGGCTTGGCGCGGATCGCTTCGGCCTCTATGACCAACTGATCGCCCGGGGTCACCGGGCGGCGTAGTTTTACCTTGTCCAGACTCAACAGCACGGCAATCTTTCCGGCATGCTCCAGTTTCTGGCTCATCAACAGCCCGCCGAGTTGGGCCATCGCCTCGACGATCAGCACTCCGGGCATAATCGGCGTCCCGGGGTAGTGGCCCGCAAAGAACGGCTCGTTGATCGTCACGTTCTTGACCCCGATCGCCTTGTGGTCGCCCTCGATCGACACCACGCGGTCCACCAGCAGCATCGGGTAGCGGTGGGGCAGTAGCCGCTGGATATCGCGTATATCGAGCTTCCGGCCCAAAAGCAGCGCGTCCTGACGGTGGGTCGCCTCCATCTGTTGAACGATCTTGAGGCACATCCGTCGGTTCAGCTCGTGCCCCGACTTGTAGGCCACGAACGCCCCATGGACGTCGCATCCCACCAGGTACAGGTCGCCGAGCAGATCGAGGATTTTGTGTCGCACCGGCTCGTTGTCGAACCGGTAGCTGTTGTCGATCGGACCGTCGTCGCCGATCACGAGCACATCCTTGGGGGTGAGGTGCCGGCACATCCCTCGATCCCACAGCGCCTGCGCTTCCTCCTTGAGGCTGTACGTTCGCGCTCGCGCCAGCTCATGCTCGAAGTCGCCGTTGCTGGAGGCGTAGGACTGAATCTGCCGTTTGATTCGGTGGGAGTTCTCACCGTAATCCAGATCGAAAACGACGCGAAACTCATCGGTCTGGCCGGGGAAGACGGCCAGCATCGCATCGCCCTCCTGGACAAGGATGGGCTCGGTGATGCGATGGATTCGCCGCGGCGCGTCCTGCGTGACCATGCCCACTTCGAGCATCGGCTCCACGAACGGCGCAGCTGACCCGTCGCCGCACGGTAGCTCCGGACCGTCCAGTTGCACCAGCACGTTGTCTACGCGCAGCCCGGCCAGGGCTGACATGCAGTGCTCAATCGTCTCGATCGACGTTTCACCCATCTGTAAGGTTGTGCGACGTGCTCGACGCGCGAGGTGGCGCACCAGCGCGGGGATCTGAACCGGCGGGGAGATGTCAACCCGCTCGAAGACGATGCCGTGGTTGACCGGGGCAGGCAGGATCGTCGCCGTGGCCTCTTCCCCCAGCAGCAGCCCCTTGCCGGTAATCCGCACCGGACCGGCCAGCGTCTGCTGCCTCGGCCCCGCCGCGCTTCCTGCAGTTCTCAGTTGTTCGGCCGCGTCGAGCATGGTGATAACATTTCAAGAGCTGGAGGCTCTTGCTCTCATCCGCCTGGGGTTGCGACAATCACACAGCGATCCTACGCCGGCTGAGTCCCCGCGAGGCGGGACACGCGTTTCATCCGACCCGGTAGTTTACGGATGGCCGCCCACTGTCGCAATGTTTGAGTCCCATCTGTGGCCGGAAACCCCATATAGGTCTTCCCATCGGGGATATCGCGTATCACGCCTGATTTCCCCCCGATGCTGACTTCAGTGCCGATCCGTACGTGCTCCGCGATGGCCACGGCCCCGCCGACCTGAGTCCCGTCGCGGAGTGTGACCGAGCCTGCCAGCACCGTCAGGCCCGCTAGGACGCAGCAGCGGGCGATCCGGCCGTTGTGGGCGATCCGGCTCAGATGTCGATCTTCGTGCCCTCACCCACGGCCATCGCCCCGAACTTGCCGCGCCTCGCTCATCGCCGCGCCGCCTCCTCGCATCGCCCCTGCACTATTGCTCGTTGATCCATGCGATCAGTTCGTCCGTGATGTCAAACTGCGGGTTCGCGTATACGATCCGACGCAGCGACATCTGCTGCACCACCTGAACATCGGAGCCGGGACGCAACTCCAAAATCGAATCATCCGTCAGGATGAAATCGATGTTGTGCTGCTCGGCAAACTCCGTCGCCGCAAGAACGATCTCATCGTACACTTGCGTCCGTCGTTGGGCCGTCTTGGCGTCCAGCTTTGCCGCCTTGAACTCGATCCAGGCGCGAAGGTCCGCCGCTGCGGTCAGGAGCTTCTTTTCGGCTTCCTTGTACTTGGGCGTACCGGGCACCAGGAGCTCGATATCGGCTTGAAGCGTCTTGATCTCCTGACGCAGCACCTCTTCCCGGTCGTCCAGTTGCTGCCCGAGCGCCTCCAGCTCGGCCTGCGCCTCGGCCCGCTTGTTGCTGAGGTTGAAAACCTTCTGGAGGTCTACGAACCCGATCACCGCCGGACGCGTTGGAGCCATCGACAGCAGCGCGTAAGCCGGTCCAACGCCAACCGCCAAGGCGAGCGCGATTGCTAAATATGGTCGCCGGGTCATGATCGTAATGAGTCGTTGCATGGATTTGACTCCGTCTGGTTACGTGTTGGTTATGCCAATGTAAGTCATGCCGAAGCTGGCACGGCGCTCGCGACCTCGTTCGTGCCGTGCCGACAGCCTAGTCAGGCGAGCTCGGGCTCAAGGCCCGGTCTGAGCGGCACTGAACTCGTTGTTCATACGCATGATCAGATCTTCGGTGATGTCCAAGGTCGGATTGACGAACAGCACCTTCCGTCTGGCTAGTTGCTGGAGAACCTGAACTTGCGGCACAACACGCGAACTGCGGTCGAACGGCAATTCGTCGCCCGAATCGTCAACGATCACGATGTCGTACCCCTCCGTCATCGCCAGCGTTTGGATCGCATCAAAGACCTTCTTGTACAAATCCTGTAGGCGGATGGCCTTGTCTAGTTCGTGTTCTCGTTTGGCCGTCTGCAACCAGAAATCGTTCTTGAGCGTTTCCAGCGCGATCTCGTCGGCAAGCGTCTCACGATCCGCGGCGTCGACGGTGTTGCTGTGCTCTTCTCTCAGCGCCTCGATCGATTCCTTGCGTGCCTGCACTTCCGTTTCGATCTCGCCCAGGAGTTGATCGACACCAGCCGCCGCTTCCGCCCGCTGCTTGAGCCCGTCGAACAGCGGCCCGATTCGGACGACGGCTACGACCGCTGGACCCGGGGCCGCCGCTCGTCCTGCGAAGACCTCGTAGCCGGCCACGACCGCCAGCAGAATCACGATCACGAAGACCGGCAGGTTCATGGTGATCTTCATCGATTTCATCGCATCCATCCTCTACACAGAGCGTTCGATTCGAAGCCTCGGACAAGCCAATATGATATCCGTTACACGGCATTGTTGCCGTGACGTTCACCACGGTAGAGCTGAGGACGAATTCCCGGATAGGTCTTAGAACGGCAGCTCGGCGCTGAAACTCAGCACCTGCGTGTCGTCCCTCTCCTCCTTCAGCAGCGGTACGGAAAGGTCGAAGGCGATCGGGATCGGCCCGAATTGGGGGATATAGATACGAATGCCTACCCCGATTGACGCCCGGTATTGGTCGAACCCGAGATCGTCGGTGACCGTGCCCGAATCGAGAAAGACGACGCCGGTGAGGTTCTCCGACACCAGCGGCACTTCGTACTGCGCGCCGGCGAAGAACAGCCAGTTCCCGCCGATCGGATCGTCGCTTGGTTCGCCGTTGTCGGCTCGGATTCCTTTGGGGCTGACTTCACGGAAATCAAAGCCGCGGAATGACCGGCCGCCGAGATAGAACCGTTGGTACACCGGCGCATCCCCGCCGAAGATATACCCGGCCCGCGTACTCAGCTTCAGGATGGACTTGCGGCCCAGAAAGTCCTCGGACAGTGTGAGGAAGACGGTGTATTCAGCCGAGACGGTTGTAAAGTCGAAGTCCCCCCCGAGCAGGCCGCTTTGATCGACGCTGAATTCGAGCCGACTTCCGCGCCCGGGCCGTGTCAGTGTTCCCACCGTCGTTCGTGTCAGGCTCAGTCCGAACGATGAAAGGTTGTTTGGTCCAGCGTCGTCGAAGATCGCCGTTGGCGAGAAGTCGTCGATGTTGTTCAACTCTACTTGCTCAAACCGGGTGTTGACCGCAACGTTCCACACGTCGCCGAATCGCCGGCCGAGGCCGAGTGAGAGCGTCACACGCTCTTCGTCATACCGCCGGAACTGACGATCCCGGAACGACCCCGAAACGCGCAGCGAGTTGTTCGTGTCAAACAAGTACGGTTCAGTAAAACTCATGACGTATTGGAACAGCTCGTCGCCCGGGCGCAAGGTGGCGGAGAACTGTTGCCCCGCCCCCCGGAAAGCGCGACCCTTCAGGAGCTCGCGCACCGACTCCGGGTAATCGGTGATATCAAAGTTGCGCTGCACCAGCGACAGCTCGCCGAAGACGCCCGCATCCGAGCCGACCGCCACCCCGAAGTTCACCGATCCCGTGTTTCGCTCCTTCACGTTCACCAGCACGTCGCGGTACCCCGGATTGCTCGGATCCGGATCCTGCACCGTGATGTTGATCTCATTGAACAGGCGGGTTCGGCGCAGCCGTTCGATCGCCTTGTCGATTTCGGTGACATCCAGCGGCCGGCCGGGCCGTATCCCGCGCACGTGCCGGCGTATGACCTTGTCGCGTGTCAACGTGTTATCCTGGATATCGACGTTGCCCACCTTCCAAGGCGTGCTCTCGTCGATGATCAGGAGCAGGTCGACCACCGGTCCGTCGGGCGTCCGTTGGCTGATCGACGCGATCCGTCCCATTCCCGACCGCGACGGCTGGTTCGGCAGCGCCAGGTCGTAGCCCAGCCTGGCGTAGGCGTTGCGGATCACGCGCAGCGACTTGCGGATCTTGTCCTGGCTGTACACATCGCCGGGCTTGATCTGAAGCATCGCCGTCAACTGCTCAGTTGAGAACACGCGCAGCGGATCAGGGTCGGTCCGAACCGACCGCAGCGTAAACTGTTGACCCTCGATGATCGGAAAAACAGCTTTCGCTTCGGTCTGGTCCGGGCTGAGATCTACCCGGTGTCCGATGCGCACGTCGAGGTAGCCGCGGTCCTTGTAGAACCGATCCAGCGCCGCCACGTCGTCGGTCAGCTTCTCCTCATCCAGCTCACCCCGCCGAAACAGGATCACCGCGGTTCGTGTGCCGATCTCAGCGTGCAACTGCGCAGCCGTGAACGCCTGGTTACCTTCGAACTCGATGGCCTTCACCTTGACCCGCGGTCCTTCGACGATCCGAAACAGAAGGATTCCCGTGTCTTGCAACTCTGCCTCGTCAACGGAAATCGTCGTGAGGTAATGACCGCGCTCTCGATACAGCGCCCGCATGGCACGCTTGGAGTTCTCAATGAGAAAATCGTCCCGCGGGCTGCCTTCGATCGGCGCCACCGCCAGAAGGTCCTGGTCGGGGATTACCCGGTTGCCCACGACTTGGACGGCGGTAATGATCGCCTGCTCGACCACGCGAAAGGTCAGGGACACCGAGCCGTCGGACTCCAACGTTGCGAACGCATCGACGGTCTTGAACTCGCCCAGTCGGTTCAGCAGCCTGACGTCGCCCCGGGTCGTCTCCCAATCGAAGGGGTCGCCGATCGCGGACCGCAATTGATTGCGGATCAATCGCTCCTCGACGCGCTGGATGCCTTCGATACGGATGGAGGAAATCGGCCGATCCTCCAAATCCGCGTTCGGAGGCTGTTGCGCCTGGGCACAGACCACCTGAACTGCCAAGAGCACCCAAGCTAAAACAAGCGGATTCTGCGTTGGGAGTATGGGCGCGTGTCGCATGAGCGTGGGGGAGGATACCGGGCCCACTTGAGCCCAACAAGGCACCCCTTCGGCGGCCGGATCGAACGTGGACGAGAGGAGAGAATTGACCCTAACCCGGCAGCGGGCTAGGTTCGTGGTGAGAAAAACGATGGCGATGTCCTTGGCACAACTTGCTCAGCGGATCGACGCCACCGTCTCGGGCGACCAGGCGGTTCAAGTCACCGGGTGCGCGCCGATCGACCAGGCCGGGCCCCATGATGTCACCTTCCTGGCCAACGCGAAATACCAGAAGTTCCTGGAGACGACGCAGGCGGCCGCGGTGATCGTAGATGCTGAGATGTCATGCCCGAGCCATGTGGCGCGTCTGATCGCCGACGACCCGTACTTCGCTTTTCGCAACGCCGTCGTGGCCCTGGCGGGGTTTCGGCAGCATCCCCATCCGGTTGATGCGGACCCCTGTGGGATCAGCGCTCACGCCCAGGTGCATCCGGAGGCGACGGTCGGCGAGGGCGCCATCATTCATCCTTTCGCGGTGGTCGAACAGGGCGCGACGATTGGTCCGCGGTGTGTGTTGTATCCCGGCGCGTACGTTGGCCGAGCATCCGTGCTTGGAGACGAGTGTGTTCTTTACCCCAACGTGGTGATCTACGAGCGATGCGTTCTCGGTAATCGTGTGGCGGTGCACGCCAACACGGTCGTCGGGCAGGACGGATTCGGGTACGCCACACACGGCGGCGTGCATCACAAGATTCCTCACACCGGCCGCGTCATTATCGAAGACGACGTTGAGCTTGGGGCCGGCTGCGCGATCGAACGTGCAACGATGGGGGAGACGCGCATCGGCAAGGGAACGAAATTCGCCGACCTTATCTCGATCGGCCACGGCACGAGGATCGGCAGCCACTGCCTGTTTGTGTCGCTGGTCGGTGTCTCCGGTTCGGTTGATGTCGGCAACTATGTGGCATTAGGCGGGCAAGTCGGGGTCACCGGCCATCTGACGATCGGCGACGGCGTACAAGCCGCGGGCAAGACCGCCATTGTCCAGGACGTTGAGCCGGGCAAGAAAGTCGGTGGCATCCCAGCCGTCGAGCTCGACCAAGCCAAGCGAAATGCCCTGGCCGGCATGGATCTGTATGGCCTTCTCCAGCGCGTCAAGCAGCTCGAGCGCGAGCTGCGCCGGCTCAAACAAGACGCTCCAAACATTCAGCCGGCGCCGGACAAGATTCAACGATCGTGAACGAGCCGAGCGAAGGATTTTCCCCGATCGCGGTGTCCGGGGCTACCTTGGTCAAGATCATGTCCACTACCACTGAAACATCCATGATGCTCCGAACGCCCTTCCACGAGTTCCACGTCAACCAGCGGGCCAAGATGGTCGAGTTCGCCGGCTGGGAGATGCCGATGCTCTATCACTCCATCATCGACGAGCATCGGCAGGTCCGCGCCGCCGGCGGCGTATTCGACGTCTCGCATATGGGTCGGCTGCGCTTCACCGGCCGAGACGCCTGTCGGTTCCTCGATCACGTCTGCACGCGCCAGATATTCGGCATGGCCGATGACCAGGCCCGCTATTCGCTTGTGTGCAACGAGCAGGGCGGATGTCACGACGATGTCTTGGTCTACTTCTTCGGCGACGACGAGTACATGATGGTCTGCAACGCCGCCAACCGACTCAAGTTGCTGGATCACTTCCAACGGGTGCGCGGCGATTTTGAGTTTGAGCTGCACGACGAAACGGCCGAGACCGGCATGCTCGCCATCCAGGGGCCGAAGGTGATGGAACTCATCAAACCGCTCGCGCCGGAGGTGACCGAGCTGAAGCGCTATCGGTTCTTACGCAAGGACGTGCTTGGGGCGACGGTTCTCGTGTCGCGCACCGGCTACACCGGAGAAGATGGGGTCGAGATCATTATGCCGGCGGCGCTCGCCGCAGCGGCGCTGGGTTTCCTCGTCGGCGACATGGATGCCGACAATTCCCCGGTCAAGCCGGCCGGCCTTGGCGCCCGCGACACGCTGCGCCTCGAAGCAGGGATGCCGCTGTACGGCCACGAGATCACCGAGGACTTCGATCCGCTTGCCGCCGGCTTGAAGTTCGCCGTCAAGCTTGACAAGGGCGATGACAACCCGGACGTGGGGCACTTTATCGGCCAGGACGCGCTGCGCCGGATCGCCCAGGATGGTCCCACGCGCCGTCTGGTGGGATTGTTCCTTGACGGGAAGCGCACCGCACGCCAGGAAATGAAGGTCATGCGCGACGGCGCCGAGATCGGCTTCGTCACCAGCGGGTGCGCCAGTCCCACACTGGGTAAGTCGATCGCCATGGCATTTGTTGGGGCCGACCACGCCGAGCCCGGAACGACGGTGCAAGTCGATCTGGGCCGCACCATGGCCCACGCCGAGGTCGTCAAGTTGCCGTTTTACAAAGCTGGATGAGCAGTTCTCCAGCTCAGCCTAGCGATCCGCTTCGATCGGCGTCTTTGTTTCCGCGGGTTCCTTCTCATCTTGCTCGTTCTTTTTCTTCGGCCACGCTTGCCCGAGCCACGATTCGTACGCTGCGACCTGTGGGTCCGTGGGCTCTTTGACGCGGCGCAACGTCCATTTGCCATCGGGCTTGCTCGCAAGCGTGATGGAAAGCTCGCGCAGATCATCGTGCCGAAACAGCGTCAGACGAATCTCGTCGCCCGGTTCGTACTGTTTCAGGCGCTCATCGAGCTCACCTGCGGTAACGCGCCGACCGTCGATCGCCAGTAATTCGTCGCGCGGTTGAACGCCCGCTTCATACGCCGGGCTATCCGATCGCACCGACCGGACGGTGTCGCCGCCCATCACGAGCCCAAGGTACGCCTTGATCCGCGGAACATCGGCATCGTCTGACTCGCTGTCCTGTGGCTCGTCTTCCACGGCCGCGTCGTTGTTCTGGTCTTGATCGTTCTCCTCGTCATCGTCGTTCTCTTCATCCTCCTTCGCGGCTTTGAAATAGAGCTCCAACCCGACGGTTTCGAGGGCGGACTCGAAATCGAGCTCCTCCGTGCCCCGCACATAGCGCTCAAAAAACGCCGTGAGATCAGCTTCCGCGATCTCATTGACCGTGTTGATGAGGTCCTGCGGCGTGTAACCCGGGCCGGCTAGCGGGAAGCGCTCGTACATCGCGCGCATCACCGCGTCGAATGTGGCCGCGCCTTGCGTGACGCGCCGAATCTCCAAATCGAGCAACAGGCTCACCAATGCGCCCTTGGAATAGAACGAGAC
>JADFNO010000188.1 GCA_022563315.1 Planctomycetota bacterium | reverse complement strand
GACGAACTCTACGGTCGCGACGGTGGTTTTCTAAGCGGCCTCGATGCCTTGGGTCAAACCTACGTGGCTGAGGTGCCGAGCGACTTTACCGGCTGGGTTTGCGCTCCCCGCGTGCTGCTTCGCCCGACGGCTTGGGAGCTCCAACAACCCGGGAAACGCAGGCGTTTCCCGCGTTTGGCGACCACGGCAGCGCCGCCCAGTGAGGTACGCCGCCTGCTGCACCACTCCAAGGTGTTTACGAGACAGAAGTGGCAACGCTTCCACATCAAGGACGGGCAGAAGGGCCCGATCGTCTGGGAGGTCAAACACGCCGACTTCTATCGCAAACATGCCGACGGTCTGCCCGGCCCGACGCATACGTTGATCATCGCGCGCAACGCGCTGGATCACGATGAAGTGAAATACTTTGTTGCGAATGTCGCGGCCGGCTCGGACATCGAGAAGCTCAAGTGGTTGTTGCACGTGGCGTTCTCTCGGTTCCCGATCGAGCATTGCTTCAAACAGGTCAAGAATGAGTTGGGCATGGATCATTTCGAGGTGCGCGGTTGGCGCTCGATTCACCGGCATCTGTACGTCAGTCAGCTCAGCCACCTGTTCTGTTCGCGACTGCGCCAGGCGCTCAGAGAAAAAAACGGCCGAGCACGAAGCACTCACCGTCGAACAGGTTCGCGGCGCGGCCTCGACCTGGGTGGCCGCGCAGTGTTTGCCGCACCGGGCTCGGTGGATTCTCTATCAACGGACATCGAGACGGATTGGGTATCATCAAGACCACAGTCGTACGGCACGGGAGAGTCATCGAAAAAAAACGCTCACCGCACTGGTCGCAAGAGGCATCCACATCGAAGAACTGCCCTCGTGTGTGCTGGATAGATCATGACCATGTGGCGCTGTAGTACTAGAACGAGCTACCATCCCGATTCGCCTTCGCAGCCCAGATCAAGGCTACGCTGTTGCCGCAACTGCCTGCAAGCCTTTGAGCATTTCAAGACCGTGTGACGCCATCACAGCTGACGATTACCCCGTCAGCCCTGACCAGATGGATAGTCCAACGCAACGGGAGGGCGAAGCTCCCGCTGAGCCGCAAGGCCGTCAAATCTGGGTTGGCCGGGTCGTAGCGAAACCCGGTGCTCGCGCTCGGGCCGAACTGTCGCCGGGCTGGACTCGTGATAAAATGGATTCAGACCGCCGGGTCGGTCGGCGAGTCGATGACGAAGCATCCGGCAAGAATCGAGGTTCGATTCATGATCGTTCGTGAGCCTATCGTTGCGGGTCAGTTTTACCCGGCCAGACCTGGAGAGTGCCGGGCACAGTTGAGTAAGATTCTGTCCCATGAACCGGAATCAGCCATCGGAAATCGCCGCCTGATCGGAGGGCTAGTTCCACACGCCGGGTGGACCTATAGCGGGTCTGTCGCCGGGCGTGTGTTTCGTAGTCTGGCGGCCTCGGGGGCGCCGGATGTCGTGATTATCTTTGGCGGTGTGCATCGCTATCGCGGGCGCGAGGCAGCCTTATTCGCTGAAGGTCGCTGGGAAACCCCGCTGGGGCCGGTGGAGGTGGATGGACGGCTGGCCGAGCGAATCCTGGGGCACACCAATCTGATTGCCGATGATCCCTACGCCCATGAACTCGAGCACTCGATCGAGGTTCAGGTGCCCTTTGTGAGGCACATGTTTCCGGGCGCCCGAATTGTTCCGATCATGGTGCCGGCGCGGGAAACCGCAGCCGAGGTGGGTTTGTCGGTCGCTCGAACGTTGCGAACCTACGGGTATGACGCCCGCATCGTGGGCACCACTGATCTGACGCATTACGGCCCCAATTACGGCATGGTCGATCACGGGGTCGGTGCAAAGGGAAACACCTGGGCCAAGGAGGTGAATGATCAACGGTTCATCGACGTGGTCAGCCGGATGGAGGCGGCGGACGTGGTTCCCGAGGCCTTGGAGCACAAGAACGCGTGTAGCAGCGGTGCGGTCGCTGCCGCCGTCGCGGCTGCGGTTGAGCTGGGGGCCTCAGAGGCCTTGCTCCTCGAACATGCCAGCAGCAGCGAAGTGAACATCGGGGAAACCAAAACGACTCCCTCGGACTCCGTAGGTTACGCCGGAATGGTTTTTGTGAATTAGAATCGTGTCTTGCAGGTTTCATAACAACCTGTTCCGCAACCATTTTGGAAAAGGTCTGCGTGAAACTGCGAAACCGTGACAACCTGAGCCGCAGGCTTTAGCCTGCGCGATGTCACGAATTCCTGCGAACGTTCCTCGCCCTCGCGGTTTCGCGCAGGCTGAAGAAACTATGAGCGTGCCCTCCTGGGCGGGATAATTGACCCAATCGTTTTACGGGCTCCGTTACCCCTTACCAGGAGAAACACGCGATGATGTATATTGGCATGGACGTTCATCAGGTGTCAACCACGTTTTGTTTGTTTGATCCATCGGCGCCGGACCGGCAGCGGTATCGTACGCTGACCAGGCCCACCACGGTCGAGGCGATCCGGGCGGTCCTGGAACCTTACGACGGGTGTTGCAAGGTGACCTTCGAGGTGGGAACCCAAGCGCAATGGGTGGCCAAGATCGTGCGTCCGCTGGCCACCGACGTCGAGGTGGCCAATCCCAGCCGGATTCCCTGGCTTTTTCGCGACGGCCGCAAGAACGACCGGTTGGATGCCCGCAAGTTGGTTACCCTGCTTTACCTGGATCAGCTTCCCACGGTTCACCTGCCCTCGGAGGCGGTTTCGGCCTGGCGGGCGTTGATCAACCATCGTCGAACGCTGGTGAAACGTCGCACGATGATCAAGAACCAGATCCGATCGATCGTGCGTACGTTTGGTTGCCGGTGTCCGCACAAGAGCTGTTGGACGCGTGCGGGTGTGGCTTGGTTGCGTTCGCAGACCTTTGACGAAGCTCGGCATTTTATGGTGGCTACGATGCTCGACGAATTGGCCTTCGTGGGCAGCCAACTGGTGAAGATGGAAGGTCAACTGGATGGCATTGCCGAGACCCGACCGAACGTCGCTCTGCTTCGGACGGTGCCGGGAGTCGGTCCGCGCACCGCCGAGGCGATCGTGGCTTTTACCGACATAGTGGGGCGCTTCTCGAATCGCAAGCAATTTGCCAGCTATTTCGGAGTTACGCCGACCGAGGATTCCTCCGGGTTGATTCAACGACACGGGCATATCAGCAAGCGTGGCCCGAGCGTGGTACGTTGGCTGTTGGTGGAGTCGTCCCATCGGGTGATCGCTCGATGCCCGGCGTTGCGTGCGTTCTTTGATCGCGTTCATCGCGGGCAAAAGAACAGGTACAAAAAAGCGATCGTCGCCACCGGGCGGAAGGTGTTGACCATCTGTTACGGGATGATGCGTGATCAAACGGCGTTTGACGCGCGGAAGGTGGTCCGGTCGGCCGCGTGAGCTGATCGGCGTTTGGATTCGTCCACCCCGGCCCACTTATGGTGAGGGCCGGGGCGGGCGAATCCATGTGAAAGGATGTGTGCCGCATTAGGCGTTCAGGAGCGAAAGACGGGTCAAGAAGACGGGATGCATAAGGCAGAGCCCGGGCACGCAGGTTGGTCATCCAAGACCGGGCATGAAGAATGGGCCTGCCTCGCACGAATCTCATGTGCCCCTGCGTAGGTCGCCCCACAGGGCGATCCCAGGTGAGTACGAATGGAAGCTTGGACATCGTCCGTCTGACAATCCCGCCCTTGACACGGTTACGCTCATGGAAGCCTGCGGCTCGGTTTGTCGTAACCCTTCTTATACACCCTCTTGAGGTCCAAACGTGCGCGTTGAACCGCCGTTGAGAATCAGTCGGATTGCAACCCGGTTAGCCGTGCGCTTGTGCGACCTGTAAGCGTCGCTCTTAGAAGGGTCAGCGCTTGGGACAACTGAGCGTCATGAATGAGTTCGCCCGCGGGCGGTGCGAGGGGCGCGGCATGATCGTCCTGCGCCTTGGGACCGTCCTTGGCTGTTGAGCCTTGGGTGAAAGCCAGGTCCAAGGCCCGGCGAGACTGTCGTAGGGATTCGGTTTGCTCCTTCGACAGCGAAACCTCCACATCGGGAATCACTCCCCAGGAGTCGGGGTTCGTTTGTCGGGCCGTTCGATGAATGATCCGACCGTCGGGCAGACGATAGTACGCCACGGTCAGCTTGACGGCGGTTTGCTGATCCCGCAACGGGATAAACTGTTGCACGCTGCCTTTCCCGAAACTGCGCTCTCCCACAACGATCGCCCGGCCGCGAGCCTGCAACGATCCGGCGACGATTTCCGACGAACTGGCTGAGGCGGCGTTGATCAACACCACAAGGTCAATATCCCCGATGGTGCCTCGCCGGGTGGCGCGGTATTCATTCACCGCGCGGTAACGATTGACCGTGGACAGGATGATTCCATCATCGACGAAGCGGTCCACCATCTCGATGGCTGGATGCATCAGCCCGCCGGGATTGAAACGCAGGTCGATGATCAGCCCACGGATCCCCTCCTCCTCGAGCCGGGCCAACACCCGGTTGAAATCCGTCATCGTGTTGTGGCGGAAGTTGCTCACGCGGATGTAGGCAATGGAATGGGTCGAGTCGATCCGATATCGCCACCGACCGGAATGAGTTCGGGCAAAGCCGCGCACCGATGGGATGTTGATATAGTTGCGCACCACGGTCAGAGCATCGGGTTCGGACCGACCCGGATGCCGTAGACGCAGGCGAACCACAGTGCCGGGCTCGCCCACCAACATCTCCTCGACGTCGAACACGGAGCGATCCGCCACCTCGTGGCCGTTGACGGAAACGATCACGTCTCCGGGGAGCACGCCCGCCTGCGCCGCCGGAGATCCCTCGATCGGGGAGATGACGGTCAATTGGCCGTCCTTCATTCCAAGCTCGACCCCGACGCCCACATATTGCCCGCTGCTTTGTCGCTCAAACGCGTGCAGTTCATCCGGTCCGATGTATCCGCTGTACGGGTCGAGTTGGAAGAGCATTCCCCGGATCGCCCCGTTGACCAGGGTCTCGCCACGGATCGGTTCGACCCATCGCTGTTTGATTAGCGCGTCCACCTCGACGAGGGCGCCGTAGGTGTTCAAGATGGAATCCTGTTTGGCCACCATGGGCGGCAGGTGGACGAACATCAGCGCGATCACGCTGAAGATCAGGATCCAGATCAGACTGTGCTTGTGTAGCACGACGGTGCAATACCTCATTTAATCTGGATCGGAGCCGACACGAGAAATCCAGGTTCTGATCCTGTAACTGGCTGGTACCCCGTCCAATGGGAGTTGGGCACTACAAGGCAACCCGCCCAAGATGAATCGACGCTGCAGCGCATCGGAATGAGCGAGTCGGAAGGGAACCCGCCTCGGGTCCGTGCTGCAACCTGAAGTCCGAAAACCCCTCAGCGCACGGCAGTTGCGGTGGGGGTGGTTTGCGAGAGCCCAGCGTGGGGGCTATAACCAATAGGTCATGGGAAGACTCGCAAAGTCTTTGAGGATGTTCAAGGGGGGTGAGAACCAGCCTGCCTCATCTTCGCTTGGAACCGCCTTGGCGCAGAAGGTCCAAAAGGTAGAGAAGGGGAAATGGTATCGGGACGGGCTTCGATTTGAGTGTACCCAATGCGGGAATTGTTGCAGCGGTGATCCTGGTTTTGTCTGGGCGACCAAGGACGAGATCGGTCGAATCTCCGAATTCCTCGGTCGTGATGACGACTGGCTCGACAGGAAGCATCTGCGGCGCGTGGGCTTGCGTTACAGCCTGACCGAAAAAGCGAACGGCGACTGCATATTCCTGAAGCGCGAGAAGGGCAAGTCGCTGTGTTCCATCTACGAGGTCAGACCTGTGCAATGCCGGACCTGGCCCTTCTGGTCCAGCAACCTGAAGTCCCGAACCACCTGGCAAGAGGCCGCCAAGACTTGCCCCGGCCTGAATCAGGGCAGGAAGCGCGATTTCGTACAATGGTGGCGGTATCGGTACGGTCTATATAACCAATGTCGAGTTTAATTCGAACGTAAGCTGGAACGGTACGGTGGATATAGCAGGAGGATTTGAAAGTCAGGATTATGCGATCGTCTTTCGTTCATCGAGATTCATTAACAATTGGGCTGAAGTCGGTTCTTCGCTGAGCGTTTTCTCCTCACGCATTTTGATCGATGAGTGCGAATTTAGAAGCAACGTGTCCACTGCCGGCAGTATGCTTGACACACATCACTCGAGCGTGTTCATTAAGGATTCTATTTTTGCTTCAAATATCAATGGTAGATGGGGCGTAATACTGTCGCATGGTGAGCCCTACGGTGAGCTGAGTATCTGGAAATCTCGGTTCTTTCAGAATACTACTTTGGCTTCAGCAGGCGGGGGAGCAATTAGCGTTGATAATAGCCATCTCTTGAGCGTTAACAATCTGTTCTCCGGGAATCACACTGAAGGATCTGGCGGGGCCATTTATCTTGGCACTGAGTCTGCACAAATAATAAATAATGTTTTTGCGTTTAATTCTGCGTCAGGTGCATCTATATTAGCCACATCTACCATTGCTACTGATCCGGGTGCGCCTGTGTTCCCTGTATCACCTTTAGGCCCTTGAGGGCCACCAGATATAACAACATCAGCTTGAGT
>JADFNO010000187.1 GCA_022563315.1 Planctomycetota bacterium | reverse complement strand
GCCACGGTGATTGTGTCCGGCGGTGTATCCTGCCCAAGGGCACTGTCCGGAAGAATGCCAAGAGCCAGCATGGACGCGATCAGGCCTCGACCGCCGACGGCAAAGAGTCGCAATACTTGGTTCATGTTTCTGGCCTTGTATTTGTGTTGTTTGGACGAAGCGCTGTGCTGAAGGGCGGCTCCGTCGCTTGAGTCTTCGTTTGTCCATGCAAAACCTACTCCGTGACCGAGCGGAACCAAGCGCAGACTGACTTCTTTGCGGTCCCAGGCGTCGGACGGTCGCCCTAGGCAACGCCGGGAAATGTGATGAGCATTGCCGAACGTGTCGGTTATATGGGCGACCACGCAGGTGACAGCACGACCGCAGCGGACCCGGCAGATTGCCGCGGTCGGAACACGATCAATGACGATTGATAATCGGACTCACAACGGAGCCACGCCAATGGCTACTGGGGCTCGACTTCCTGCCAACTAACGATGCGAGAAATGAGGGGCAGGTCCACAGAGCGGATCCTGTGATTCACGGTATCGGCGATGTACAGGACGCCTGGGTCGCCCGCCTTGAATCCGACGCCGACGGGCAGGTTGAGCTGCGCGAGCAAGGCGTCGCCGCCGTCACCGCTGTAGCCGGCGATCCCGGTGCCCGCAATGGTTGAGATGAAACCGCTGGCAGTGACCTTGCGAATGACACTGTTGCCGGAGTCTGCGATGTAGAACTTGCCGGTGGAATCAATGACTACCCTTGTGGGCGTATCCAAATTAGCTGCGGTGGCAGGCCCACCGTCGCCGCTGTAGCCGGACGTGGTGGTACCCGCGACCCGGGTGATAATGCCCGTGGCCACAACGACTTTGCGAATGGAAGAGCCACCGGTATCGGCGATGTAAACATCGTCGTTGGAGTCAACGGCCACACCCTGGGGCCTATTGACTTTTGCGGCCGTAGCCAACCCCCCATCGCCGGAGTTACCCGGGGTTCCAGTGCCCGCGAATGTTTCGTACGTCGGACCAGCCACAGTATATTTGACGATTCGGCTGTTTGACGAGTCTTTGTCGGCTACATATACGTTACCCGCGCTATCCACGGCAACGCCGCTAGGGCTGAGGAGCATGACATCATCATTGGGATCAGCAGGATCCAACTCAGTGCCGCTGCCGATTAGTGTGGTAATGATCCCGGTGCCAACATCGACTTTTCGGACCCTGGCCTGAGTCAGACAGACGATGTAAAGGTTGCCGGCGGCGTCAACGGCGACATCGTCCGTCTGCTGGAGGGCAGCTATGGTGGCCAACCCGCCATCACCGTTGCCGCCTTGCTCCCGTGGTGTTCCGGCCACAACGGTGATCACCCCCGTTGCTGATGCGATCTTGCGGATCACGTGATTCTGGCTGTCCGCCAGGAAGAGGTCATCGGAACCATCTACGAAGAGCCCCCGTGGCTCGTTCATCGCGGCCGAGGACGCCGGCCCTCCGTCGCCGGAATAGGCCGCACTGCCGGTGCCGCCATAGGTACTGATGTCGCCTGTAGCGAAGTCGATCTTGCGGACCCGATGATTCAGGGTGTCGCTAATAAACACATCGCCGGCCGAATCGACGACTACATGTTCGGGCGTATCGATCTGGGCGGCAGTGGCCGGCCCGCCGTCGCCGCTGAATCCCGCGGCCCCCGTCCCGGCGATGGTCTCGATGGTGGAAAACTCAACAAACTTGCGGATGCGATCGTTGTTGGTATCAGCAATGTAGATGTCGTTGGGATTGGTGTGGATCGTGGCATAGATTGATATCCTGCGGGAATTTGTGGTCGTGGTGACGCCCCAGGTTGCTGTGTAGCCAGCCTGCTGTGGGTCGTCGTCGCTATAGCGGGTTTGACCACCGGCGCCGTCGTAATAATAATTCTGGGTCGTAGCGTTGAAAGAAAGCGCCAACCAGTACGTGCCAGCCGTGAGTGATGTCACAGGTAGGTCGATCGTAAGCCAGGCCGCAGCGCTCGGGCGCGTTACGGTAGCAGTCTCCGCAACGAGTACATCTGGCTCACCTGCGGAATCCGTGTAGATCGCGTAGCGCACTTTCTTGTTGTTCCCGCCAGCCTGATACGCCGTGATGCTGTCGACAAAGCCGTCCTGCGCCACCGTGACCTGCGTGGCAATCTGCTTCTGATGAACGCCGCTCTGGGTCGAGCCGAAGATCGTGTCAAAACCGACCGGGCCGGTCGATCCGCCATTGTCAACGACCCAGAGGCCCTTGGGCTTGTTGATCTTGGCGCTGGTGGCGAGGCCGCCGTCGCCGCCATAGATGGACTGGCCGGTACCCGCGACTGTGGTAATCGTTCCTCCATCCGTGAACTTGCGTATCCGGTTATTGTCGGTGTCGGCAACGTAGATGTTGTCGGAGTCGTCGATGGCGAGCCCGTGCGGACTCTTGACCTTGGCGGCCGTGGCTGGTCCGTCGTCGCCGGTGAAGCCCCCCGCCCCGGTACCGGCTATAGTGCTGATGACACCGCCGGGTGTGATCTTTCTGATGCGGTGATTGACGGTATCTGAGAAGATGACGTTTCCGGCAGAGTCAACGGCGATTCCGCTTGGCGTGTCGAGCAAGGCGGCCGTGGCCGCGCCTCCATCGCCGCCGTAGCCTTGCACGCCGGTGCCGGCAATCGTGGATATGAGGCCAGTTCCAATATCTACTTTGCGAATACGATGATTGAACGTGTCTGCGATGTAGATGTTGCCGGCACCATCAACCGCGACGTCGTAGGGCGTGTTGGTCCACGCGGCCGTCGCCAGATTCCCATCGCCGGTTTGCAGGGAGCCGCCGCCCGCCACGGTTGAGATGTCACCGGTCGCTGCATCCACTTTGCGAATGACGTTGTTATCGCGGTCGGCAAAGTAGACATCGCCGTTGGCGGCGACCGCGATGCCGTAGGGCGTGAAGATCTGGGCGCTTGCCGCCGGCCCGCCATCGCCGCTGTAACCGGCCGTTCCCGTTCCCGCGAACGTGTCGATGTTCTGGCCAACGACCGGCGAGACGATGCTCAGCAGCCCAATCACGAGCGCGAAACGATTCAATCGACAACGGTGAGGGTCAGTCATGGCTTGGGTCCTATTCGAGCACAGTTTCAACTTCTCGTCGTGCGTCGCCTGAGCGTCCCTTGCTGCGCAGTGTCGTTTGCGGTCCCGCGACGGAGGCGGTAACGACCACCTGCGCCTGGCCGAACGTCGGATCGTTGGCCGCGTTGCCGTCGTCGGAGATTGTTCCAACGGCGCCGTCTCCATCCTCATCCGCATTGTTCATCAGCTCGCGAATGGCCATGTTCATTCCAGCTTCGGCGGCATAGAAGGCCTGAATGGTCTCGACGCGCTTGATCGTCAGATCATGATCCCGCGCGCCGCCGATGACGATGCTGATGATGACGAGATTGACCACCACCAGGACGATGATCATCGAGATGGCGATCGTTGCGCGGCGATGTCGTGCTCTACGCATGCGCATCATGTCCCGCCTCCACTCATCGTCGAGCGAACGAACAGTTTGGTGCGTAGAGACGTGGTGACGCCGCTGCGCTGTAGTGTGAGATCAAGCTCGATGCGTCGGATCGGATCGCACGCGGCGCCGGTAAGGGTTGCCCCCAGCGCTGCGTTATCCTCATCGTAGGTTTGAACAGTAAATGCACTGACATCGTCCAAAAGATCTCCCAAAGGCGGGCCGCTCGTCGTCAACTGCAGTTTGTTTCCGCTGAGCGACAGCTCACCGTTCGCCCCCCAGGTGATGGAAGTCGGTGTGACGTCATTGATGTCCGGCGCGACTCCGGCCGCTCCGCTGTCGAGCGGGACTTTGCGAAGCTCGCGCACGATGCGATCCATGGCCGTAGACGCTTCGATATGGAGCTGCGCCGTCGTCGCGGCATCGGTATAGCCGTCCACCGCGTTGAGGATGAGCAACGACGCGATCGAGCCGATAATCGCCAGAACGACGATGGTGGCGATCGCTTCGATGAGCGTGAAGCCGCGGCGCACGTTTCGTGCTGGGAAGCGACGGCGGATCACGGCGTGTACTCCGTGAGAACAGTCGATATGGACAGCGTCCGCGCCGTACCCTGGCCATCCGCCCATCCGAGTTGGACGGTGACGCTCATGTAGCCGCTGCCAGGTGTGACCAAGTCAGCCAGCGTCTCGTTGAACGAGACGGAGCGTGTAAAGGCCGGGTAGCCCGCCACGGGATTTTCCGCCGGGTAGTTTCCCGCAACAAGGTAGGCGTAGCCGCGAGTCGTGCTGTGACGATCAGCGATAACGTCCTCGATCTTTTCGACGGCCAGCCATCTCGCGGTCGAGAGGAGCATCGGATTCACACGCTGGACGTGTGCTTCGCGCACAGTCCACAGCATCCCAGGGAGGGCGACGGACAGAATGACGATCGCCGCGATCGTCTCGATCAGCGAAAAGCCGCGTGGTTGTGTTCTCGATGACGCCATGGTGCGGACGATCCGTGCGATTAGGGCCGTACGTAGGTCACAAATCCGGTGTCTATCGCCACGTTGACGACGTGGGTGCCGGTCAACGTGACCGACCCCGTGGCCGCCAGCGGATTCTCGGTTGCGTTCAGCGGCTGGCCGAGCCAGTCAAACCCGATCTCGACGTCGCCGTCAAAACCGACGGCCTGAAGCTGCACGCCGATAAACTGATTGACATCCAGCAACTGGATGAAGTCTTGACCGGTGGCGGGATCGACGATCACGGCCGCGTTGAGGCGACCAGGAGTGGCGGGGTCCTCAGCCAGGACAGACCAGGTCTGAGCGCCCGTATCAAAGACAACCCAGGCGCGCGTGCCGGAAGCGACGGCTCGTTGGCGCGCGAAGCTGAGATCGCGCAACAGTTGCTGGGCAGCCATCGATGCTCGATCGGAGCCGAGCGAGGCGATCGACGGAATCGCCACGATGGCGACTACGCCGAGCATGACCATGACCGCGAGGAGTTCGATAAGACTAAACCCACCGCCCCTCCGCCGACAGCGGGTTTGGATATCTGGTCGGTCGACCCTCACCCCGTCCGGCTTACCAATCGTTCTCGCCGGTCGCGTTCGTGTTGGCCCAGAATTTACCTGCCGTCTGGTCATACGCCCACCCGTTGGCCGCGACGACAGGCTGAATCGGCGGAGGCCCAGGGAGCCAGGTGCCGGCTGCGTCGCGAACGGTGTTGTCCTTGTTGTAGGGGTTCTCGGGAAGCGCTTGCTGCATCACCATGCCCAACGTCGTCAGCTCGTCGAACGTCGGATACGTCGGGGGTGGCCCGCTGAGAGCCGTGTTGGCATAGAAACTCGCCACTCCCGCCCGCACGCCGCCGAGAGCGCCCTTGGTGGCTGACACTCTGGCCTCGGTCACATACTCGAGGAATTGCGACAGCCCGCTCCCGCGCACAAACACCAGGGTCAGGATCGCCAGGACGATGACAACCAGAATGAACTCGATCAGCGTGAAGCCTCGTCGTTTCATTGAAGCAGATCTCGGCTATCAGCGGTGAAGGTGATCGCGGGTACCGTCAGGGGCGCGCGTATCGCCGTGCGCCAGCACGAGGATCAGCTCGGTCGGGGCGCGGGCTAAACCCGCCGTCCATCCTTGGGCGGCGGGCGATCCAGCAGCTTCGTGAGACGGCTCGTCATGCCCGTTCTCGATCAGAAATCGTTCTCGCCGACGGTGAGAGTGTTGGCGTAGAAGGTGTACGCCGGTGGGGTCGCGGCGTTGTCCACGTAGTACGCCCAGCCGCCAGTGCCCGCGAGGACGGGAACGGTGCGGGCCGTGGCCTCCGCGACGGTCGCCAGGTTGACCGTGTTGGGGTTGGCGCCGGTGTCGTAGGGATTGTCAGGAATTGCTTCCTGCATCACCGTGCCCAGCGCCTCGAGTTGAACGAGCGTTGGATAGAGGGCCGTGCCGTTCGTGATAACCTCGTTGGCCAAGTAGTTGGCGATGCCGGCGCGACATCCGCCCAGTGTGCCCTTGGTCGCCGCGCTCTTGGCCTGAGCGGCGTAGTCGAAGTACCTGGGCAGCGCGACCCCGGCCAAGATCGCCAGGATAACCACAACCGCAATCAACTCGATCAGCGTGAAGCCTCGTCGCATCATTGAAGTACGTCTCATCGTCTGTGTCCTTCCAGCAAAATCCATGAGTTCTTTGTTGCTTGGTGTCCAGCCTGCAACACGCACGTGCGTTGCCGGATCCCAACTCGTTACCTCTTCTTCGTTATTTGAGCAGTGTTCCCATATTCCACATCGGGAGGAAGATCGCCAAAGCCACGACCAAGACCTCGCCGGAGGCGATCATTCGCCGCGCGAAGCCTGGCAGGTACTTACACGTCAATAACACCTCGGACAGCCTTCCGCCGTTCTTTACCTGATCGCTCATTTTCCGGGCATCAGACTCCAGTAACGGCCGACCAGACGACCGCCCGGATAGTTCCAACGCCTCAATCAGTCCCAATCCGCTCTGCAGCGAGAGCCCCAGCACATGGGCGAAACGACTCACCGCCAGTCCGGTAAGGATTTCACGGAGTCCGGGAATCCAATGCAGCCAACCGTCGATGCGCTGTCGCGCGTTCGGGGTGTTCCATGCCTTGCGCACGCCGAACACGACGCCGACTCCACCGGCCAGAAGTATGTACCAGTAGGTCCGCACGACACCGGCGACCGCCATCA
>JADFNO010000186.1 GCA_022563315.1 Planctomycetota bacterium | reverse complement strand
TCTCGAAACCGGTGGCACGGGCGTCTCGCCCGTGCAAACGACTCGCCGTGCGAACGTAGCGCCATGATGAAGCGTACGGGCGAGACGCCCGTACCACCGGAAGGGGGGTTCTGAGATAGGCTCTAAGCCAGTATCATGTCTGCGTTCAGAAATCCTCGATTTGGAAAGGCCGTGAACATGGCGACCGCTTCTTGCGCCCCCGCAACCAACACGCCCGTTGAGCCGACGACGCCGTACGCCCAACTGATCGATCTAATCAAGCAGGCTGACCTGCTGGGATCGACCGTGTCGCTGTTGGGTTGGGATCAAGAGACGATGATGCCCAACCAGGGGCTGGCGTTTCGCAGTGAGCAGCTCGCCCAGTTGGCCAGGTTGCACCACGATCAGGTGACGAGCCCGCGCATCGGCGAACAGCTCGAGGCATGTGAGGCTGACCGCGCGTTGATGGCCGATCCGCGAAGCGTTGCGGCTGTGAACGTGCGTGAAACACGCCGAGAATACGAGCGCGCGACGAAGCTGCCCGCCGATCTCGTGGCAGAGCTGGCCAAGACGACCAGCCTCGCTCGACACGAATGGGCTGAGGCCCGGCGGGATTCGGATTTCGCGCGATTCCTGCCCTGGCTGGAGAAGATTGTCGCGCTGACTCGGCGCAAGGCCGAGTGTTTCGGCTGGGCCCCCGGCGGTGAGCCGTGGGACGCGCTGGCGGAAGACTATGAACCCAGTTGCACCGCGGCCGAGGTCCAGAGCGTCTTCGCCCCACTTCGCGACCGGCTTGGAGCGCTCATCAGCGATCTGACGGCAAGCTCCACCAAACCCACCAATGACTTCAACGAACGTACGCTCCCGATCGAGCAACAAGAGCGGTTCGTTCGCTTCGTCTCCGAGCAGATCGGGTTCGACTATTCACGAGGCCGTTTGGATCGCTCGACCCATCCTTTTTGTAGCGGCACGCACTGCCACGATGTTCGGCTGACCACGCGGTTCCGCGACGATAACGTGCTCGATGCGCTGGGTTCAACGATGCACGAGTCAGGGCACGGCATCTACGAGCAGGGTCTGCCCGCTGAGCACATCGGCACGCCGATGGGACGGTACATCTCGCTCGGCATCCACGAAAGCCAAAGCCGAATGTGGGAGAACCAGGTCGGCCGATCGCGCGCGTTCTGGCAGTGGTGTCACCCCAAGCTCGCCGAGTACTTCGGCCCCGCGGTGGGTTCGTTCACGCTGGATGAGGTCTACGGCGCCGCCAACATCGTTCGGCCCGACTTTATCCGCGTCGAAGCCGACGAGGCCACCTACAACATGCACGTCATGATCCGCTTCGAGATCGAACGAGTCCTGATGACCGGCGAGTTAGCGCCGGCTGACCTCCCAGGCGAGTGGAATGCGAAGTACAAAGAATACCTGGGCCTGGACGTGCCGGATGATCGGCGAGGCTGCCTCCAGGACGTCCACTGGTCGATGGGGAGCATCGGCTACTTCCCGACGTATACGCTGGGCAACCTGTATGCTGCCCAGTTTTTCGATAAAGCGCTCGAAGATGTGCCGGACTTGTATCAGCAGTTTGCCCGTGGCGAGTTCGGTGCGCTCAAGACTTGGCTGATCGAGAACGTTCACCGCCACGGTCGGCGCTACCGTGCGGCCGAACTCTGCGAACATGTAACCGGCAAGCCGCTGACGGCCGATCCGCTCATGCGGCATCTGGAGCGTAAGTTGCGTCCGATGTACGGACTCTAGCCGATCCGAATGATCTGTTGAAGACACCTGACTAGAGGACCGCCCGGATCGCACAAGCCAACACGAAATCAACACGTCGTCGCGCGTTGCTCGCTTTGCTGTTGCTGATTCCCGTGCCGAGTCTCGGGGCGGCGGTCTTGTTGTATTGGGCGCCGGATGCGTTGGGGAAGGTTCTCTACGGCGTGTGCAAGGTATGGCTTCTCGTGCTGCCGATCGCGTGGTTCCTATTCGTCGAGCGCGGCAAGTTCAGTCTGTCACCGCTGCGCAAGGGTGGGCTCATGGCGGGCCTCGTAACCGGTGTGGCCATTGCGGTCATCGTCCTCGTTTTTTTCGCGCTCGTTGGCCGCGGGTGGATTGACGCCGAGACTTTTCGCTCATCATTAAGCGACGTCGGCTTCGGCAACAAATCGTTCTACCTTGCCTCAGCGGTCTACGTGATGCTCATCAACGCCGCGATCGAAGAGTACGTGTGGCGGTGGTTCGTCTTCCGCCAATGTGAACGACTGATGCCCGGTTTCCTGGCGGTGCTGGTGAGTGCGGCGCTTTTTACCATCCATCACGTTGTCTCGATGCGCGCCTACGTCGGTTGGGATGTCACGTTGGTTTCCTCCCTCGGTTTGATGATCGGGGCGATGGTCTGGTCGACGCTGTATTGGCGCTATCGCTCAATCTGGCCCGGTTACGTAAGCCACATCTTCGCTGATATCGCGGTGTATATCGTCGGTTGGCAGGTGATGTTCGGGACCGCCGTTCCCGGTGCGCTCTAGGCTCTGTCTGATGAAAAGTGGGACGGGCATCTTGCCCGTCTGTACGAGTGAAAACGACGGGCTGGAAGCCCGTCCCACTAAGAACGAAGGGCAGTCTTTTGATCCATCAGACAGAACCTAACCCGCTGACCGCGCCGCCGATTGGGGCAGCGCAGGCCTACTTGGCCGTGTCCTTCTCGGCGCGCGTCCAGGGAACGATGATGTCTCCCTCGAGTCGGGCGCCGTCGGCGATGGCCAGCGATTGGCTCTGCAGGGTTCTCCCTCGCCAGACCGCTTTGGGGCCGAGTTTCATTGTGCCCTCGGTCTCGATGTTGGCGTCAATCGCCCCGTCACACTCGATGCCTTCGCCGCTCTGAATCTGTCGGGCGGCGACCCGGCCGCGCTTGGTAATCTTGATTCGCCCGCACGTTTGGAGTTCGTTCACCGGGACGTAACTCTTCACGAGCACGTCCTCGATCTTGATGGCGCGGTTACACCCCGGGCAGGTTGTGCTCATGGTCTTGGTGGAGACCTCGAACCCTCGCCCGCACAGGTAGCATCGTATTTTTCTTTTTGCAGACGGTTTCTTTGCCATGGCCGGTCAGTTCCACCTCCTTGTGGTTCCAACATACCCGAAGCGGGCCTCGGCCCGGTTTATGATCGAACACACAGCACCTCGTCCATGAGTTTATGCTGCGGCCCGCCGTGGGCTTTCCTACTTCACTCTGGCCGCTTGGGCCGGGCTGACCGACTGCGGTCGGGCCGTCGGCTTCATTTCCGCGGCCGCGCTGGCCTTGGCGCCGGTCGCCCCGGCCGGGCCAATCTGCACGTGCCCCTCGATTGACGCCCCATCGGCCATGGACATCCTGGCCGCGATGATGTCGCCGGTGATTCGGCCGCTCGGCTTGATCTCGACCCGCTCGGTGGCCTGCACGTTGCCTTGGATGTGGCCTTCGACCTCGATCTCTTTCGCCGTCACCGTCGCTTTGCAGGTGGAACCATCGGCGATGAACACCTTTCCCTTGGCTTTGATCGCGCCCTCAAAATTGCCGAGGATCTTCGCCGCGGAGTCGAACGACAGGTCGCCTTTGAACTTTGCATCGGCACCCAGAATCGTGCCGTACTCGGAGGTTCTGTCATCCATCGATGGGTCTCCTTGGAGGTGTCAAGAGGCTACAAATGCAATCGGCCGCGTGGGCTCTCGGCGCCGCGACTCCTTGTTGCAGAACGGACATGCTACCGAATCCTCGCCGCCCGTGGGGCCGGGCGGAAGAATCGACGTATATTCTGTCGTGCCAAGGTCTTGCGCACCAAATCCGCCGCGATCTGCACCGGGCTGGTTGCTGTAGTGAGCGAGGTCGGCGACCGTCACAGTACGGTACGATGATTCCGGTGCCTTTCCCGCGCGTCATCCTTCACGTCGATATGGACGCCTTCTTCGCCGCCATCGAGCAGCGTGATGAGCCCAAGCTAAGGGGCCGACCCGTGCTCGTAGGCGGCGCCGGCCCCCGCGGCGTGGTGGCGGCCGCATCCTACGAAGCGCGCACGTTCGGCTGTCACTCAGCTCAGCCCATGGCGGTGGCGAGGCGGATGTGCCCCCAGGCCGTGGTTCTGCCGCCCCGCCGCCAGCGTTACAACGAGGTTTCCCGGCAGGTCTTTGCGATTCTCGAGTCGTTTACCCCACTCGTCGAACCGTTGAGTATTGACGAGGCGTTCCTCGACATGACCGGCTCAGATCGATCGCTTGGAACGCCGCAGGGCATTGCCACAGCAATCAAGCGGCGCATACGTGATGAACTCGGACTGACCGCTTCTGTGGGTATTGCCCCCAACAAGTTTCTCGCCAAGCTCGCCTCTGATCTCGATAAGCCGGATGGACTGACCGTCATCGAGCCTGATTCGATCCAATCGGCGATCACCAAGCTGCCGATCAGCAAGATGTGGGGCGTCGGGCCTGCCACCGAACAGAAACTTCTCAGCCTGGGCATCCGCACCTTCGGCGATCTTCAACCGTGGCCGTGCAACGTGCTCGAGTCACACTTCGGATCGCTCGGCTCAAAGCTCCATCGCCTGTGTCGCGGCGAAGATGATCGCCCGGTTATCACCGACCAAACTATAAAAAGCATCAGTCAGGAACAGACGTTCGATGAGGATCGAGCTGATCCTGATCAAGTGCGCAACGTGCTGCGAGGTCAAGCTGAGAAAGTGGCCATGCGCTTGCGCAAGGGTGATCTTCGAGGGAGAACGATCACGGTGAAGATTCGATTCGGCGATTTCCAAACCATCACGCGATCAGCGACGCTTCACGCTCCGACTGATCGCACGGATTTGATTTGCGCCCAAGCACGCGATCTATTCAACGCTTGGGCTGATACAGGATTCCAGCCCGTGCGATTGATCGGCGTAGGGATAAGCCAATTCACCGACGAAGCGGAGCAGTTCAATCTGTTCACGCAGCGAACGGATGATCGCAGCCGCCGACTTGATGCAACAACCGATGCCATCCGCAACAAATTCGGTTCAGGCGCAGTCCAACGTGGTGTCCAGCCATAAAAGGAAGCACGATTCGCGAGCCGCTACTGTTTTCTTGGGCGAAACTCAAATGGCTGAAACACGCACTCAACCAGCGATGACCAACCAGTCTTGGGCGGCAAAGGTGATCGCGGCTTTGATCGCAATAGGTGTTTTCGCGATCGCGATTCAATCCAAGCATTGGCTTGGTGGTATCGAGTCGTATACCGACAGCTTAGGACGATTGTCTGAAGGGGCCCGACTGGCCGAACAGCCGCTGCGCTGGTTGGTGTTGTGCATGTTTGGTCTCTTCGTAGCACATCGAATTCGGCCTTGGCGCGCATTTGGTGAGCTTGGCATGATCAAGCCGATTCACATCGGCGTTGGTTTCGGATTCGTTGCGACCTTACCCATGCTTGCGGTCGCTTTGATCTTCTGCAAGCTTCGGAGTGATCTGAACGCCGTGAACCTGATCGGCGGAGCAGTGACCTACGTATTTGCAGAAGAGCTACTTTTTCGTGGCTATCTGTTTCGCCAACTCTATCGAAGAGCTGGTTGGAATATCTGGGTCGCTGCGATCTCAGTTGGGGTACTCTTTGGGGCGCTGCACCTGGCCAATAGGGTTGTGCAGGATATGCCCATTGCAGGCCAGTTCGGCGCGGTCGCAATTATCAGCGTCGGTGGCGTTTTGTTTGCCTGGGTCTACGCGATGTGGGATGACAACTTTTGGATACCCTTCAGCCTGCACGGTCTTATGAACTTGTGGTTTGCAGTGTTTACCATCGGTGACAACCCGCTCGGCGGCTGGTTGCTCAACAGCTCGCGGGTTCTCACGGGCGTGCTCGCCGTGTTCATAACGCTCTATGTGACTCGCGATAGGGGACTCGGTCAGCGAATCTTCAGCCGCCGCCAATCCGCTGGGCTAGATACGCAGTGACCTGATCGATGTTGATCCGCTCCTGGCTCAGCGTGTCGCGCTCACGAACGGTGACGGTCTGATCTTCAAGCGTTTGGCCGTCAATCGTGAAACAGTATGGCGTGCCCGCTTCGTCCATGCGTGCGTAACGCTTGCCGATGTTTTGTTTTACATCAAGCTGCACCGCGTACTTGGTGCGAAGTTCATCGTAGAGTTTCTGCGCGACCTCCGGCATGCCGTCCTTAGCGACCAGTGGGAATATCGCAGCCTTGATCGGCGCCATCCGGGGGTGGAACTTCATGTACACCTTGCTCGGACGCTCGGGATCGGGTGTATATGCCTCGCAAAGCAGAACGAGCACGCCGCGGCTGAGGCCCGCCGCCGGTTCGATGACATGCGGCAGGTAATGCTCGTTGCGCTCCTGATCGAAGTACGTCAACTTCGCGCCGCTATGTTCCTGATGCTGGGTGAGGTCGTAGCACCCACGATGGGCGATGCCTTCCAACTCACCGAACCCTGGGGCGGTGAAGGGGTAGCGATATTCAATATCAGCACAGGCGGTTGAATAGTGGGCGAGTTCAGCCGCATCATGCTCGCGGCGCTGGAGGTTGTCTGCACTGATTCCTAGCGACTTCCACCAATCCAGGCGGGTCTGCACCCAGAAGTCGTACCACTTTTTAGCTTCGGATTCGTGGCAGAAGAACTCCATCTCCATCTGCTCAAACTCGCGCGAGCGGAAGAGGTAGTTGCGTGGCGTGACTTCGTTGCGAAACGCC
>JADFNO010000185.1 GCA_022563315.1 Planctomycetota bacterium | reverse complement strand
CAGCGACGCTGGCTACAGCGCCGGGCGATTTCTCGCACGTCGTGAAGCGCCTTGGCTGTGAGAATGCAGAAACGCTTCAGCTTGGCAGTCCTTTTGATCACGCCCGTCAAATGCGGGTCATCGTTGATCGTTCGATGCCGCCGCCCACTGCACCGAATTATCTCGAAACGCTCGGCCCAAAGATATTGGAACATGTGCGAGCAAGCGGGGGAGGTGCGTTCGTGCTTTTTACAAGTTTCTCAGCACTCAACAAAGTGGCTGAGCAACTCCGCCCGATCTTGCAGGATGAGGGCTACCCGGTCTTGGTACAACAACAGGACGGCCCGCGGGGATTGTTGCTGCGGCGGTTCCGCGAGGACGAGCGCTCCGTGCTGCTGGGCACGGTGAGCTTCTGGCAGGGGGTCGATGTTCGCGGCCGAGGCCTGCGCAGCGTCATCATCACTCGGCTGCCGTTCGCCGTGCCGGACCGTCCGCTGATCGAAGCCAGACACGAACGGATCACCCAGCGCGGCGGCAATCCGTTCATCGAGGACCAGATCCCCAACGCGGTGATCCGCTTCAAGCAGGGGGTGGGAAGGCTGATCCGCTCGACCACCGACACCGGTCGCGTCATCGTGCTCGATCCACGGATCGTGACGAAGGGCTATGGTCGAAAGTTCCTCGATGCGCTGCCGGAGGGGGTGCTCGTCGAAGAGTTGCCGGCTGAGGATAACTAGGTTCTGTCTGACGAATCGTGGGACGGGCATCCTGCCCGTCTGGAAGAGTGAAATGGACGGGCTGGAAGCCCGTCCCACCAAGCAATAAGAGCAACCTGCTCATCCGAGGCGGATTTCGCCGGGCTGTGATCATGCTATGATTGGTCGCTGGTTACAGACCTTTTATAGCTGAGGACGTACTTGATGCTGGGCAAAGTTTTCAAGGCGTACGACGTTCGTGCGATCTATCCCAAGCCGCTAAGCGAAAAGCTCGCCTGGCAGATTGGTCATGCCGCGGCGCGATACCTAACGGAGCACGCCGCCGACGCCGGGTTCGATGATCCGATGATGCGTCACGTCGTCGTCGGCCGGGATATGCGCACCTCGTCGCCGTCTCTTGCCGAGGCGCTGAAGATGGGTGTGCGCGATTACGGCGCGCATGTCGTCGATGTCGGGATGGTTGATACGCCGCTCGTCTACTTTGCGATCAATCATCTTGGGTGTTGCGGCGGCGTGCAGGTGACGGCCTCACACAACCCAGCCAACTATAACGGCTTCAAGGTCTCGGGCATGAAGGCCAGACCGATCGGCATGACGACGGGCTTGGACGAGATTCGCCGTTATGCCGCTGTGGTCGATCGTGACAAGCGCATCTCCGCCGGAGGCCGGGAGGAGCAGCGCGGCCTGTGGGACGCCTATCGCGACCATGTTCTACGGTTCCTGGACGAGTCGCTGCTCGATGGCTCCAAGACGATTCACGTCGTCATTGACGCCTCCAACGGCATGGCGGGCACGATGATTCCGGAAGTGTTCTCCAAGGTGCGTGGCCTGAAGATCACCAAGCTGAACTTCGACAATTCCACCGGCGAGTTCGTCCATGAACCCAATCCCCTGGTCGAAGCGAACCTTCAACAGCTCCAGGACAAGGTCCGCAGTACGCGGGCTGATCTTGGATTCTGTTTCGACGGCGATGCGGATCGATGCATCGCCGTTGACGAACAGGCTCAGATCATCGGGTGTGATCTGTTGACGGCTTGGCTCTCGTCGGGTTTTCTGCAAGCGAGCCCGAAATCAGCGGTCGTGTATGACTTGCGATCGACGAAATCGCTCCCGGAAATGATCACCGAGGCGGGCGGCAAGGCAATCAGGTCGCGCGTGGGGCACGTGTTCATGAAGCAGGAGATGGCTGATCATAATGCCGTGTTCGGCGGGGAGCTGTCGGGCCATTTCTATTTCCGCGACAACTTCTTTGCTGATTCGGGCGCGATCGCTTTTGCTACCGTGGTCAGCACCCTGGCTCGCGCCGACGGGCCGCTTAGCGAGCAAATCCAACCGACTCGACGGTACGCCCAGTCAGGCGAGATCAACTTCGAGACCGAGGACAAAGACGCCGCGATCGATGATCTGGTGGACGCGTTCCCCTCGGCTGAGATCGAGGAGCTGGACGGCGTGACGCTCGACCTGGGTGATTGGTGGTTCAACGTCCGCTCGAGCAATACCGAGCCGTTGCTGCGGTTGAACCTCGAAGCCCCAGACAGGCTGGCCGTCGATGCCTATGTGGAGCAAGTGGCCCAGTACCTCGGGCGGCGGGTTGCACATTGACGCGGCGCTTGCCACCGCTATCTCATACGAATCGCAATTGGTCCGCAGGCGGGCGCCATGCTTTGACCCTTTTATAGGGCAAAGCATGCTTCATCCCGACGCGTCGGGAATGAAGCATGGCACCCGATAAACGCACGAGAGCTACTCTCCCGGAATGGGGCTGATGAGACCCGCCCAGGGGCTGGAGGCGGTGGCGTACATACGCTTGGGAATGCGGCCGGCTCGGAACCCGAGGTAGCCGGCTTCGCAGGCCGCCTTCATTGCCCTGGCCATCTGCACGGGATCACGGGCGTGGGCGATGCCGGTGTTCAGCAGCACACCGTCGGCGCCGAGCTCCATCGCCGTGGTGACGTCGCTCGGCGCTCCGACGCCGGCGTCCACAATCACAGGGTAGTCAGGCTCGCCTCCGCGGGCGGGATCCTTCAACATCTCTAAGAGTATCGTGATCGCAGCGGGGTTGGCGATCCCCCGACCGCTGCCGATCGGACTTCCGGCGGGCATCACGCTTGTCGCCCCGGCATCCCGCAGCCGAACCGCCATGACCGGGTCGTCGGTGCTATAGCAAAGCACCCGGAACCCATCGCCGACCAATGTTTGGCACGCTTCGAGGGTGCCCATCGGATCGGGCAGGAGCGTCTGGGGATCACCCAGCACCTCCAGCTTTACCCAATCCTGGCCGGGGTTGGCCATTTGCTGAAGGATCTCCCGGCCGAGTCGCGCTACCCGAACCGCATCGTCCGCTGTAAAGCAGCCGGCCGTATTCGGCAAAATCGTGTACCGATCAGTGTCGATGAAATCAAAAAGTGATCGCCCGTTGTCGTCGAGCAATCGCTCACGCCGAACGGCGACGGTGACCACCTCCGCCCCGGAGGCATCCAACGCCTCCTGCATGATCTCATAGGACTCGTACTTGCCCGTGCCCACGATGAGCCGGCTGGCGAACGTGTGACCGCCCAGCGTCAACAAACTATCCGAGCTGACCTGAAGCTGCGGTGTCATTTCACGAGTCCTGACGGGTCTAGCCGCCTCCTACAAGCGTCACGATCTCGACCTCATCGCCCTCGGTCAATCGATGCTCGCGATGGTGAGCCTTGGGAACGAGCTGGCGGTTGATCTCGACGGCACAGGGTTGATCCGCCAGATGATACCGCTCGATCAGGTCCAAGACCGTATACCGATCCTCAAGGCCGATCGACTCCCCGTTGACGGTGATTCTCATCGCACGACATGATAGGAGTTCGGTTGGACGGACGCCGACGGATCGTGATGCTCCGATCACTGGTCCGGCCGGGGCCGTTAGGTCTTGGTTCGACGCGAGCTGATTCGGGGACGGGTGTCCACGATCCCGAGGTGGGTTAGCCCAGCCCGAATGGCGATGCGTGCCAATTCCACGCGGTTCGTCGCTTCGAGCTTCGATCCCAGCAATCGCCGATGCCACTCGACGGTCTTGACGCTGCGATGCAGCCGTTGGGCGATCTCGGCCGTAGACAGCCCTTCCCCGATGAAGGCCAGAACCTCGAACTCCCGCTCCGTCAGCACCGACAAAGGGCCAAGATCATTGAACTGGGCGATGACCACCGCGCACCCGTCAACCGCATCAAACTTCGGCTCCCGATCCATGGCCGTCAGCGGTCGGCATATCACCAGCACTCGTGCGCCTTCGCGTGCGTCTGACTCGATCGGGCGGAAGATCGCGCAGCGACACCCCCCTCTGATCATCCCGATTAGCGCAGTTGGCTGTGAGGTCGCAATGACCTGTTGGGCGCATCGTACTCTCTCATCGGCAACGTCCTTGGGAAGAAGATCATGCCACGACTTACCACGCAGATCAACTTCACCGGTTCCCAACGCTCCTTGCACCGCCGCATTCGCAAACTGGATCGTGCCGCGGGTGTCGACAACAAGGACGCCGACCTCCGCATCGTGAGTCAGTGCATCCCACAACACGCGCGGGTCGCTGGATTGGAGCGATAGCCCGTCCCCCTCGTTTGGTGCATGGACGGGCGTTTCGTTGGCGTCGCTCATATGCCTTGTGCCGGACGGAGCGCCTTCTCGCCGATCGCGCGGAACAGTCATCGTTAAACCCCCTGTTCTGAAACCGGCGACGACTTCTATATGGTCGTTCCAGCTTACGTCTATACTGACCTCGTCGGGCGAAACCCCGCAATATCTGGGGGAAACGCCGGGAACCAAGGTTATTCCCTGGCCAGAGTATCGTGAGGAACTTACGCCGAACCGACTCACGTGAATGCCCTAGTACAGTACGCGCTCCGGAGGTCCTCGGATATGTGCAGTGACGACGTACTGTCAGCTAGCTGTCACTCACGGGAACATCAAGCACCTTCGTGCTTGCCAGGCACGTGCCAGCAAAGACTCTCGTTCTTCCCCAAGACGGTGAATTCAACTCGCGGGTGGCGCGGACAGTGCCGATTCGGGCCACTGAATATGTCAACGGAGCGCCTTTGCCAAGCTCCGTCTGCTTCTGCACGCAATGTATGGTTCGACAAGCAACGTCGCCTAGCCGACAACGATGAAGAAGGGATCACGATATGAACAGCGCGATGCCGGACGCTCATGGTCTCAGGCGAGCAGATCGACGAACCGAGCCGAGGTCAGGTGCTGGATCGCACCCGCGGCGGCGGCATAGGGATTCGTGAGATCGACCTGCGAAGTCTGGTCGGCAAAGTTGTCGTCTGTGTGTTGCTCGTCATCGGTGATCGCGGTGGTTCCCTGAGCTGCGTTGCGTTTCTGCGCGGTCAGTTCGGCCCGGGCTTGTTGCTCGGCCCGTCGCGCCTGCGCGGCAACTCGACGATCCGCAGCCGAGGGATCGGCCGGGGCCACCGCCGCCCGCTGCACCTGCTGCATCTTGCGGATCGTGGCGGCGGGATCACCTTTCACCGGTGATAGATCGATCGGCACGCTACCTTCGACCGCGTAGCGCTTCCCATCGGGGCCCTGCGTGAATTGGAGCGAGATCGCGCCGGCATGGGCTCCACCCGCGGCACGGTGAGCCTGCTCGTGGGTCCGGACTTCCCGGTCACGCTGCTTGAGCTTGGCGACCTCCGCGCGGTCCTGGTCGGTCAACTGCTCCTGAGCGAACTGACCACCGACCCTATTTTGCTGGGAAGTTGCGAAATCCGTCTTTGCGGCAAAGGATCGAGCTGCCAGCGACAGCTCAACCGAGTCACGACGAACTGGTCCTGCCACACGCTCAGTGCGCTGGACCGGCTGCACCATACGCGCCAGGCGGGGCCTTAACCCGGCTGTGGCCGCGATCACTCCACCAACGGCTGCCATGGCACTGATGGGATCGAACATGCGGCCTGAGCCTCCTTCGCATCCTCCCTATCGACGTACCGCGCCGACCAGTTCAGGCCCGAGGACTTGCGATGGTTATCTGACGTTGCAGCCGAGCCGCTCACTGCGTCAGGAACAGCGGCACGTCGGCGTTTCGCAGGCAATGCAGGACCGTATCGCCGAGCAGGCGCTTGAGAATGCGGGCTCGAGACGTCGAGCCGAGGACGATGAGATCGGCCTCGCCCTGCTGAGCGCACTCGAGCAGGTGCTCGCGGGGCCCGCCTTCCACGTGCTGGGTCTGGGCGGCAAGTCCATGCGAGTGGCAATAGCTCGACGCATCGGCCAGGAGCGTTTCGCTCTCTCGGGGCGTCATGTCGAAGCAAACGATTTGCAGCGCGATGTCCGGCCAGAGATCCATCTGCACGAACTGCTTGAGCGCCTTGGCCGACTCCATTGAGCCGTTATAGGCCACGAGCACCTTGCGGATGGGCCGGTACGCTTTGGGCACGGCGAGAATCGGCCGCACGCCCTCGCTGATCAGCCGAATCAAGACATCGTCGGGTTTCTCAACGACACCATACTCGAACAGTCCTCGAAGCCCGGCAATCGTCAGATCGTGATAGCGCCAAAGGGCAATGAGCCGGTCGAACGGATCGCCCGTCTCTCGATCGACGCAATGGATCATTCCGGAGTTGGCGCAGGCGTGCTCGAAGTCCGCAATCGCCTGCTCGACGTGCTCTTCGGTGACGTGGATGCGATGCTCTGCGAGGCTCGCCGCCGCCGCGCCGCCGCCGATCGGCACCGGTCCAACCTTCATCAACTTCGCAATATCAACATCGGTGACGCCCGTCACTTCCGCTTTGTGCAGCTTCGCCAGTTCCAGCGCGTACTTCGTCGCGGTTGCCGTGAACGGCGTACCGCTGAGGGCGACAAGAATTCGCTTGATCATCGAACCTTCCTCCGGGGCACACTTAGAGCCTATCTCAGAACCCCCCTTCCGGTGGTACGGGCGTCTCGCCCGTACGCTTCATCATGGCGCTACGTTCGCACGGCGAGTCGTTTGCACGGGCGAGACGCCCGTGCCACCGGTTTCGAGA
>JADFNO010000184.1 GCA_022563315.1 Planctomycetota bacterium | reverse complement strand
CGGCGGTCCGGAATTGTTTCCAACGCAGCCGCGATCAGAGGCTGGATACGCGGTCGTCTTTGCAAACGGTGATGTCACAGACACTCTTCCCGAGGACATCGATCTTCTTTTGTGGGATCCCTGATTCGATTCCTGACGAAGGTCGGCGTCCGTGTGCGATCGATTCAACCCGTATTCCCTGCCCCTCAAAGCACTTGCGAATTCTCGGGTCGAATCAACGGGCGCTACGCACACAGCTTCCGCACCAATTGTCCACAATCGCTGACGGCGGTTGCACCGGTCATAGAAAAAGTTAGAGTCGCGTTTGGTTGGTAAGCCGAGGTCAGTTCCGCTGAATGGCTCTTCCCCGGGAGACTACGGCGGGGTGGATGAGGCAAACCGATCCTGGGTGAAAGCCCGGTGGGTCGTTTCCTCGGAAGCGACTTTGGCGGTCGTTGGAGCTTGGGCGAATGCCCGTCGGCGGTCGCGGACAGGAGGTCTCGGCCGACTGGAAGTGTCCGACGGATGGGTTCCAGGTAACAACGATACGCCGGCTTCTGGAGCGCGGGGCAAACGAGAGTTTGCGCTGGGTTGCAGGCCGACGTGGTTGGGAACGTTGCGATAAGTGGCAGGAGCAACCGCGTCAAACCCGAGCCGGAGACTCGTTCTCCGGCCCGAGATGAGCTCAGGTCATCCTCGCGGATGGCCGGAAGCTCGTTGAACGGCGCCAAGGTGAAGGTCGTGGGCCTTCGCCGCCCCTCGGGGCAGCAGGGTTTCGTGGCCAAATCCTTGGACTGCCGACAAAAGGCCTTCGCGAAAGCGGGGGCTTTTTGTTTTTCGGCCGTTCGCTATGCGCTTGGCCCGGCGCGGCGGCTCAATCCTCCTGGCTAAAATCAACGAGGTCCACCGCAACCGCTGGGGTCTCGCGCCGGAGGTCGCGCTCCACAGATGCGACATGCCGCCCGTCAACTCATTCCGCTCCTTGTATCCGCGGTTGGCGGCGTTCTATGCACGATCGTGATTGCGGTCTTTGTCGTTGTGTATTCGCCGCAGCCAACGCGATGGATGTCTGTCGATGAGCAAACTCCGAGCGTGGTTCACCTCTACAGATCCTTGGCATCCGAGAGGCTCTTGGCGTTTGAGGCTTCTGACTCGGAGCGCGTCGTGGCCAGTTTGGCTTCCGGCTTCGGTTACAAATCGCTCGAAATACAACATCACGACACGAGCGAGAGAGCAGAGCTTGAGCCGAGGAAACCTCTCCCCGTGAAGCGCCGCTCTTTCTTGACCGAGCTTGGCTGGCCGAACGCCGCGTTCGCCACAAACTCGCGCAGAATCGGACTGCGTTTCGGCTATAGGTTGGACCCGAACTCCCCTTCCGACGACGCAGCACGACATGATCCCAAGCCAACGACGCTGCGAATCCTCTGGGCAGGCCTTTGTTTGAATTCACTTCTCGTTGCGACTCTATTTCTATTACCCTTGGTATTGTTTCGGCGACTCGCGAAATACTTCCGCCTCTCACGAACAATTGTCGCCGCGGTCTGCATCGGATTGTGGTTCGCCTTACTCAGTGCATGGGGCTTTGATCTGGCTCATCATGTTGTTCCGTTGTTACCGCGGGACTTCGACGTGCACGACGACCCGATTGCCTTTGACTCCTCCGTCCGCTCGATCGACATCCCATCATCAACCGAATGGGATGGGTTCAGAGGCTATGTGAATAGCTCGATTGGATATCGCGAGACGACGGCGCGGTTCTGGAAGCTGCTGCCGGACAACAGGGCGTCCTCTGTTGCCGGTGGATCATTGCTTTCGCTGAGCTTGGGCTGGCCTACGCCTTGCCTCAAAGGCCTAACGATCGGGCCTTGGGAAGCGGGGGGCGATCCGTGGCCTGAGGAGACGAAGCTCCATCATGTTCTTGCGCTCATGGCGATGCCGGTGTGGTGGCCTGGAATGCTTATCAACTGGTTGTTTTACGCCTTGGTGATAATCGTAGGGATGCGAGGGCCGGGCGCCCTACGTCGGTTCTATCGGCGACGCCGGCATCGATGTCTGATGTGCGGATACCCAGTCGGCGAGGCGAGCCGGTGCTCTGAGTGTGGACAATTGCATCGGGGATGAGTCCAGAATAATCGCAGACCGCGCGCTGTCGAGAACGAGGCCCACTAGACAGCGGGTTGCCTGGGCGGGCTGATAATCGAGGACGCGCCCGCTTCGCCAAGGTGGCAAATCCCGCTGATCCTTCCTTATGGATACAGTATGAGCATGGCGGACTTCGACTGGTCGTTGCCGTATTCATCGCAGCGGGAGGCAGTGCTGGCCCGGAATGTCGTGGCGACCTCCCAGCCGCTCGCAGCCCAGGCTGGGCTTCGCATGATGCTGGATGGAGGCAACGCCATTGACGCTGCGGTCGCGGCCGCCGTGGCCCTGACCGTCGTCGAGCCGACCAGCAACGGGATCGGGGCCGACGCCTTCGCGCTGGTCTGGGCCGGCGGGGGGTTGCACGGCCTGAATGCGTCCGGTCGCTCGCCCAAGGCCCTCAAACCCGAGCGTTTTGACGGACTCGATGCGATGCCGCTTCTGGGTTGGGACGCCGTCACCGTGCCCGGGGCTGTCTCCGCCTGGATCGAGCTCGCACAACGCTTCGGCTCATTGCCGATTGAGAAACTCTTCGAGCCCGCCATCACCTATGCACGCGACGGCTATCTCGTCTCGCGTCAGACCGCCTACTACTGGGCGCTCGGGCACGAGAAGTATCGTGAGTTCGGAGAGTATCAAAAGACATTTTGTCCACACGGCCGAGCGCCACGGGCCGGTGAACAGATCCGTCTGCCCAACCACGCGCGCACACTCCAGCGAATCGCCGAAACCTCGGGCGAAGCGTTTTACCAAGGCGATCTCGCTGAACGCATTACTGAACATGCCGCCGCCACCGACGGAATGCTTACGCGCGACGACCTGGCATCGCATCAAGCCGAGTGGGTCCGGCCGATCTCAGTTGACTATGGCGGCTACACGCTGCATGAGATTCCACCCAACGGACAAGGGCTGGCGGCGCTGATCATGCTCGGTATCTTGAGGCATCACGGAATCGGCGACCTGCCGGTGGACTCCGCCGACAGCCTCCACCTCCAGATCGAGGCGATGAAGTTGGCGTTTGCCGATGCGCACCGTTACATCGCCGACCCCGCGTGGATGGATGTCGATGTGCAGCATCTTCTGGACCCGGCCTACCTGGCTGAGCGCTCGTCGTTGATCGACCCCAGCCGCGCTCTGGACCCTGGACACGGGCGCCCCAAGCCCGGCGGGACCGTCTACCTGACCACCGCCGACGCCGATGGAAATATGGTCTCGTACATCCAATCCAACTACACCGGCTTCGGATCAGGAATCGTTATTCCCGACACGGGAATCGCCATGCAAAACCGCGGCGGATGCTTCACGCTCCAGAAGGGTCATCCCAATGCCGTCGGTCCCGGCAAACGGCCGTACCACACGATCATCCCGGGATTTGTCACCCGCGAAGCCGCAAGCGGCCAGCAGGAGCCGGTGATGAGCTTCGGCGTGATGGGGGGGTTCATGCAGCCGCAAGGTCATGCGCAGGTCTTGATTCGGCTGGCGGATTATGAACAGAACCCACAGGCCGCGATCGACGGGCCGCGCTGGCGTGTTGACGAAGGTCTAAACGTCAACCTCGAGCCGGGGTTTGCGGACGACGTGTATGACGAGCTGCGCCGCCGGGGACATCAGTTGAAAATCGCAGGGCCGCCACAGGAGTTCTACGGCCGCGGGCAGGCGGCGTACAAGTTGGATGATGGGTATTTCGCCGCCAGTGACGGCCGAGCCGACGGCCAAGCGGTGGGTTTCTAGTCGGACTCGATCCTTTGCGCTGGGATTGGCGGCCGAATTTTGGTAAAACGACGGAGTTGGTGACCTTCTTTCGAGCAGAGGACCACAGACATGGCCGGATCAGATCTCAATGCCATCGCCAACGCGATCGTCGCCCCCGGCAAGGGAATCCTCGCGGCGGACGAGAGCCACTCTACCATCCAGAAGCGGTTCGAATCGATCGACGTCGAATCCACCGAAGACAGCCGCCGGGCGTACCGGCAGATGTTGTTCACCACACCCGGGGTAAGCGACTTCATCAGTGGCGTGATTCTGTTTGACGAGACGATCCGCCAAAAGGCGGACGATGGTGCGCCCCTCGTACAAATCTTGACGCAACAAGGGATCATTCCCGGCATCAAGGTGGACAAAGGTGCGAAGGCATTGGCGGGGGCGTCGAACGAAAAGGTCACCGAAGGCCTGGATGGATTGCGCGATCGTCTAAATGAATATCACAAACTGGGGGCGCGGTTCACAAAGTGGCGGGCGGTGATCGCCATCGGAGACGGCATCCCCAGTCAATACTGCATTGACGCCAACGCCCACGCGCTGGCACGGTTTGCGGCGCTCTCGCAGGAAGCAGGGCTGGTGCCGATCGTCGAACCTGAGGTGCTGATGGACGGCGATCATACGATCGAGCGTTGTTACGAGGTGACCGAGGCGACGCTGCACAGTGTGTTTAACGCATTGTATGAGCAACGTGTTGTGCTCGAAGCGTCACTGCTCAAGCCCAACATGGTGCTGTCCGGGAAGGATTGTCCGCAGCAGGCGACTCCGGAAGAAGTGGCGGAAGCGACGGTGCGTTGCTTCAAACGGACGGTGCCCGCCGCCGTGCCGGGGATTGTGTTCCTTTCCGGTGGACAGAGCAACGAAATCGCCACCGCCAACCTCAACGCCATGAATGCCATGGACGCCGCGCATCCCTGGCAGTTGAGTTTTTCGTATGGCCGCGCTTTGCAGGAGCCGCCGCTCAAGGCCTGGCGTGGTGATGCGGCCAATGTAGAAAGGGCCAAACAGGCCTTCCTCCATCGCGCCAAGTGCAACGGCGCTGCCCGCTACGGCAAATACACCCCCGCCATGGAACAAGAGCCCGTCAGCACCGGGGCGTAGCGGGAATCTGATAGATAATGCCAAAGCCCAGGGACTCCCGTCCCTGGGTCCTTCTATACTCATGTTGTTCTTGACGTACGTCGAGCAACGCTATGTTCACGTGCGGGACGAGCCATGGTCATCAACACACAACTCGGGGAGTGGTGCTCACGTCTCTTTGAGTTGCATCGCCTTACGCAGCAAGAGCCGCAAGGCCCAACCTGGCTGTGGCGCATCCGAATCAAGATCCTGAAGTATTTGGTCACACGGTACGCTGATGAGCCGATCGCCAAGACACCGTTTGCCGATGAACGAACACGTCGGGTTGATACCGTTTCCTCACCGCCGGTAACGATGCTCGATCGGCCGCCCCCGGAAGTGCAGCATCCGCCGCGCAGCGCGCAGATCGTTCGGCCGGTCCTTGAGGAAATACACACGCTGAACGATGAGCGGCGTGTCCGCGAAGGTTTCTACCCCGAGCCTGCGGTCCTGTGGGAGTGGTGGAGGCAAACGCAATGCGCCCGTCCATGATCGGCGACCAGAATCCGAGGCGATGATGACTCGCGATCGCGGTCATACCGGATAATGCGCTGCTGCTCATCGGCGGCGGCTCCCCCCGCCCGCCGATCAGGGTGAGCCGGCCAAACACGTCGTGCCTCGCCGCCTTCTTCCCTATTCTTTGCGAAACACCGCTACTACGTCCTTGATCGGCACCACGAACAGCCGATTATCGCCCTCGAAATCCACCGGGATCCCGTTCTTGGGATTGAACAACACGCGATCATACTGCTTGATCGGGTAATCCTCGTCGTTGTCCACTTGAGCGCTCACGGCCACGATGCGGCCTGTTAGCGTGGGGATCTCGATCTTGTCCGGCAGGTGGATGCCGACCTTCGTCACCTTCTTGTCCGCGTCCTTGCGAATCAGGACGCGATTGCCGATCGGCTCGACGATTTCAATCGCTTGGGTTGAGGGTGTCGTCTTGGCCATGACGCTGACATCATAGACGGAAGCGCCAGCGTATGCGCATCGGGTGCAGCGCCGCGCGTTGTTGGCTCGCCGCGCTGGCGACCGCTGATCGCAACGCCTCATCGAATCATCTTCAGCCGACCCGCGGCGCAGCCGACGATAGACAACAACTGGATCAGCGACCACGATCGTCGCCGCGTCCATCTGCCGTTCCGGGAGGAAAAAGAGCCGTTCATCCACCAGAGGCTGCGGGCCCAGGCCCGTAGCCTCTTCTTTTTTTGCCAAATTTCAACACACCAGGGACGGACTGCCGGTCCTCTTTTATTATGATGGGGTGGTCCGCTTTGGTCGGCGGCCAGCTGGTCGCCTAGACTCAAGCCGGGCGCCTTTACCAGAGGAGTTGAGAACGCTATGACCACCGCCAGCACACCGTCGCCGCTGCCCACGACCCGCACCGATGCCGATCCCCTGCGATTGATCGACGTCGATCACCTGCGGTTCTATGTCGGCAACGCCAAGCAGGCCGCATTTTTCTATGCCTCCACCTTCGGCTTCACCGTCGATCAGGTTGCCGATCTCACCACCGGCAGCCGCGACGAGGCGAACTATCTGCTCACCCAGGGCAATATCCGCCTGATCCTGACCAGCGGGCTCAGCCACGACCACGAAGCTCACGAGCATGTGAAGCGCTATGGCGATGGCGTGCGGGCCATTGCCTTCACGGTCGACGATGCCGAGGCTGCATTCAACCAAGCCATAAAGAACGGCGCTGAG
>JADFNO010000183.1 GCA_022563315.1 Planctomycetota bacterium | reverse complement strand
ATCCTGCATGGCGCATCGCCTCTTCTACCCCTCGATGGCACGTTACCTTGATCCGTTCTTCATGGGCACGGCCCCCAACTTGCCAGCAACGAGAGAAGATCGGATGCGCCGACGGTGCCGTTGGCATCACGATCCCACCGTCGCAGTTTCCCTGGCCATCACCTTGTGCCCCCACGGCGAGGTCGGCCAGGCCAATGCAAACGCGAAGATATCCGTCGGCCACGTCGACGTCCCCCCAGGTGATGTTGGCACAAGTCGACTTCCGCAGCGTTCTTGGGGCCTCGCTCGACGAGCCCCGCCAGCCCAGATCGCCTCCCAGTAGACCTGCTCCTTGCCCTGCGGCCTCCGGCAAGGTGAAAGCACCTAAGCATTTGCCTTTACATCAGTTACGGTCAATCTTGTGAGCGGCTGATCGGTGCCAAGAGGCTCTCAGCCACCCTTCGACGGAAAATAGAAGATTTTTCTTGCTCCATCTGAGCCCTCGCGATACCTTAGCAGTCTGCCGCCGGTTGTGAATCCGGCATGTGCCTTACTGACCTCCGAGGAGGGAAGTGAGATTGTGAGGGCAAAAACCACGAAATCATCCTTTGTCACAAAGTGACCGCGCGGTCGCCACCGGCGTCGCGCGCTTCCGCGCAAGAGAGAGCGAGAGAAGGAGTTCGACAAAATGAACAGACGACTTCAGCAACGCAACGCATGTCAGGCGCGTGTCTGGCGGCGATCGCTCATGGGTGCACTGCCGGCTCTGGCACTGACCCTCGCCGCGGGCCAAGCCGCGACTGCACAGTACTTCTCCGACTTTGAGGCGCCCCTGTACATGGGCTCCGCAGGCGGGACCATCATCACCGGGCAGGATGGCTTCTACATCCCGGTGCCGGACAGCCAGAATGGTCTGGTCTATCTCTATGCGGGGAACGCACTGGGACTTCCTCAGAATCCATTCGGCGGGAAACAGTTCGCGGGCGTTACAGGAGGTGATCCCGGTCTGCCCCAACCCTTCGCCCGGGCGCAGCGCGATATGTCCTACGGCGACGGCACAGGCGTTTGGACCGTGTCGTTTGATATCGCCGCCACGTTCATCGGCGAACTGCCGTCGGCGCAGAACATCGGAAGCTTCTCTACGCAAGTCTTCCCCGGAGAAGCGACGTTCATTGCCCTTGCTCGGTGGTCCGATCCTGTCACCGCTGAAAACTGGGATGCCGACTACGTGTGGTTTGACTCTGGGGGCGCGCAATTGATCGAGTCGGTCGCCGACCCGGGCTTCCAGAACCTCGCGATCAATCATTGGTATCGTTGGTCAACGACATTCAGTCTCGACACGAGCCAGATCCTGCAGGTTTCGATCACCGATCTGGCCACGAACGAAACCTTCACGAACAATCCGCTTGATCGCTACCTGTTCGGAGGCGCGGGCGGCGCTCCTACGCCCACCGGATTCAGGCTCTTCGGCGGTGCCATTGCCGTGGCAGGGAATACGTTAGCGTTTGACAATATCGCTATCGTGCCCTCGCCGGCTACGCTGGCCCTGCTGGGATTGGGCGGCTTGGTGGGCGTCAGGCGCCGCCGACGCCGCTGACGGACGCCTGTAGCGTACTTCTCCTGAGATTTCGACAAGGACCATCCGAATTCAGCGGATGGTCCTTTTTCTTTTGTAGGCAGCGATCGTGAGCGTGTCTGCCAACGTTCACGGCTTCATCCCAAGGCACGACCGCCTCGCGTCCTCGCGCCGCTGTCCTCTGCTCCCCCTCAATGCCACGATGCCTTGATGCCTCTCTTGTCACAACGCCGCTAGTCGCTTGGCCGTGTCCTGCTCGATCAACGCGTCGACCAACGGCTGTATCCGCCCGGCGAGAACGTCGGCGAGATTGAACCCGCCCCCGCCGGACCCGAGGCGGTGATCCACCGCGATATCCTCTTTGTAGCGATAGGTGCGGATCTTTTCGGCTCGTTTCGCCGAGCCGATCATCGCGCTGCGTGTCTCGGCCCGCTCAGCCTCGGCCTTGGCCTTTTGTTGTTCATAGAGTCGGGCCCGCAACAGCCGCCACGCCTTCTCACGGTTCTGGGCCTGACTCTTGGTGTCCTGCATTCGCACCTCGATGCCCGTCGGCTCGTGGATGAGATGCACCGCGGTGGCGACTTTGTTCACGTTCTGCCCGCCCGGTCCCTGCGCCGTGGTGATCCGCTCTTTGACATCGCTGGGATCGAGTTGAATCTGCACATCTTCAGGCTCCGGTAGAACGGCCACGGTTGCGGTCGAGGTGTGGATTCGCCCCTGGGCTTCGGTGGCGGGCACGCGCTTGACCTGGTGCGTGCCGCCTTCGTAGCCAAGCTCCGCCCACACGCCTTCACCGCTGACGCGCACGATGGCCAGCTTGAACCCGCCTGACTCCGCGCCGTGGCCGTCGATCTCCTCGAACACCCAGCCTTTGATCGCGGCGAAACGCCGGTACATCTCCAGCAGGTCGCCCGCCCACAGGGCCGCTTCGTCCCCGCCGACCCCGGCTCGAACTTCCAGGATGACCGAGCTCACCGCGCGATCGTCCGCCGTCAGCAGACGCTGCTGCACTGACTCCAGCAGTTGTTTGGCGTTGCGCCGAACGCTCGGCAACTCCTCACGGGCAAGCTCCGACAGCTCCGGATCGGAAGCCTCGTCCAGGACGGCCCGCAACTCCTCGGCCTGCTCGATCGCCCGGCGATACGCGCGATAGTCGGTTACAACCGACTCCAGCGCCGCCCGCTTGATCGACAGCGTGCGCACTTGCCGATGGTCGCTCAGGACCTGGGGGTCGAGCAACTGCCGGCCGAGCTGCTCGTACTGGCCGTCCAACTCCTGGAGCTTGCGGATCAGGTTTTCGTTGGCGGCGCTAACCATTGCGGTTCGCTACTTTCCATCGTCACGACGTTGATCTATCACTTGATGAGCATCGGTCAGGAGAAGCGGGCAGAATCACCAACTCGGTCCGGGCTAGGTTCTGTCTGCTGGATCAAAAGAGTGCCCCTCAATCTTAGTGCGACGGGCTTCCAGCCCGTTGTTTTCAGTCTTGCAGACGGGCAAGATGCCCGTCCCACTTTTCATCAGACAGAGCCTAAAGCGGCGCTCCATAAATGCACAACGCCCGCCGCGGTACAAGGCCGCGCCGGTCGCCACAGGCTGCTCGGGAGCTACTTGCCTTTCTTTGGCTTCTTGGACTTGCTGAAGTAGTCCCCGGCGTACTTCTTCTGGAACTTCTCCACCCGGCCGGCCGTGTCCACGAAGCTCTTTTGGCCCGTGTAGAACGGGTGCGAGCCCGACCATATCTCCACGTGCAGCTCCGGGACCGTGGCTCCGGTCGTCATCACCACCTCGCCGCGGAAATAGACCTTGGCGTCGGGGTAGTACTTGGGATGGATGCCGTCTTTCATGGTCGTTTGGCCCTGGTCTGGTGGCCGCCAATAGTAGCGGATTCCCCTACTGTAGTCCCAATTCGCTGATGAGCCAACTGGCCGAGGGCAACTCTCCAACCCGGCTCAGCGTCCGTCAGGCAAGAGAAAGACGCTCGCCACGCACACGCCGGCAATCACCCACACCCACAGCAGCGAGTGAACGAAGATCGGAAAGACCATCATGGCCAGGCCGATGCCGAGGTTTCGTAGGTGGTCCATCTTCTTGCCGTGGACGAACAGGGCGAGCCCGATCAGGGAGATGGCGAGGCCGGAGAACAGCAGTCCGGGATCGGTAAGGTCCATCGCGTAGCCCTCCTCTTGGAGGTGTATCGACCATCGCTGGCCCCGACTCCGCGCCGGGCTCCGTGCTCGGGCCCGATGAGAGAGTCGCCGCGGCCGGTAATGCCGACGAGTGTAAAAGGACCTCAGACGGGCGTCAGGCCACGTCCGATCCACCGCGGGCTTGTGTGGCAACGTCTCGGGTCCGCTTCCACGTTGGCGTGGTCGAGACGCGCTGACCATCCTTCACGTCGTAGACCGGTCGCGCGAGGGAGGGCGGTGATCGTCCCTGGCTCACGTTCCAAGGGCGTCGCGCTCGAACCCAAACTCCCCGAGCTGGACTTCCAAGCTTGGCGACGTGTATTTTGATGGGTTATGCTGGCGATCATTGTGCTGATGCATGATCACGTTGGAAACCGCCATCGCTTTTAGATCATGCTTCCCGGTACCATACTTAGAGCCGTTGCGGGCTTCGAATGTCAACAATGGGGGCAAGCGTCTGGCCTCCACGGATTGAAAGCCCTACCGCCGATAGACATGAGGAGCTGATCCAAATGACTTCACACTACGACCCCAAGAAGAACTGCCGCGTCGGCACCATGGATGAGAAGCAATTCTATAAGGAAAGTGACAAGGTCAACGGCGCATTTTTCAAGAAACTTATTGGGGCTTGGGACCGAAAAGGTGGCACGCTAAAATGGGGTGCGGGAGGCGTTGGGCTGCGCTGCGAAGTCGGCGGATGTGAAGTCGGGGTCTGCTTTGTTACGCCAACCGATGCCGTCAACTGCTATCACCACGCCGGATACGCCGCTACATTTTGAGTGGACACGCTCTAGGAAGACACCGCGACGGGACCTCATGTGTACGCCTCCATTCGAAGGGTCTGCTTACACGAAGTGCCGTGGCATCCTGTCCGCGCCTACGGGATGAATAAGCCGTCTCCGTGCATGGGCCCCGGGTGTTTACCGCTTGGCCCCGATGCCACCGGTAGGGTCCAGGGGGCTTTCTACCCGGTCTCGAGCTTCGTGTGAACGAGGCCGGCGATGTCGGAGATCGTGTTCAGATTGCTGAAATCGGCCTCGTGCGCCTTGATCTGGATGTTGAAGGTCTCCTCCAGAAACGACACGAGTTTCAACGTCCCGATCGAATCGAGCACGCCACCGGTGATGAGCGGCGTTTCGTCGTTCAGTGCCTCGGGGCTTTCCCCGGGGAGAAACTCGTCGAGTATGAACTTCTTGACCTTGCCCTTGATTTCCTCCATCACCGACTCCTTTTCTTGAACCGTACCACCCACAGGCCTGAACGTCGATGGCACGAGCTTCTCGTACGTGACCCCTGCCGTGCCCCTCAGTCGGCTGACTGTTACTGATCCGGCGGCTCCTTGGAGGGGGGCTGGCGCGGCCAGACCGAGTCCCCGAGGTGCATCTGAAGTAACTCGTAAAGTTCGTCGGCGAGCAACTGGTGCGCCTCCACATTGGGATGCCAGTCCCATGGACGCAACCACAGCGACTCGACATCCTCAACGCCATCGTAGGCCCCCGTCATGTCCAGAACGGTGAAGCCTGCGCGAGTGGCCAGGTCGATCTGCTGAAGGGCGTCCGACGGCTTTGCGATGGGATCGCCCGGCTTGAGGTTGTCGAGGACAAAGACGCGGATACCACGCTGGCGGCATTGCTCGGCGATCCGGGCGTAGAACCATTCGATCAGGTCGGGAGCATACGGCGACAGCCGGTTTGTGGCCACGCCGGCCGCCATACCCACCTCCAGGCCGGCCCTCTCCGCAATCCCCTGGAGGTACTCGTACCGAATCTCCTCAGCGCGGGTCGCGGCATAGGCGACGTCCCGCACGGCATAGTGGAACTCGTTAGAGGCCTCGTAGATGATCGCGTCGGGCTCGAAGTCCAAGACCCACCCCTCCAGAGCTGTGAGCTTGGCCATGGGTCCGGAGCGCCCAACCGCGAAGTTCAAGATCTCGTAGTGGCGGTACGGCCCCACCATGCCCGGCTGATTCAGCCGGGCCTCGAGCCGGGCTTCGTAGGTTTCATCGTTCTCTACGCCACGACCCATGGACATCGAGGCGCCGAGGAGCGCGATGCGGTAGGTGTCCGGGGGCTTGGCGAGCTCGTAATCGCGGTCGCGCATGCCCCATCGATTGGTGGTCACCGTCACGCCCCTGTGGCGAACCTGTCGGGAAGGGAGCAGCTGGTTGGAATACGGATCGTTCTCGTCGACGAGCGGCAGCTTGCTCTCACGCCGCCAGCTCTCGGGCTCCTTCGCGAAGAGCTCCATGAGCTGCGCGTTGTAGCGCGTGACGTCCGTCAGATCCTCGTAGTAGCCCCGCTCCAGCAGCTCCGAATCGCGGCGGTTGAGCTTTTCCCGGCTCAGGGTTCTGACGACGCCTTCCGCCCGCGGGCCGAGACGCTCTTGCACCGCCGGTCGGGAGAAGACGACCATGACCGCGCACACTGCGCCGATGGTGACCGCGGACCGCCAGAAGACGGTCGGTTCGGTTCGCGCGGAGCCGACCTGCGCGGATCGCTCGGTCCACTCCCGGGTGGATCGGCCGAACAGCACGGCCCTCCCCGAGCACAACCCTCTTCATAACTTTGGCTAAATGCTCGCGCGCAGAGAGCACGATAAGCGCAGTGCTTTCAATGGTTTGTGGATTTGATCCGTCCGAGCCGGAGCCAGATCGCGCTCTCGATTCCGAAAACCAATGTCGGGCCCCGAGAGCAACCCCTGTTAACCGGTGAGCGTTTTTTCCGAACGGTTCGAACCTGTGCCCGTCCGGTTAACAGCGCGCGAGCGCCAACCTGCTCCGACCGGTGTTCAGAAATTGTGTCTTGGCCCATACTGAAGGCATCGCGGCCACAATAGTCGTATGCCCAGATATTTCCAGCGGCTGCTGTTCACCCTCGCCGGCGCCACCGAGGATGATCTCCGGCGGCAGATCCAGTTCCTCAAGGCCGAGAACGAGATGCTGCGAACGCGCGTGCCCACGAAGATCATCCGGCTGACGCCCCCAGAGC
>JADFNO010000033.1 GCA_022563315.1 Planctomycetota bacterium | reverse complement strand
AGCATCGGGTGAGCACCTGCAACTGATCACCGAGGCCTTTGGAAACCAAAACGTCCGGCTCCAACGCCTCCAGGAGGTCGTCATGGGTCGTGGCCGCCACGAAGGTGTGGGCGGTTTTACTGGTCCATCGGCGGACGTTGCGCGCGATGACCTGCGCAGTCTGGCGGTCCAGCGTCGCTGCGAACTCGTCCGCCAAAATGACGACACCCGATGATTCACGCTGTGCGAGATCGATCGTCTGGGCCAGGCGAAGACGATACCGCTGACCGTCGCTGAGCTCACTGGGCTTGCGGAGCATCACGAACGCGTCACCAAGGCCCGCCATCGCCAGCAATGCCGTCGTCTCGCCGAGCGATGTCTCAAAGACATCGACGAGCGGGCGATCGTCAAGTTCCGGCAGCGCCTCAAACCGAATGACTCGAGCGCCGTCGGCCTCCACGTGCCGGCCGATGAGGCGCAAGAGCGTCGACTTGCCTCCGCCGGAGGGTCCGGTGACGAAGACCACGCCCCCGGCCGGGAGTGGAATCTCGCACGGCGGGACGACCCGGATCGACCGCGTCTCGTCAACCCCCAGCCCGAACATGGCTGCGGTTTCCATGACCCGTGCCGACGGTTCCACGGCCGTGGCCACGCTGTACTCAAGTTTCACGCGTCGCATCGGTTCGTCCCAGCACGCTGGCTATTGAAGTTGATACTCATAAAGGGCTCGGATGCGCTCGATCTCCTGGCGGACCTGGTGGAGGCTCAGTCCCAACTGCACAGCCGCCCGTCGTTGCGTCGAACCGCGGAGGATGATCGACTCACCGACTTGGCGACGCGACGAGGGCCAGCCATCACAATTCCGCATCACGAACTGGAACGAGGCGGACCCGATCCGCTCGACCAGTCGCTGCACCCGTCGCCGCACCGCACGAGGCTCTTGACCGATGACTTCAGCGAGGTCCGTCGAGGTCAGCCCGCGGTCGAAGACCGCTCGCAGCAACGCCCGGTCGGAGGCGTCGAGGTGGTTGGCGTAGTCCAGCAGCCGCTCGGCACTGGCTCGGCGAGCCTGAATCTGGGTTTGCGGCCCCGCTAAGGCCTCTGTAATCACGATTTTCGCTCCGGGAGAAAGTTGCGCCAAAGCTCGGCATGGTCATTTGCAATCCTGTAAACTTATGGCTAATATTTACACAGACGGACACGAAAAGGCAAGACCTTTGTTTGCAATTTTGTAAACTTTCTTGCCTTGACGGGAGGCTCGAATGTCGACGATCGGCCAGTTGATCCGCAAGGAGCGACAGGCGGCTCAGATGACGCAGGAGGCCCTAGCGGCCGCTATAGGGTGCAGCAAGCCCCAGCTATCGCTGATGGAATCGGACCAGCGACGGGTGTCTCCGGACCGCGTCCGCCGGATTGAGGCCGCGCTGGGGATTGAGGACGGCCGACTGGCCGGCGCCTTGCAATGGGACAGCACGCCGCTGACGGTGCGGGCACGAGTCACCGCTTCCGAGGCCATCGCCGAACGGCTTCGGAACGCTGCCAAACGCGGTGAGAGCCTCGACGAGCTGTATCGCCGCGGAGAGCTCCAGCAGCTTCTGGATCAATGTTCGCCCAACGTTGAAGGACCCCTCCCGGGCGCTCGCCAGATACCCCTGATCAACCGCGTCGCCGCAGGTTATCCGCGGGAGTTCACCGACCTCGACTACCCGGTCAGCGTGGCCGACGAGTATGTGCTCTGCCCTGACGTCACCGACCCGGACGCATTCGCGGCGCGGGTCGTCGGCGACTCGATGGAACCGGGATACGCCGAGGGCGAGATCGTCATCTTCTCGCCCGTACTGCCCACGCCTTCCGGTTCAGACTGCTTCGTCCGGCTACTCCGCGACAATGAGACGACGTTCAAGCGCATCTACATTGAGAACGACGGCCGAACGATTCGCCTGCAGCCTCTCAACAGCGCGTACCCGCCGCAATATGTTGATCGCGAGGAGATCGGAGGGATGTACGCAGCCGCGTTCGTCATGCGCCAGGTTCGAGGCGGAGAGTAGGCACGCCCGCGCGCTTGGCTAGTTGACTGGGATCAAAGGGATCAACACCTGGATCGCCACAATCAAGACAACGGCCAAGGCGATCATCGCGGCGACAATCTGGCCGGTCATGACGAGGACGTTCTGCCAGTAATGTTCGAACTGCGGGCTGCGCAGCGCCTTGTAGATCACGGCGATGCCGAACGCCAACGGGATCAGCAGCAGGTACCACCAGTCTTGCAGGGCGTGGATCGGATCGACGAACGGGATGTAGGCGAGGAGATTTGTCACGGCTCGGCTTGGGCCCTTCGGTCGGCGGTACGCCGTGGGGCTGGGCGGTGGAGCGCGTCGAGGATCACCACGAGGTTCATGAGGCCGGCGAGGGCGGCGAAGAGGGTGCCGAACTCGTTGATATGGCTGAGGCTCTTGCGCTGAAGTCGCACCTGCGGATCGCTGAGCAAGCGCTGATTCGCCAAGTCGGCGCCGAAGGCGATCGGCCCACACAGGGCCTGGGCCACGAACCACAGCGGATCATGGCGGCGATCGACCACGTCAACGCCGCCGATCAGCACCCCGCCCAGAAACAAGAAAAGCACGCCGAACATGATCAGCATCCCACGTCGGCGTTGGCCAAGCCTGAGGTGCCCTAAGCCGGGCCAAATCCAGGCCAACAGGGCGGCAAATGGAGTGAATCGCGAGTCCGATTTGGCCGAGGATGACATAATCTAAGTTGCCGTGATCGAGGTTGATTCTTTGGCCGTCACAAGGGCCCAACCCGGTGCGAGTCGGCGCGACCGTGGCCCAAGGGCAGGTAGTGTAGGGTGCTGACCAAGGGAGCGGAACATGGCCGAGCGTGAGCAGCGAAAGCAACAACGGAACCGCAGGCAGAATGTGGTTGACCAACGAAGCGGGCTCGACCGCCGAGACGTCGATCAATCTGCGTCCACTACGAACCTGGAGCGCCGGCGAGGCCCCGGACGTCGGCGGACCGATTTCATGCGCGCCGCGGACGAAGGGGAGATGACCCAGGAACAATTCATGTTCCTTATGGCGATTGATGCCTTTAAGCGCGTCAACGGCTTGACCTTCCCCACCTGGACCGATGTGCTGGAGATCATTCGCAAGCTCGGATATCGCAAGACGCTGGGCAGTGAACTGAATCTCGGCGAGCGCGTCGAGGATTGGACGGAGCGGCCGGATGCGCCGAGCGGTGTCAACAAGATCACCGAAAACGACGACGACGATCTTGAGGAGTCGTCCGCGGCCTGACCGCCGGACGAACGCTACACCGTCGAGCGCAGCCCGAGACGTCGGCCGCCGCCTCCACCGCCGCGCTCAGCCTCACCGTCTACACTTGTGTCTGGTACCACTCGGTGTTGATCTGAAGATACTGCTTCCACTCCTCGGGCAGATCTTCTTCCGGGAAGATCGCCTGCACCGGGCATTCATCGACGCACAGCCCGCAGTCGATGCAGGTGTCGGGGTCGATGTACAGCAACTCAGCCTCGTCGAACTCTTGCTCATCCTTCGTTGGGTGGATGCAATCAACCGGGCAGACATCGACGCATGAAGCGTCCTTGGTGCCGATACAGGGCTCGGCAATGATGTGCGTCATGAAAGCATTCCTTGGACCGGCTCGACACCAACCGCCCGCGGTCGGACCCCTCGATCTTAGCCGTGCGGCCAACCGGCAGAACACCCCGAACCGGCGAACGGATCGTCGTAAGGCCTAGAGAAAGGGCCGGCATTCAAGCCGGCCCTGCGGGGTGTTGATTTCGAACCAGATGACCGAACGCTCGCAGCGTTGGGGCCGCTGTCTACTCCTCCTTCTTGCGGCGCCCGTTTTTGCTCTTCTTGCGAGTCGCCTTCTTGCGGGTGGCCTTCTTGCGGGTCTTCTTCTTGCGAGTCGCCTTCTTGCGAGTCACCTTCTTGCGGGTGGCCTTCTTGCGGGTCTTCTTCTTGCGAGTCGCCTTCTTGCGAGTCGCCTTCTTGCGGGTCGCCTTCTTGCGAGTGGCCTTCTTGCGAGTGGCCTTCTTACGAGTGGTCTTGCGGGCCGTCGTCTTCTTACCGGCCCTCTTCTTCGTGGCGCGTTTCTTCCGAGCCATGTGTAGAACCTCCTGTGTACGCTAAGGTGTCGGAGTTGTCAGCGCGAACTGAGGTTGGCGGACCGACCGCCAAATGGATTTTGTACATCTATCGGAACTTGATTGGAAGTATCTTGACAGAAATAACGACTCAACGCCAATGTAGGGGGATCGAGCGAGCATGATTCGGCTCGTGATGCACGGCGCTGCGGGGCGAATGGGGTCGCGCGTCTGCGCCTTGGCGCGGACCGATTCGCGGTTCGAGCTCGTGGGGGCGATCGACCAGGATGAGCAGTTTGAGACCTCCATTGACCGCGCCGCCGAAGTCGATGTGATCATCGATTTCTCCAGCGACGAGGGCACCGCCAACGCGGTTCGGATGGCCACGGATCACCACGCGGCCGTGCTCATCGGAACCACCGGTCTATCGCCCCAAACACTCGATATCACTGAGGTTGCATCGCGCCGGATACCCGTCATGGTCGCGCCAAACACGTCCAGGGGAGTCGCGGTTCTAACCCGACTCGTCGTCGAAGCGGCTCGTCTGCTCGGCGATCAATACGACGTGAATCTGATCGAACTTCACCATCTCCACAAGCGGGACGCGCCGTCGGGAACCGCCCTGCGTATCGCCGAACAGATGCGGCGCGAGGCCGGCGTGGACCTCACGGCAGATCACATTCATTCCATTCGATCGGGGGATATCGTCGGCGAACATTTTATTGAGTTTGGAGGCCCCGGCGAACGAATCAGTCTCCGCCACGTTGCGACCGATCGCGACCTGTTCGCCCGCGGCGCGCTGCGACTGGCCGCCTGGCTAACGGGTCGGGCGCCTGGTCGGTACACCATCGACGACGCGTTCGATTCATCGCGGCGCTAGGCTCCGTCGCCTCCGTCGCCCCGGACGCAACCGCACGAGGACAAATCACCCTGCCGAGCCATCGTGCTCTGGCCGGCTGAACACGCCCCCCAAGCTGCTGTCGTTCACCTGGTTGTAGACCTCTAACGCTATGGCATCGGAGATGTCAGCGGGCACTCGGGCTCGTACGATCCCCTTGTACGGGTTGTACCAGAACTGCGCAGCCACCGCGTCACGAACAACTATGTCCAGAGGATGTAGGAACGATCGCTCATTGCGTCCGGCGATCTCGACCCACGGATGACCAGCCTCGATCAACAGGTTCTGGGGCAGACTGCCGTGGAACCAGTTCGGATCAGCCGTAACCGGATACCCCTCTGCGGTCAATTCAACCTCAGCGATGGTTGCCTGGAACGTGATCTGACGCTGGAAGCGACGGACTTCGTCCCTGGCCGTTCTGATCTGATCCTGCTTGATCCCCTTGTTAGAGCGGATCATCACCACGCCGACCAGGATCCCCGCGAGCATCACCACAACCAGAATGTTCAAGAGCGTGCGCATAGGGAGCAGGTCCGATAGTGCTTTCCTCGTCGGCGCAGTATGTCATCTCTACGGAAGATTCAGCGCTACCCATCATCCCGGACCTGTATTTGCTTGAAGATCGTTTCCGGCCTTGCGGATTGGAACGGATTATCGGCAACGACCCGGGCTCGGCGTCGCCGCGTCGGCAAGGTCCATCCCCGTCCTTGGCATCACATGGACTATGATGCGTCGCCCGCCATGACCGGCATCCGCACCATCAACCTCGGATGCGGCGCGACCTTGGTCGTTGAGCCGATCCCCAATGTCGCCTCCTGCGCAATGAGCTGGCTCGTTCCGCTCGGGTCGGCAACGGATTCGGCGGACGGTGACGGCCTGGCGACAATGCTCAGCGAGTTCATCTTTCGCGGGGCGGGTGGGTTGAACAGCCGGGAGCACAGCGACGCCCTTGACCGCCTGGGTGTGCAACGATCCAGTCAGGTACTTACCTACCACCTCCGCCTCGGAACGGTCCTGCTGGGAAGCAGGCTTGCCGAAGCGCTGCCACGCCTGTCTGCGATGTTGTCAGAACCCATGCTCCCAGATGAGGCGCTCCACGCGGTGCGGCGTCTCTGTCTGCAGGCGCTCGATTCGCTGGAAGACGAACCGCAACGATCGGTGATGCTCCAACTGCGCGAACGCCACTTGGCTAGCCCGTTCAACCGGCACGGGTACGGGCAGCGGGAGATCCTGGAGCGATGCTCAATCCAGGATCTGCGGGACGCCTGGGCGGAGCGTTGCACGCCGGCCGGGGCAATCATCGCCGCTGCCGGCGCCGTTGACTGTGACGCGATGGCTGGGCAACTCAACGAGCTGATGTCCGGATGGTCCGGTGCGCACCGCGAACCGGTCGAGACGAGTCCTCCTGTACGTGGCCAACAACATCATGAACAGGACACGGCTCAAGTGCACATTGGGCTGGCCTATGACGCGCCTCATGAGGCAGACCCCGATTCGATGCTCGAACGGGTGGCCGTGGCGGTCCTCAGCGGTGGCGCCAGCGGCCGGCTGTTCACCGAACTGCGGCAGAAACGCTCCCTGTGCTACAGCGTTGGCGGATCGTTCTACGCCGGGAAGGACCGCGGTCTTGTCGCGGTCTACGTGGGCACGACACCCCAGCGCGCCCGTGAATCGCTTGAGGTTTGCAAGGACGAGATTCAGCGCCTGCAAGAGGGCGTCAGCGATGATGAATTCAAACGGGCGGTGCTCGGCCTCAAGAGTCACCTGATCATGCAGGGTGAGTCAACCGCGGCCCGCGCTGCAGCGATCGGACAAGATCAGTTCCGGCTGGGCCGTGTGCGATCACTCGGTGACTTGGCCCGTCAGATCGACGCGATCAGCGTCGACCAGCTCAACACGTACCTTGGGGGACGGGATTTTTCTGAGTTCACGATTGCCTCGATCGGTCCCGTGGAGGTCGCAGCCCAAGCCGCAGGGCCGTCGTGATCGCAGTTCGTGGCCGGGTCTCAAGACCCCTGTCCGCTGCCTCGAAGCTGATAGACTTGGGCCATGGCAATCTTGGCCACACTACCGGCGCCGGGCGCTCGTGTTCGCGTGACACAGCAACTGCCGCTCCGCGATCAGGCCTGGGCGAATACGGTCGAGGGAGTCATTACGCGCTACCAGCAAGCGAAGACCGGATCGTGGTTCGCCCACGCCCGGGACGACCAGCTCTGGCTGGATCGACTTGAACTGGAGCTCGACGATGGCGAGGTCGTTGTTCTGAACCTCGATCGGTACTCCGTTATCGAAGAGATTCCAGCGCCCGCCGACTGACCGATCGCAGATCGCCCTCTTGGATCAGGCGTGCCTCGTTCATTCCACCCGCAGCGTATGCGTCGCCTGGAGCCGTGCCCCGGTCGCGGAGAGGAAGTACGCTCGCAGTTCCGGCTGCGGCCCAAGCTCCGACGGGTCAACCGTCAGGCGGAACAGGTACGTGCGCGTGACATCGTCGTAGAACCTCCTGTTGACGGACCGGTCTCGCAAATCCCAGTTCCAGGTGGCGATCGGAGGCGACGAATCAGCACCGGACCCACCCGCCGCCAGATCGATTCGGACCTGGCCGACCCCTTTGGTGGTGTGGCCTTCAGGATCGAGGAACTCAAGGCGAAATTCGATGATGGATCGACCTGACTTCGCGTCCACCGCCAGCCTGGTCAGGGGGTGAATCCGCAACGCTTGCGGCCAGAAGGGCCAGTCGCTGGTCTGGGCGTCACCAATCCAACTCGAATTCGGTCCAAGGGACGTTGGTCCATCTGAAGGATCGTGCTCGGGACCAGGTGCGGACGCGCATCCCAGGATGCCAAGCCCGCCCAGGAATCCGACGACCTGCCTAGCAACTGACCTCATTCGGGCAAGATACCAATAGATGACCGGAGACGGGGTTGGAACCGTTCGGCGCCCGAACCCCCGGATCGAGAACCCCGCGGGGCGAAGCTAGGCGGCATTGGCCGAGATTCGCTTGTGGAGTCGCTCCAACAAATGGATCAACTGCACTTGGCCTCCTTGCAACGTGTTGATTGCCTTTGTGTTCTCCTTCACCACCGTAAGCAGGGCTTCAAGGTCGCGCTCCTGGTCGATCAGCTTCCGATGGGCCTCGTCGAGCTGGCGGTCTCGGTGGGCCGCGTAGCGCCGCTCCATGATCCACAGCAGCCCGATCAGGCCGGCGGCCCCGAATTGCGTGAGTAGTGCCAGCGTGCCGTTGAAGGTTGTCTCCATCGATGGCCGCCTCAGCTCCGTTGCAACGAGACGACATCAATGTGCCGGATCGCGTCCGCGATGCCGTCCGCATCCAGATCCAGCACGGCTCTGGTCTGACGCCGTACATCGGCGGCTCGCTGCGAATAGAGCGAGGCCCGGTCCGCTAACGAGGCGTCCGTCGGGGCGAGGGCCGATGCCGCCGCGAAAGCCTGGGCAATTGTCCGCAGGGCGACGGCCTCCCGGATGTCCTGGGGATTCAAGATCGCTGTTTCGTCAAGAGGCAGCAACGGGTCGGCCGCGTCGATCCCCAAAGCGCCGAGAATCCATGCCTCGACCTCGGCAATCATCCGCCCGAACGTCCGCACGTCGATGGCAAGGGTCGACCCGTCTCCGGGCGGGATATTCGCCTCGTTAAGCGACGCGCGCGGCAGCGAGACAACGAGATTCGTGGGGTCAACTCTGGCCACAACCTCGGTGGGTTGGTTCCCGATTACGATAACGTGGCCGGCGTCGATGCCCGCTGCCTGGAAATCCGAACTTGCACTGGTCAGCGTTGTGTCGGCGACGGAGCCATCCGTGGCGGAAAGAAGGCTCGTCGCGACGCTGGTCGCATCGAGGAAAACGCTCGGCTCATGGATGAGCAAATCTCTGTCAGTGGTCAGCGCCATCATCTGGCTCCTTTGCTGGGGCTGGGGGGGTATCCGACCTCAGGTTCGTTCCACACCGCAGCACGTGGCGGCCGAATCTGTCCTGCTTCTTGCAAAACCGGCCGGCGACGGCAACGCCGCCGGCCAGTGACGGGAGGAGAGAGGGTCAGGCAGTGGTGGCCAGACCGTTGAGCAAAGCGTGGGCGTTCTCGTTTCGGAATTCGAGCGTGTACTCGCCGATGACTTGCCCGGTTTCAGCGTCGCCCTGGCTGGCTAACGGCTTGAACTGGAAGCTGCGCCCCGCCAGCGGCATTACATCCATCCGCGACTGGTCAACAAACAGCAGTGCGTCCAACGGCACCCACCGGCTCATGATCACCCGGCACACGCCGAAGTCCGATTCGTAGATATCAACCAGCGAACTGAACTTGCTCTCGTGATCGATAAACCGCTGCGTACTGGATATGAAGCCGTTGATCTGCCTCTTTTGGAACCCAGAACATACGATCGTGTCGATCGTTCCGGAGCTTTGTTCCCAGACTTCGCGCAAGACCGCGTTGAGTACGGCCTCGTTGAGCAGATCATTGCCGCCTCCATCTCCGGCCGGGATTGGGCCGACGTTCGGTTGGAACTGATTGGTCGTAATCGAAGCGATCGCACCGCGCATCGTTCTTCGAGTCGAGCTATCTCCTTGCGGGTCGCTGGATGCCGCGTAACCATTGATGACGCAATTCTCCAGATCACGCAGCAACTCTCGTAGTCGCTCCTGCTTCTGGTAGTCCAACTCGTCGTCCAGACCGATGGATTGCGTGGCCAGCTGACTTCCGGAAACCTCCACCGTTGACGTGAAGATTTGCGTGTAGTTCTGCTTTCGCACACGATTGGTGAACCGTGTGGTCGGCGCATCGTCGCCTTCAAGAGCGGCGTTGCCGATGATGTTGATGACATCGTTATCGACAAGGTTCGCCGTCGGGCTGCCGCCATATTGACGGACCACCGTGAGGTCATTGGAGGTGATGCTCGTGACGAGCATGACTTCGTCTTTGCCCTCCAGCATGATCTGGTCACCGATGCGGAACCGATCGCCGTTTTCGACCGTGAAAAGTGTTTCAGAGGGCGGGATTGAAATCGACTGATCATCCACCGCATCCGTGTTGGGTAAGAGCGTATCTTCCAACCACTCGTGAACCGTGCTCAGTGCCGATCGCTGTGGATCTCCAAGGTGATCTAAGAGCGGTGTCTCGTGCGGGCTGACAAGTCCAATGATGTCGCTGACGTCCTCAGCGATTTCAGGCAGGGTCGCCCCGGCCGAATAAGTAGCTTTTCCAGTGAAGGCCATGAGAGTTTACTCCGTATGAGTTTCGAGAATGAGTCGGACAGATGCAGGAATCCTTCGTGTTGGCTGCGTCTGGGAGCGCTATGACCGGCGCCGCAACCGAAGGTAGCGCAACAGCGCCGTGCGATTCCCGCTCGAATGGGCTTCGGCCGCCGCGTGCTCGATCGAGCGCGCCAACGGCGTGTGATCGTTCTCAGCCTTCGGGCTCAATGCTGCCGCACCCCGTGCGGTCTGGCGAAACAAGAACGGCTTGCGCCGGCAGAGTTGCGAGATCGCCTGCTCGACGTCCGGCTCCTCCATCTCCGACAGCGCTAGCTCCGTCAGGAGTCGCGTCGTTTCCAGGTCGATCGCTTCCGACTCCATCAGCAGTTCGTCGATATGGCGTTGCCGCTGCATGTCCGAAATCCGCTGCCGTTGCTCCTGCAACGTCCGGTTCTTTTCGTCAAGCTCGGTCTTGAGGTCCTCCAGGATCTTCTCCGCCGCTTGAGCGCGCTTGCGGTATTTCTTGGCCTCAGAGACAGGCACGAGGCGCTCGCGCTGCTCTTGGGACTCTTGGATCTGAGCGTCCGGTGCTTCGTCTACGAATCCGTGGTCAGGATCCGACGTGACCTCAGGCGCCGATTGGTTTACTTCTGCTTGGGACATTGCTTACTCCTGTAGTTGCTTTCGTGATTCATCCGATCATCCTGCGAGTGGCGCGGTTGGCCCTTCGGCATCGCGGTACCCCAGCTCGGCTCGCAGCACCTCGAGCGGAATGCCGAGCTGTGCCTTGGCCAGGGCATCGCTGATACGTCGAGTCTCATCAGTGGGCAGGGCGTCAGACCAGACAATTTCCACCCGCCGATCCACCGCGTCGGTCCGGTAGATCCCATGAACATCCAGGGCGTGCAGGATCAACTCGCACAGCGTCCGGATGCCGGCGCCGTACGTCACGCGCTTGCGCTTGACCTTGGCGACGGTGCCCATTAGCGAGATCTGGAGCGCATTCTCCGACGTGAGGTTCCCGATCCGGGCCTTGATGTGACCGGCGGCGGCCGGCGTCACGCCCGACGCTTTGTCCAACGCCTCGCGGAGCTCTTCGATGTGAGCCCTTTCGCTCGGACTGTCCGCATCGCCGCCGAATGCTTCGATCGAGGCGTCCAGATTGTCGGTCACCCACATCTGGCCGGGCCCGACCGGCCGGTCGGCGAATCCTTCGATCCCTTTGCCGAGCCACATTTGGAAGCTCTGCATCGTGACACGGTTGGCACGATCGCTGAGGCGCGTGTTCAGCTCGTCCTGAAGCGGGATCAGCGGCTCAACGTCGCTGAGACCCTCGTAAAACAGCGGCTGGCTGAGATTCTGAATGTGCACCACCGGCAGGCGACCGAGGCGGTTGGGCGACTCGGCTACAAGTTCGCCGTCCTCGTACCGTTGAAAATGCGTGGCAGAGTAAATCTCAGTCACGGTGATGGAAGCTCGCTCGGCGCCGCTTCGAAAGCGTGGGGTCAGTGCGCGGCTCAAACGCGCCAGGATTCCTCCACGCTCGACGTCGTTGATGAATTGGCGATAGTGAATGATGTAGGCGTCGAGTTGACGGAAGTCGGTTTGGCTCAGCAGCGGAATCGCCCGGGGGGCCTCGACCGTCTCAATCAGCACACTTGACCCGATCTGTAGGGCCAGGTCGTCAATCAGGGGTTTAGACGGGGCAGCCCCGGACGACGCGGCGCCGCGGGCTGGGCGAAGAGATCTCGTCGCAGCGAGGCGCGAGAGCCGGCTTACGTTGAGCAGAAAATCCACATGACCGTAGATCGAACCCAAAAGGGCCGCGTCCTGCCAGAGGTTCACGCCGCCGTTGGCCTCGAACGTCGCCTCCAGGATCGCTTCTATTTCAGCGCGGGTTTGATCGTTGCCGGCTCGGCTCACGATCTTCGGCGCCTTGGGGAACATGAAGTCCACCAACGTGTGAATGCGCCAACCGATATCGTTCTCGATCACGATCTCCCGCTGGAGTCGATCGTCGTGACCGACGCGCCTCAGAACCAACAGCCGTTGCGGAAGCCCGACCATCTGGGCCGGCGGATCGATCGATCCCCCAAACTCGTCAGGCTCAGCCAATGCGTTTCTGTAGTAGTTCCACAGTCGCTGGAAACGCGGCACGCTGATTGTCTCGTGTTTCTCAATGAGTAGCTCAAGCAATGGCTCGGTAATCGGGATCGCTTGAAACGGGGCGAGTTGGAATTCCACGACTGGCATCTCCCAAAGGTGGATCGTTCACCCTTGGGCCGGAGGCGCGAATCGCGCGCGCCGAGGCGACCGAAATATAAAAAATGATGACCTACGGCCGCAGAACATCGAAAAAAATCTCCAAGATCTCGCCGGGACCGACCGGCACGGCGCGCGCAACCGCAACCGTCGTGAATCTTCCCGGTCGCGGCGCCGGCTCGGCTACTGTTGTTATCCCCGCAACGGCTCACAACGACAGCGCTCGTGCGTAGCCTGCCCATCACGCTACGCTGATTCGATCTTCTTTTTTTCACGGGTCCAGCCTGAATATCTGCTCTTCTCTGCTAACATCCACGCTTCTGATCCTTGTTTTGGAGACTCGATATGCAGCATTTGCTTGTCGCCCTCGCAGTGGGAGCCCTGACGATCGCCCCCCCCGCTGCGGCGCAGACCGGGCCGGTCAACGGCGTACGGCCGGCTGAGGTTCGCACCCACGCCATCACCGGTGCGACCGTCGTCGTACAACCCGGCCAAACGATCGAGAGAGCGACGATCATCATCCGCGACGGCGTCATTGAAGCCGTGGGCCAGGACGTCGAGGTTCCGCCCGGGGCCCGCGTGTGGCCGGGCGACGATCTGACGGTGTATCCCGGCTTGATCGATGCGGCCGTAATGGTCAAACCTGACTCGATCCAACGCGGACCAGGCGCACATTGGAACTCCAAGATTCATCCGGAATGGTCAGCGGCAGACGGACGGTTGCCTTCACAAAGTGTGCGCAAGGAGATGCGGTCGCTCGGTTTCACGGTCGCCGCCGTTTACCCCAGTCAGGGTGTACTGCGCGGCAGCGGCGTGGTCATCGCGCTCGCCGATAGAGACGAGCACGCCCTGGCGTACGACGGACAGGCGATGATGGCGGCCGGGTTCGATCGTGGCGGCGGTTATCCCGGCTCGCTCATGGGGGCGATCGCCCTGTTGCGACAGACGTTCTACGACGCCCATTGGCATGCCGCCTGCCGGCGAGTGTGGCAGGCGTATCCGCAGGGCAACGAGCCGCCGATCAGCGCTGACGCCCTGGTCGCGTTGGAGGAGGTCGTCAACGGTCGCCAAGCCGTTCTCTTTGAAGTGTCCGACGAGCACAATGCGCTGCGCGCCGCCCGGCTGGCCCACGAGTTCGATCTTGATCTGGTTCTGCTCGGCAGTGGGTATGAGTTCAGGCGGCTCGATGACATCGTTAGCCTGGGTGTTGCCATCATCGTCCCGCTGCAATTCCCGGATCGTCCGGATGTCTCTGCCCTGTCGTCGTCCGAGCGTGTGACACTCCGTGAGCTGATGACGTGGGAGCAGGCGCCGACAAACGCTCGCCGTTTAGTCGAAGCCGGGGCGACGATTGCACTTACGACGTATCGACTAAAAAAACGCAGTGACTTCTATCCGAACCTGCGCCGGGCTGTGAAGCACGGCCTCGATGACAAAGCGGCACTCGCCGCACTCACGACGGTGCCGGCCAAGCTCCTGGGGCTCGACCACATCATCGGGACGATCGAATCGGGAAAGGCCGCCAACCTGGTCGTTGTCGAGGGCTCGCTGTTCGAGAAGAAACCCAAGATCCGCGATGTCTGGATCAACGGCCGCCGGCATGAGATCTCCAAGGAACCCCAGATCAAGATGGTCTCCGCCGGAACCCTTGAAACGGACCTCGGCATTACGCGCGAAGTCCGAATCGATACGACGAAGAAATCCGTCACGTTTCAGATCGACGACGAGAAGATCAAGGCCAAGAAGGTCGTCGTGCAGAAGGACCAGATCTCGTTCGTCGTTGATGGCAGACCGTTCGATGCCGAAGGCTATGTACGTCTCAGCGGCGTCCTAACTGAGGGCGCCATCGTCGGAACCGGCGCCCTGCCGGACGGACAGCGCTTTGCGTTCACAATTTCGCCGCACCAGGACACGGACGATGAGCCCGAAGAAATCGCTGAAGATGAGACAGGTGACGAGTCGGACGACGACGCAGGCGTTGGAGATAGCGACGCGGGAAACGGTGACGATGAGGACGAGTCCGAGTCCGAGTCCGAGGAAGATGACGAAGACTTCCAAATGCCGCCACAGGAGTTGGTCTATCCGCTTGGCGCGTACGGATTCTCACAGCCGCCTGACGCGCAGGACGTTCTGATCATCAACGCAACTGTTTGGACGAGCGGCCCGGACGGCATTATCGAAGACGGCGAACTTGAGATTCGCGGCGCAAAGATCGTATACGTCGGTCCAACCCGAGCGCACGCGGACACCGACGATCTGCTGGTCATTGACGCCGCGGGCAAGCACCTCACCGCCGGCCTGATCGATTGTCACTCACACACCGGCATCAGTGGCGGTGTCAATGAGGGGGGGCAAACGAACACCGCCGAGGTTCGGATCGGCGACGTCATCAATCCCGACGACATCAACTTCTATCGCCAATTGGCCGGGGGATTGGTCGCTGCCAACCAACTGCACGGGTCGGCGAACCCGATTGGCGGGCAGAACTCGGTCATCAAGCTGAAGTGGGGCGGCAGCGCTGAGGACTTCCGAGTCACCGACGCGATCGCGGGGATCAAGTTCGCCCTCGGTGAGAACGTGAAGCGCAGGACCACGCGGTATCCGAATACGCGCATGGGGGTTGAAACGTTCATCCGCGACGGCTTCGTCGCTGCCCGTGACTATCGGGCCGAATGGGATCGATATTTGGGGATGTCAGAGGACGTGCGAGCCCGCACAATGCCGCCTCGGCGTGATCTTGAGTTGGACGCGCTGGTCGAAATACTCAACGGCCAACGTCTCGTCCACTGCCACAGCTATCGCCAAGATGAAATCCTCATGCTGATCCGCGTCGCGGACGAGTTCGGGTTCACCATCGGAACATTTCAACACGTGCTGGAGGGATACAAGATCGCCGAAGCGATCGCCAGCCACGGGGCGGGGGCGAGCACGTTCAGTGATTGGTGGGCCTACAAGATCGAGGTGATGGACGCGATTCCGTACAACGGCGCGCTGATGCACGACGTCGGCGTGATCGTGTCGTTCAACTCGGATTCATCGGAGCTTGCGCGCCGCATGAACACGGAAGCAGCCAAGGCCGTTCGCTACGGCGGGCTCGACCCGCAGGACGCGCTGAATTTCGTGACGATCAATCCCGCAAAACAACTTCGAATCGACCATCGCACCGGTTCGTTGGAGGTCGGCAAAGACGGTGACTTCGTGATCTGGTCCGAAAGCCCGCTGAGCACCTACGCTCGCTGCGAGCAGACATGGATCGAGGGCGCACGGTATTTCGAGATCAACCGGGATCGTGAACTTCGGGCCTCAGCTCAAGCCCAGCGCCAACGCCTGATCCAACGAGTCCTCCGCGAAGCGCACGGCAAACCGAAAGCGACAGAAACCGACGAACCCGCGACGCCATCGGACCCGACGGCCGAGGGGGCATCTTCCGCCGAACCTGATCATCCTGATCCACCCTACTCATGCTGTTGGAGGACGAACCGATGAGCGGACATTGGACGTGGTCAACAATCATGGTTGCGGTTGCAATCCTGGCCGCCGGTCGCCCCGCTGCCGCCCAGTCACAACAGATTCCCGCCCCGCCGCAAGACCATCCGGTCATTATCCATTCCGCGACGATCCACACGGTCTCCGGCGATCCCATCGAAGACGACGGGTACGTCGTCTTTGACAAGGGCGTGATCACCGACGTTGGGCGGGGCCGTCCACCCCAACTTCCGGGGGCGGAAGTGATCGACGCGCACGGTCTGCACATCTATCCCGGATTCATCGCCGCGGACACGACGTTGGGGTTGGTTGAAACGCAGTCGGTGCAGGTCACGGTTGATACGACCGAACTGGGCCGGGTCACGCCGGAGGTCCGCGCTGCCGTTGCCGTCAACCCGGATTCCTCCCTTATTCCGGTAGCGCGTTCCAACGGCATTCTCACCGGCCTCGTGTTTCCGCGCGGCGGTCTCGTGGCCGGCCGGTGCTCAACCATCCGGCTGGACGGCTGGACATGGGAGCAAATGGCCATCGACGCCGAGGCGGGACTTGTCGTGAACTGGCCGCGAACCGAGCCGTCCAGGGGCTTCTCCTTCCGCCGGCCACAAAGCAGCGAAGCTGAGCAGCGCAAGCAAATCGCCGAGAGCCTTCAAGAGATCGAACGACTCTTCGATGATGCGGTCGCTTATTTCCAAGCCCGTGAATCTGATCTAACGCAGGCAACGGACCTGCGTTACGAAGCGATGCGCAGCGCGATCAGCGGGGAGAAGCCGGTCTTTGTACGAGCGTCATCGGTCGGGCAGATCGAGTCCGCGATCGCCTGGGCTACGCGCCGCGACCTGCGAATCGTGATCGTCGGCGGTCAGGAGGCCGACAAGGCAATTCCACTGATTCTCAAGCACGATGTCCCGGTGATTATCGCCGGGCTGCACCGCTTGCCTCGACACCGCTACGAGCCCTACGACAGCGCGTTCACATTGCCGGCCAAGCTCCACACGGCCGGGGTTCGGTTTGCCATCGCCTCGGGAACATCGCCCGCCCATGAGCGCAACCTGAACCACAACGCGGCGACTGCGGTCGCCTTTGGGCTTGCGCGGTCCGAGGCCCTGCGGGCGGTGACGCTCAGCGCCGCTGAGATTCTCGGCCTCGGCGATACGCACGGCTCGATCGACGTGGGCAAGGCCGCGACGCTCATCATCACCCAAGGCGATCCGTTACAAATCACGACCGATACGCTCGTCGCGTTCATCGACGGCCGCCAAATCGACCTGGGGAACCGCCAAAAGGCCATGCACCAGAAATATCGCGAGAAGTACCGGCAGCTTGGATTGCTCGACGACAGTTGAGTCTCGCCGTGAGCGAGCGAATTCAGACGCTGCTTGTTTGCGAGTCAGTGGTGGTGCGCATTGTGCAAGCCTGGCCGAGCGACATCTTGGCCGGCTTGGGTTTAGGCTATCTGGTGCGTCCGGTGAGTCGCCGTAGCGCTATTCACCCAACTCAGCGAACAGCCGTTCGATGGCTTCGCCGAGCTTCTGAGGTGTCTCGTAGGTGCCCTGGGTGATCGCGTCGCGGATCGTCCGAACGAGATCTTGGCGAACGTCCGGCAGATGGCGGAGCTGGTCCAAGAGACGGGCGTACTCGGACAACTCGACACGATCGCCGGGGCGCGCGGTCGTCTCCGTCGCTTCCTTCGTGTCCGGCCGGCGCAGCGAGGACGCGGGTCCTTCCGGTCGGTTCACCGGTCCAACCGATCCCTGGCCGATTGAGGAGATGTCGGGCATGATGCAACGGCTCCAACACGGCCCCTTAGGGGTCCGCCTAGCAGGTCAAGCCACCCTCCATTACGTGGTCGTGGAGGCGACTCAAAAGCCCGCGACCACGGACAGTCTATCGTCGGCTCGCGCCGTTTCGCTTGAACTTTCGGCGATTTGGCCTAGTTGCCGCAAGTTCATTGCTCCCACCACCTTAGGGTATAATTGTCACCACAGTTGCCGGTACAACGACGCCGCTCGGCCACGAAAGTTTCAGCGATGAGACACCGAAACACAAGACCCGATAAAACCGTCAATAGGGGGCTCGCCATCGCGATCTGCGCGTGCATCTTGGCCGGCTGCGCGGACGGCCGATCCGGGCGTTCCGGGCTCGGGTCAGCTCGCGACACCGCCGTGGACCAAGCAATCGCGCCGCAAGGCAGCCAGGTTCATCGCGAGCGTGCCGATTGGGGTGATGACTGGCTGGGCCCGGATCGCACCCGCACCGATGGTGTCGGGGGTACCGAAACGAGGCCCCCTTCGGCCCGGCTTGGTCGGCCCACCACGTTCTGGACGCTGGTGCTCCAGACATTCTCCCAAACGGGGCATCGCCAACACGCGGCGACCATGGTGCAAGAACTCCGAACCGCCGTTCCCCAATTGGCCGGGGCGAGGGTTCACACGACCTCCAGCGGTTCGATGGTCATTTATGGCAACTACGAGAGCGCACAGGACCCCGCAGCGCAACGAGACAAGAAGGCGATCAAGAAGATTACGATCCGCGACCGTCCGGCTTTCCCTCGTGCCATGCTGACGCGCATACGGTTGCAGCCCTCCCCCGGCGCCATGCATCCGCACGAGCTCATGTCAGTTCGACAGCGTCATCCGAAAATCAATCCACTTTACACCCTGCAGGTTGCCGTCTGGGGTGACTTTGAGAGTGGAAAGCTCACGCTCGCGCAGATTCGTCAAAAAGCTGAGGCCTACGCAACTGAACTGCGGGTCCAGAGCTTCGAGGCCTATTTTCACCACGACGACGACCAGCGCCTTAGCATGGTGACGATCGGCGTATTCGATCGACGGGCCATCGATCCCCAGACCGGATTCTTCAGCCCGGAAGTGGAAGCGCTGATTCGCCGTTTCCCCGTGCATCTCGTAAACGGTGAACCGCTCATGGAGATCAAGAACAGGCGCGATCCGCGGCGTAGCCGGCAGCCACAGACGCCGCGACTTGTCGAGGTGCCGAAGCTTTAGCCTCCGGAGGAACTGCCGTTCGTCGACGGTCTTATACGAATCCCAAATAATTCTCGTGCGTTTCGCGGGTGCCATGCTTCATCCGCGAAGCGGTGAAGCATGCTTTGCCCTATCGGGTCAAAGCATGGCACCCGCCTTTGGATCAATTGCGATTCGTATTATTCCTCCTGCTCGTCCAGTGAACCGGTGAGTCCCAGGGAGACTTGAAAGGCTAATTGTTCGAGCGCGACGGAGAAATCCACGCTGGTGATACTGACCGCATCACGGACGTCGAGCCGAACGGGCGCGAAGTTGAGGATACCGAGGATCCCCGCGTCGATCAGCACATCGGTGACGGCTTGAGCCGTCTCGGCGGGGACGGCGAGAATCCCGATCTTGATGTCGCGCGCGCCAACCAGAGCTGGCAAGTCGTCCATCGGTCGCACGCGATGGCCGGAGATGACCTGTCCGATCACGTTCGGGTTATTGTCGAAAACGGCGACGATCTCGAAGCCCTTGTGTCGGAACCGCGGGTAGGCCATCACGGCCCGGCCGATGTTGCCGGCCCCGACCACGGCTGCGCTCCATTTTCGATCCGTGCCGAATATCTTGCGGAGCTCGGCAATGAGCTCCTGAACGTGATATCCGATGCCCGGGTGCCCGAACTGGCCGAAATAGGCAAGATCCTTGCGTACCTGAGCGTCCGTCAGGCCCAAGGCGTCGCCGAGCTGTTGGGAGCTGATCGTCTGCTGCTCCTGCTCCCGGCGCGACTCGAGGTCGCGTAAGTAGAGACTCAACCGCTTGACCGTGGGTCGAGGGATCTTGGATCGGCTGGTCATAGTCGGCAGTGTACCAATGAGCCTCGCGCCGGGAGCCGTGACCACAGGGCCTGATCGCGTAAACTAGTGCTCCATGCATATCCGTGACATCTTCCAACAGGACTCGACCACATTCAGCTTTGAGTTCTTTCCGCCAAGGACCGACCCCGGCTGGGAGGCGCTGTTTACACGGATCAGCGACTTCGAAGCCTTGGGGCCTTCGTTTGTGTCGGTGACGTACGGCGCCGGCGGCACGACGCGCCAGCAAACCCACGACATGGTCGTTCGCCTTCATCGGGAAACCAAGCTTGACCCGGTGCCGCACCTGACTTGTGTCTGCCACACCCGGGACGAGATCGAGCACATTCTCAACCGCTACGCCGAGGCCCAGATCAGCAATATCCTCGCGCTTCACGGCGACCCGCCGCTTGATCGGCCGGACTACGACCGCTCCAAGGATGACTTCCGGTACGCGATCGACTTGGTCAAGACGATCTGCGCGTTCAACGAGCGTGGAGCGCACAGCGATCCGCGGGGGTTCGGCATCGGTGTGGCCGGTTTTCCCGAAGGTCACCCCGCCACGCCACAACGGCTCACCGAGATGGATCATCTCAAGGCGAAGGTCGAGGCTGGTGCGGACTACGTTTGCACGCAGATGTTCTTCGACAATCACGAGTTCTATGACTGGCGCGAACGCTGCGAGCTGGCGGGAATCAACCTCCCGCTGATTGCGGGAATCATGCCGATCACCTCGGTGAAGAACATGCAGCGCATGGCCGAGCTTGCCGCCGGGACGCGCTTCCCGGCCCGGCTTCTCAAGGGAATCTACCGTCGGCAGGACGACCCCGCGGCGGTGCTCCAGTTCGGTGTGCTGTGGGCGACCGAGCAGTGCCGCGACCTGCTTGACACCGGTGTGCGCGGCATTCACTTCTACACGTTGAACCGATCCGACGCCACCCGACAGATCTACCAGACGCTCGGCGCGAAGGATTCCGCGGCGCTTCGCTGAGCCCGGCCCTTAGCTCGCCCCGTCCAAAAAGTTGCCAATATGCGCGCTGCCGCGGGCGTCCAAGGTATGCTGGTGCACCATGATGAGCCGTGTCGCCTCGGCTCACGAGGAACCCTTGACGTGGCCCAGCGTCGATTTCACTACGAGCAGGCGTTTGAGCACTATCTGCGCGCGAACCGTATCCCGTACGTCGCTGTGGACGAGGCGAAGAAATCGCTCATCCCACCCGGGCACGGATCGGGGTCCATCAAGTCGTTCGACTTCGTGGTCTACGCGGCCGACCGGAACCTCCTGGTTGATGTCAAGGGACGGATGTACGGCTCGGGCGCACGTCGCGGCGGTGGGTTTGAGAGCTGGGTGACGTTGGACGATGTCGAGGGTCTGAAGCACTGGCGGACACTGTTCGGCCCCGGGTTCGAGGCGATCTTTGTCTTTGCCTACTGCCTGCGACAGCAGCCGCCGGACGCCCTTTTTGAGGAGGTCTTCGCCTACGGCAGCCGCTGGTATGCGTTGCGGGAGGTGCCCTTGGAAGCCTACTACCAGGCCATGAAACGCCGTTCAAGCAAATGGAGGACGGTTTATATCCCCGCCGAGACCTTCCGCAAGATCAGTCGCCCCTTCTCCGGGCGGCAACAAATGACCAAGAAAGCCGCTTGCGAGGCGCGTCCCAGCGCCATATCCTGAATCTGATGCGATTCGTTGAAAAACTTGCTCCGCCGATCAGTGCGGCTATGACGATCTTCCTCCCCGCCGTTTGCTGGGCCCAGACCGTCAGTGTGCCCGACCCGACGCTCCGTACCAGATCGGCAGTCTGGCTTGGATATGCCGTAATGTTCGCATTGGCGGCCGTCGTCATCGCGGTCAGTTTGATGCCGTCAAAGCGTAGCCATCAAGACTAGATGCTCTGCAGGCGTCTTACGCTTGTAGATTGCCGGCCTCGCCCTGCCGGCACCATTCATACGAGGAACTTCAGACATGCAACTGAGAAATCTCGAACAGACGGCAAAGCCGGGTAGACGAGCCGGGCCGAATCTACGCTCCCTATTGGCGATCAACGCCGCCCTCCTTGGCCTTTTGGCGCTCGTCAGCTTCGCGCCCGCAGTCGGTGCTCAGGGGCGAGGGCGAGGCGACTACACCATGGTGGGCGGCGGCGCGAATGGCACCAACAGTGCCATCGTGTACATCATTGATGCTACCAATCAGGAAATGATCGCTGCAACCTTCAACGTCAATACGAGAGTGCTCGACGGCGTCGGCTACCGCAACTTGGCCCAGGATGCGGCTCAAGTGTTGCGGGCACAGACCCCAGGCCGGTAATTCGACCGGAACTAGGAGATATCGCGAAATGATTCGTTCCCAGAAAATCAACTCCTCGGCGGCGGTCCTGTGGGCTTCAGCCTTTGTTATCGCGGCAATGATACTCGTTCAGGCGGGACGACTGCCCGGTCAGGCGGCGCAGGCAGAGATGACCGCCACCCGGGCCGACTACACCGTCATGACCACGAATTCCGGCCGGGGCGGCGACGGTGATCCCGACGAGCTCCTGTACGTCATTGACAACCGCGACCAGGTTCTTCTCGTCTATGAGATCGAGGACGCTCGGCGTGGAGGCGTGACCCTACGCGACGGTTGGTCGTTGCCGTTCCAGTTCGCAAGCGCAAGGCAATAGAACACGGCTTATACGAATCGCAGTTGATCCGCAGGCGGGTGCCATGCTTTGACCCGATAGGGCAAAGCATGCTTCATCCCGACGCGTCGGGAATGAAGCATGGCACCCGGCCAACGCCTGAGAATTACTTAGGATTCGTTTTATACGTCGGCCGGACTTTCTTCCCGCGCCTCAGGTAACTGTGGTTGGCCGAAGATCGCCGTTCCGACACGAACGACGTTCGCGCCGCATTCGATCGCGACCTCAAAGTCGTTGCTCATGCCCATGGAGAGAATGTCGAACCGATCGCCTCCGATCCCGGATTCGGAAATCTCCTCGAAGAGCTCGCAGCAGCGCTCAAACACGGGTCGAACGACCTCGGGATCGTCCACGAGCGGGGCCATGCACATCAACCCCCGAGGCCGGATGCTCAGCATCGTGTCGATCTGTTCCAGCAGATGCGCCGCCGCCGCGGGTGCGACACCCGACTTGGTTCGTTCGCCCGACGTGTTGACTTGCAGAAGCACCTCGATCGGATCGTCGCGCCTGGCCGCAACGAGCTGGATCTCCTCGGCGAGCCGAAGGGAGTCGACCGAGTGGATCAGTCTCGCCACGTTCACGACCTTGCGGACTTTGTTGCGCTGGATATGCCCGATCATGTGCCAGCGCACCTGATCCGGGATGTTGACGGCCTTGGCGCTCCTGAGCTGTCGGTGCCGCTCGAGAAACTCCTCGATCTGGGCCGCCCGCTGGACCAGGTTCTGGACGCGATTCTCTCCGAAATCGACATGTCCCAATTCGATCAACTCGCGGATCTGGTCAATCGCGGCGAATTTCGTCACCACGGTCAGCAGAACGTCATCGCGGCCCCGACCGCTACGGGCCGCCGCGGCGACGACCCGCGCACGAACCGCCTCATACCGCTTCTTCAACGGCTCGTTACTCTTCATCGTGGCTCGCTCTTGCGGTGCGATCGGCATGGGTACCGAGCATATGCTCCCAACCGCCCGTCAACAACTCCCGGCCATACCCCGTCCCAATCGAGGCGGCGCCGAGCGGCAACTCACATATCGAGATTCCGATACGCTAGCGATTCATGGCACCCTCGCCGACACGCAATGCGCCGCTCGTTCTGATCGTGCGCGATGGATGGGGCGAGAATCCGCATCCCGAACATGACGATTTCAATGCCGTCAAGCTCGCCCACACGCCCGTGGCCGATCGGCTGGCCGCTCAATGGCCGACGACCTTGATACACACCTGCGGCGAGGAGGTCGGCCTGCCCCCCGCCACCATGGGTAATTCCGAGGTGGGACATCAGAACATCGGGGCCGGCCGTGTCGTTGACCAGGAAATCCTGCGCATTACGCGCACCCTCCGCGATGGGTCATTCTTCGAGAACGACGCTTTGCGCGAAGCGTTTGCCCACGCCTTGGGCACGGGCGGGAACGTTCATCTGCTCGGACTCGTCAGCGACGGCCTGGTCCACTCCGATCTGGACCACCTTTTCGGCCTGATCGAACTGGCCGTCCGTGAGAAGTTCCCGGCCAACCGGTTGTTTGTTCACGCCATCACCGACGGCCGCGATACCGGCCCCCGGACCGGCAGAGGATTCATTGAGGCGGTCGAGGCGAAGTTGGCCGCGACGGGCGTCGGCCGGATTGCCACGGTCATGGGGCGCTACTACGCGATGGATCGAGACCGCCGGTGGGATCGTGTGGCGCTGGCCTACGCGTGTCTCACGGGAGACGAGGCGACCCCTCACAGCCCCGAGACCCAGGGGCTCACCGTGCGGACCGCCTCGTCGGCGCTCGACGCAATTCAGTCCTACTACGATCAACCCACCGAGCCCAATCGCAGCGGCGATGAGTTCATCGTGCCCACGCGCATCGCCGCCGCCGACGGTTCACAACCGCTGGCGACCGTGCGCAGCGGCGACGCGGTGATCTTCTTCAACTTTCGCGGCGATCGGCCTCGCGAGCTGACCAAGGCCTTTGTGCTCGACGACAACGACTGGGACCAACTCTTGGGGGCGGGCGATGGCTTTGAGCGCGGCGAGAAACTGGGCGATCTGTATTTCTGCGCGATGACTGAATACGAAAAAGGGCTGCCGGTCACGGCGATCGCATTCCGCAAACCGCCGAAGCTGGACAACATGCTCGGCGAGATCGTGAGTCTCGCCGGACTCACCCAGTTCCGCTGCGCTGAGACGGAAAAGTATCCGCACGTCACGTTCTTCTTCAACGACTATCGCGAGGAACCGTTCCCAGGTGAGCATCGCCTGCTCGTGCCCAGCCCCAAGGATGTCAGCACCTACGACCAAAAGCCGCAAATGTCAGCCCATGAGGTCTGCGAGGCGGTGCTCGATCGGCTCGAAGCCGATGATTGTGAATCGTTGATTATCGTGAACTTGGCCAACGCAGACATGGTCGGCCACACCGGCAACCTCCAGGCGGCGACGCGCGCCGTCGAGGTCGTGGACGAATGTGTCGGGCAAATCGTGGAGGGCACGCTCAATCGCCAAGGGTCGTTGGTCGTCACCGCCGATCACGGCAACGCTGAGCAGATGTTCAACCCCCAGCAGGACTGCCCGCACACCGCTCATACGACCTACGACGTATTCCTCAGCGTCATTGGCGATTCGTTCACGGGGCGTCGGCTCCGGCCCGGCGGTCGGCTGGCCGACATCGCGCCGACCATCCTGGACATGCTCGGCCTCGACACGCCGCCGGAAATGACCGGCAAGTCCCTTCTTCAGTAAGGCGCCGCCGCCCGCTCGGTCGCTTGACCGCGAAAAGGGGCTCGATACACTTTTGAT
>JADFNO010000182.1 GCA_022563315.1 Planctomycetota bacterium | reverse complement strand
TCCGCCTACCTCTTTGACACCACCACGGGGCGGCAGATCGACAAGCTCCTGGCCGAGGACGGCGCGGCGTTCGACTACTTCGGCTTCTCCGTCGCGATCAGCGACATCACTGCCATCGTCGGGGCCATCTACGACGACGACAACGGCATCCTCTCCGGCTCCGCCTACCTCTTCGACACCACCACGGGCCGGCAGCTCTTCAAGCTCCTGCCCGAGGACGGCGCGGCGTTCGACCGGTTCGGCATCTCCGTGGGGATCTCCGGCGCCACCGCTATCGTCGGGGCCTACGGGGCGGATCCCAATGGCGCCCCCTCCCGCTCGGCATACCTCTTCGACACTGCCACGGGTCGGCAGATCGCCAAGCTCCTTCCCAACGACGACGCGGGGGCGGGCAGCTTCGGCCGCTCCGTCGCGATCAGCGGCGCCACCGCCATCGTTGGAGCCATCTCCGGGTCCGCCTACCTCTTCGACACCACCACGGGCGAGCAGATCGACAGGCTCCTGCCCAACGACGGCGCGGCGGGCGACCACTTCGGCACGTCCGTCGGGCTCAGCGGCACCACCGCTATCGTTGGGGCCCCGCGACACGACGACTACGGCCCCTGGTCCGGCTCGGCCTACCTCTTCGACACCACCACGGGCCGGCAGGTCGCCAAGCTCCTTCGCAACGACGGCGCGGCGAAAGACTCCTTCGGCTGGTCCGTCGCGATCAGCGGCGCCCCCGGAAAGGAAACCGCCATCGTTGGGGCCTACGAGGACGACGACAACGGCACTAACTCCGGCTCAGCCTACCTCTTTGATGCTTCTTCCTGCCCGTGGGACCTTGATGACAACGCAGTTGTCGGCGTGCCCGATCTCCTCGCCCTGCTGGGAAGTTGGGGCCCGTGTCCGCCGAAGGGAGACTGCCCCGCCGACTTCGACAACAGCAACGACGTCGGCGTGAAGGACCTGCTCATCCTGCTCGGCAACTGGGGGCCGTGTCCGTAGCCCCGCCAACACCGCGCATCTGCTGAAACCTGGGAGACGACCATGCCACATCTCATCATGCCACTTCTTGCCGCAGCCGCAGCATCAGTCCTAAGCACCGCCGCGGCCGACATACTCCACGTTCCTGGCGACTTTCCGACCATTCAGGAGGCCATCGATGCGGCTGTGGATGGTGACGAGGTGGAGGTCCATCCTGGCACCTACAACGAGGCGATCGACTTCCTCGGCAAGGCGATCACGGTGTACAGCACTGACGGCCCTGACGTAACGATCATCGATGCTCAACAAACGGGCACGGTGGTGACCTGCAGCAGTGGAGAGGGACCGGATTCGATGCTGGAGGGTTTCACGATTACCGGTGGCGATGCTAGCTCCGGCGGCGGCATGTACAACTTTAATAGCAGCCCGACCATCACGAACTGCACTTTCAGCGACAATTACGTCTTAGGTAGCGGCGGTGGGATGTATAACAAGTTGGGCAGCAACCCGTTGGTGAACAACTGTACATTTAGCGGGAACTCCGCCGATTCCGGCGTCGGCGGCGGGATATTCAACTTCTGCAGCAGCCCGACGGTAACCAACTGCACCTTCAGCGGAAACACCGCCAACTGGGGTGGCGGGATATTCAACTACTACAGCAGCTCAACGGTGACCAACTGCACCTTCAGCGGAAACTCGGCCGCCACCGGCGGCGGGATGGTCAACGGCGGCGGCAACCCGACGGTAATCGACTGCACGTTCAGCGGGAACTCGGCCGTCGGGGGCGGCGGCGGCGGGATGTACAACGAGGACAGCAGCCCGACGGTGATCGACTGCACGTTCAGCGGGAACAGTGCCTTCTACGGTGGCGGGATGAGCAACCGAGAAGCCACCAGCATGACGGTGACCAACTGCACGTTCAGCAGGAACACGGCTCAGTCCGGCGGCGGGATGGTCAACATTGGCAGCATCATGCCGATGATCACCAACTGCACGTTCACCGGGAACTCGGCCGCAGGTGTCGGCGGCGGGATACTCAACTCCGGCGGCAGTCCGACCGTCACGAACTGTACGTTCAGCGCGAACACCGCCCCCGGCGGGGGCAGTGGGATGTACAGCACCATCGGGTGTTGCGGGAACGGCGCGCCCATAGTGCATAACTGTATTCTGTGGGACAATGACGGCGACGAGATCGTGGATGTCAATGGCGCGGCAACAACGGCGAGCTATAGCAATGTGCAAGGCGGCTGGCCCGGCATCGGCAACATCGACGCCGACCCGCTGTTCGTTGATCCGGACAACGATGACTTTCACCTGTCGTCAGGTTCGCCATGTATCGACGCTGGCAACAACTGGGGCGTTCCGATCGACGAGAACGACAATGACGAGGACGGCGTTTTGTGCGAGCTGTTCCCCGTCGACCTGGATGGCAATCCACGCTTCAACGCTGACGAAGCGGACTTCGATCCCGGCTGCGGCGTACCTGTCGTCGTGGACATGGGCGCGTACGAGTATCAGTTTGATCCGGCGGACCAAGTCACCTTCGCCGATTTGAACGGTGATGGCGCTGTTGGCGTAAAAGACCTACTCGGGCTGTTGGGCAGCTGGGGTCCGTGCGCAAAGGGATGCTGTCTGGCCGACTTGGATATCGACGGCGCCGTCGGCGTCACCGACCTTCTCATCATCCTCGGCAACTGGGGGCCGTGTCCGTGAAGAGAAGGCCGTGTAGCCCCGCCGGCCACGGCGGGTCGAACGTCAACGGGCGCTTGTCTGCGCACCATCGCCGCGTGGCCGCGGCGGCTACACAGGCGGCGCCGCGTGGGCGCGGCGGCTAAACGTTGTTCAAGAAATCCCGCGCGACTTGCCAGACCGGGCCGGCGCCCATGATGACCACCAGATCGCCGTCACGGCACATCACGTCCAAATGCTCGACGATGGCGTCGAAGGGATACAGGTGCATGGCCGTGACGCCGCGTGTCCGGAGCCGATCGACCAGGTCCGCCGCCCGCACCTTGTGCTTCTCGACCTCGGAGTCCCGCACAAAGTAGATATGCGGAACGATGACAACGTCGGCTGACGAAAAACTTCGCGCGAAATCCTCCAGCAGGAATCGCGTTCGGCTGTGCTGGTGCGGTTGAAAGACACAGATGAGCCGCGTGGGCTGCTCGGTTTCGCGCAACGCGCGCAACGTCGCTTCGATCTCGGTGGGGTGATGGCCGTAGTCATCGTAGACGATCACCTGCCCGCCGTCGGCGATGCTTCGCGTTCCCAGGCGCTGCATTCGGCGGTTGACGCCTTGGAACGAAGATAGCGCCGCGGCGATGTCGTTCCATTGAGCTCCAAAATAATGCGCCAACACCGCGGCGGCGGCGCTGTTCAAGGCGTTGTGTGCGCCGGGCATGGCGCGGTTGCTCCAGGTGCAACATACCTCGTCTTCAACGTGCAACTCAACGCGACTATCCACAGGGTCGAATACGACGTGATAGTTGGCGTCATCGTTGTAGCCGAACGTCTCGACGGTGCAGCGAAGGTTGTCAGCGATTGCAGCGCGGTGCGCGCCGTCGTGAGCGATGAGGAGCCGACCGCCTTGCGTGGCTGCGGGCAAGAGTCGGGCAAACTCGGCGAACGCTTCGATGATCGCATCGAGGTTGTGGTAGATGTCCAGGTGATCTTCTTCGACGTTGTTGATCAGGGCTAGGACGGGGTGGTGGTGGTGGAACGATCGATTGAACTCACACGCCTCAGCGACGAGGATCCCCGGACCCCCGGAATAAGGGCCATCCCCTGGGATGGTGGCAGCGCCGGTTCGACTGCCCCCGCCGATCTGCGGACACTCGGCCCCGACGATGAAGCTTGGATCAAGCCCGCACTGCATAAGCACGTGGCACAACATGGCGGCGGTCGTGCTCTTGCCATGCGTTCCGGCGATCGACACGCCGGTGCGCAGCGCCTGGACCTTGCCCAACGCCTCGGCATAACTGAGGACGGGGATGTTGCGCTGATGTGCGGCCAGTCGTTGGGGATGATCGGGACTGATCGCGGCGGAGGCGATGACGAGGTCGCAGTCGGCGGGCAGGGATTCAGCGGACTGTTCGACGCTGATGGATATGCCTTCGGCTTGCAGCGCGGCGGTGAGGTCGGTCCGAACGCCATCGGACCCGGTGCAGGTGGCGCCCTGTTCGGCCAGCATTCGAGCCAGGCCGCTGAGCCCGCAGCCGCCGATGCCTATGAAGTGGATCGTTCGGCTCGCGAGCGCCGGCTCGGTTGTGGACTTTGTTGGTGCGCCCTGCGCCGGCTGGGCGACATCCGTGGTCCCAGGAGACATCATGTGATTCTATCGGCGGCGTAGAGCGCGCACCGTTGACATTGACCCCGCCTGCGAAGGTTGCGCAGAGAGAAAAAGGGGTCGGGAGTCGTTTCCAAAAAACAGCGTTTATTGACCTTTCAGCCGCGATTTGGAGAAACGACTCCCGACCCCTTTTCTTGCTTTTCTTGCAGTTGCATCGCTTTGGCGTAGTCGTCTTGCGGATCCTGCCCCGGCGGATCGGCGTGCGGGTCCTGGTCTGTTTCAGCCGGTGCCGGCGAGGCATCATCGGGGCTCGGTTCGGGGACCGACGTTGGCGGGTCCGTGGCAACCGGTGGCGCCTCGGCGGCTTGATCGGCGGACGCGGCTTTGTCGTCGTTTGAGTGTTGCGTCCCATCAGCAGGGGTCGGTGGACCGGCGTCGTCGACAAGCGACGCCAATCCAACGACGGCTGCGACAAAAACAAAGACGACAACGGCTGCCCCCAGGCCACGGATCGTGCGCCGTTGGGCCGCGACCTTGCGCTGAAGCGACCGAGTGACGGCGGCGGCGGTGAAGTCGTCAAAGAGATTCGCACCGACTTGTGGTGTTTGAGCTTGAGCGGCCGAACCAACGCCCGGCTCATTCACGGGTTCGGATGGCGCCGACGTGACCGCGCCCCCGGCAGCGCCCGCCGTCGAGCCGCTCGATCCCGCCTCCACCTCGCTGAGCAGCTCCTCGTCACTGGCGAAGCTCGAAAGGCCTGCGGCCTGTTCACGCTGACTGAACTGAACAGAGCGGCTGGCGACCCGGCCCGGGTCGTTCTCTTCGAGCTGGGCCTCCCAGGGCAACGGCCGTATCTCTGGTAGCCCCAGGTAGTTACGATCTAAATAAGCCCCAAAGGGGACGCCGCAGGCATGACAACCGTGGTCCGTGGGATCGACCGAAGCGGCGCAGTTGTGGCAATACCCCAGGAGGTGGGCCACCCCCGGCACGCGCTTGGCGATCGTCCAGAACTGCCGAGTGGTGGGGCCTCGGATAATCGTGTGCTTGGCGATTTGCTCACGCTCCACGAGTTTGACCAGTGTTTCGTAACTACATCCGGGCTGGTGCGGGCGATCCGGGTCGCGGACGTACCACGGCCCCATGGCGTTATGGGTGGCCTGACGGCTCAAGGGCTCGAGCAGCCCCCCGCAGCTGCGGCACCGCTCGGCCTCGGATTGGGTCTGGCCACAATACGGGCAGATTAGTAGCTTCACCTTCGCCATTCGCTTGACATCCAACGGGTTTGCGGGTTCGCTTGAGGGCTATGCAAGGCTATTCCGTTCTCAAGGGGATTGGAAGTCCGGCCGCAATACTGGCCGCCGGTTTTCTGTTCGCATGCACAGGGGGTGCGGATTCGACTGGTCGCGGCGGTATTGTCGCACAACGTACCCTGGCGATCAGTACTGACCCGCCCCCACCGCCCTCGGCTGGGCGCAGCGGCGAGGTGGAGATCATCTCGACGGTGATTGACGCCAGACCAGCCGCTTTGGTCAACGGGCGCGTGGTTCAGTGGGGTGAGCTGAGGCCGCTGCTCAACGAAGCCGCCGGGGCGATGGTGTTGCAGGAGGTGATCCTGGACCGCGTGGCCGCTGAGACCCTGGTTCGCCGAGGGCTGCAAATAAGCGACCAAGATGTCGAAGCTGAGCGGCAAATGTTTCTGGACGCCCTCAGTGAAGACGCCGACTTGGCCGTACGGCTGGCCGACGAAGTCCGGGCACGGCAGGGTTTGGGTCCGCAGCGGTTCCAGCGTCTGATGCGCCGCAACGCCATGCTGCGCGCCTTGGTCCGCGGCGACGTTCGGCTCAACAAATCCGCGATACAGCGGATGTATCAGATGGTTCACGGTCCCAAGCGCCAGGCTCGGCTGATGGTTCTGCCCGGTCTGGCTGAGGCTCAAGCCGCCATCGAGCGCCTGGGCCGGGGCGAGTCATTTGGCGATGTCGCCGTGCAGGTTTCAACCGACTCCAGCGCTGCCCGAGGCGGGTTGCTGGAACCGATCAGTCGCGCCGACCTGAGCTACCCCGAGGCGTTGCGGCAGGCGTTGTGGTCGCTGGAATCGGGAGAGATCTCGTCGCCCGTGCTGCTCGATTATGGGTATGCCGTGCTCAGGCTTGTGCGCGAAATCCAAGGCGACGGCGCCGACCCAGCCCAGGTTCGACCCGAGTTGGAGCGCCTGGCTAGGCGCCATCACGAGCGCCTCCTCATGGATCAACTGGCCAGACAAATGCTCTTCCAAACCTCGGTCACGATCTTCGACAAGGCCCTCCAGGACAACTGGCGCCGACAGCGGCGAAAAAAGGGGTCGGGAGTCTTTTCCCCAAATCGCAGCTGACGGGTCGATAAACACGGTTTTTTGGAAAAGACTCCCGACCTGCTCCGTTGAAAAGTGTTTTCATACGCCTGAGGATCATCAGGTTCAGGGTCAGCAGCCGCAGATACATCTCTCGATCCAAGCTGTGGCGACGACGGCTCGTCAACGCTGAACGCAACAGACGCTTG
>JADFNO010000032.1 GCA_022563315.1 Planctomycetota bacterium | reverse complement strand
AACGCATCGTTCAGCCCCAAACTTCGCCGCGACTGGATTCGCAAATTTGAGGCCGAGCACAATCTGAACTACCAAGGCAGCGTCCTGTTTCACATCCCCGATGTAGACCGCCACAACCGCATACGGCAAGTCGATGTGATCGAAACGATGACGTTTACGCCTCGCCAACCGCCCCCATCTACCCCCCGCTGAACACACCGGGGGCGAAGAGCCTTCGCACACCAAGTCGCCTCCGCATACCAACCCTCGTTTAACCGCCGGCCAATGGCGATCGCATCTCCCAACCCGCACCCGACGCCCCGCACACCAAACCCCACCGGACGCGCAATGCAACGCCGCACCGATGGCCTCGGGAACCCGCTACTCGAATAATTCATCCTGACACCTTTTCTGCCCGTCGGCGGTCTGGGCCTGACTCGCTCCTGCAACGTCGCATGTCTGGAACTACGTCGGTTGGAACGTATCCGCTCCGGAGAAGACCGAGTACTGCTGCACAAAATTGTGCCACTTGTAGTGCTCTCGTGCGGCGTCGGCCTGTTCGGCCGGCGTGAAGGCTGGCGCGTATCCCCATCGCTCCATGAGCTCGCTGAAGTAGAACTCGATGACGCAGGCCTCGTGCTCATTGATCCGCTCGCGCCAGCGACCGACGTTGATTGCGGAAGGGCCGTCGAAGGTGAGACCGTCGAAGTTGTTGCCCCGCCACGGAAGACCGCAAAGGGAAGGACGCAGCAGAACGGGGTCGAAGTCGATTTCGAGAAAGTCGCAGAGGTCGCCCAGCACCGGCTCCGGTGTTTGCACCAGATCCTCGTAGCGAATCACGCGATAGTGTTTCGGGCCAAAACGCTCTGCGTTCAGAGACGCAAGGCGGAACCCGAGGCCGCCGCGATCTAGCATGCTCTGCAGGAGGCGTTCCACGGTGTCGTTGTGTTCGCGATAACGACGGGTCCACCCTGATTTGAGGGAACCGAAGTTGTCGCGTGGATCGCGCACCAGGTGAACGATCTTCGCCTTTGGGAACCAGTCCATCACTTCGGACGCGTAGATCTCGGTCGACGTTGTCTTCTCAACCCATCCGCGAGGAGGGGGCGCCGAACTCTCGGTGATACTGTGGTACGCACCGATCGCTTCGCGCAGGATGCTCGCCGGCGTCACGGTACGACCGGTCATGCGCTCGCGGAATCGCCGTTCCAACTCATCGAAGTCCGGCCCGCCATCCGCTGTCTCCAACTTCTCAAGATCGCGGCGCAGGTTCGCGAACATAACGTCGACGAGTCGATCGATCCTCTCCTTGTCGCTCTTCTCGGCCGCGGCATAGCGCGGATACCAGGCGTAGAAAAACCCACTGTCAGAGGGAAAAACGCAGAGTTGCGGGTGGCCGTCGAAGAGATTCAGGAGCAGCGTTGTGCCCGATTTTCGGTGACCAGCAAAGAAGATGGGGCGATTAAGCCATTCGCTCACGGCGAAACTCCCTGATGCCCTCGCATCGGCTTCGGTTCGACGACCGACTCGGTCCCGAGAACCTCGCGGGCCAGGCCGGCCCTCTCGAAACTGCGCACGATATCCACGACCCGGTGTAACGGCTCGTTCCATCGGTCGGCGATTTCCAGCAGCGAGCGGCGGCCGTCGAGTTCGTAGATGAGCTTCTTGACCAGCATTTTCGATTCATCGCCTCGATCGTCGTAGTACGAGGGGTACTCGATCTCGTGCCGGGAGAAACAGGGTTCGCCGCGATAGGTCGGCGCGAGTATGCGATTCTCGTCGTGCACCCGGCAGATCCGGAAGAGCGCCTGTACGGAATCGAGCAGCGCATCGGGATCAAGGATGTCGAGCGTATCGAGTGAGGTGTGATATTCGGCAAACTCGCCCGGCGGCGTACGCATGAAACTTCCCCCTGCGATGCGCACGCCGGGGGCATTGAACTGTCGCTCATCGGACCCGGAAGGGTGCCAGGGAATGACGCGAGCTTCGCCTCCGAGAGTCGGGTAGTGACGAAGCACGTGGGCCGCGGCCACATCAACGTCGGCTCCCGGAAACCACGACTGTTTGTAGGTGATGGGACCGGAGTCTCCGCAGTTATAGACGGTGTACGCGCCCCGTATGCGGGGAAGGAGCTCCTCGTTGTGGGAGAGCCAGGTCAGCACGCCAATCGTCTCGGGAAGAATCAGCAACCGCCAGGTCTGTCGGCGACGGGGCAGACGCGAGAGTTGCCGCATGAGTTCCGTCGCTACCAGAACACCAGAGAGGTTGTCGTTCGCCATCGAGGGGTGGCAGAGGTAGGTCGAGATGATGAACTCGTCGTCGGTTTCGCCGGGAAGACGATACGACCCCACCTTCAATTCGCCAGGTCGCTCATCGATATCGATTCTGACGCGGTAGTGGTCGTCGGTGAAGCGGGCGAACTGGTGGTGGGTGACGTTGAACTGCCAGTCGCGATTGTAGTAGAGGTAGTTGTAGGGGATGGCGTCCGGAAGATCGGGATGAATCGCCACGTGCTTCAGGAGATCCTCGTGAGTCACGACGCCGTCGAACGGCACGCTGTACGCGGAGAGGTGGATGTTGCTGTCGCGGAAGTCAACGAGTCGTTCGCCATCGAGACGCTCGATCCATGCTTCGTTCACATCCCACGCATTGGGAATGACCCAGTCCCAGACGGCCGTGCCACTTCGATAGCCGTCGATCGTGAGGGGCAGGTGCTGTTGGAGTATCTCAAGCGATTGATCGAAACCGCGGTTGACCAGTGTTCGATGAATGGGGAAGAGCTGCTGCGCCAGGTCCATGAGCGCCATGCGCCGTCCGTCGAGGTCCGGAATGCTCCAGTCGCTCGCGAACTTCGGCGACTCTTCCGGTACTGGTGCTGACATGGGTTCGAGCATAACCAAGCCCTATGGGGAGAGCAACGGCGGGGGTGTGCCGGCGGAGGAACTCAAACGGATCATCGGCCCGGCGCACACGACGGGCTACCGTGCCGGGCTCTTCTCGCTACTGTAATCTGGAGCTGAACTGGATTCTGGTCATGGTGCCGACAACTGGCCGATACCAGCGGCACCAATGGCCACCGAATCTTCGAACATCGAACCGGGTGTTCAGGCTGAGTGGCGAAACATGTCGGCCGCTCGATGTTCGTGCGGATCTGGCCAACAGTTGGCGACGGCTGAATCTGCAATCGTCGCCGCCAGTGCGTTGACCGGAATGGAGCTATGAATCTCTACCTGCGAGGCGATGCATTCGCCGAACGATTGCGATCGATTTTTGTCGATGAACTTCCATGTTTCCCGCTCGAAGATCGTCAGCACCATCGCATTCTCATACCCGGCCTCTCCGGCGGCGAACTCCAGTGGGCGCTGCTCGGCGTGATCGGTCAGGCGCTGCGCGTTCGTGGGGCGGACGTCACTGCGCTCATGTGCGATGCGTTGCTGCCTGCGTGCACGTTGCGAAAGGTGGATCATTATGAAAGCGCGTGTACTCGATGGTGTTATCGCAACAGTGGTCAGAACGCCGAGGCGATGAAGCTCCCGTACCGTTGGTACAGTCACTACCTCTCAGCGGAGCGCATGGAGACGCTCAAGGAACGCTCCGTGGGCATGCCCCGAGAGAAGTTGTTCGATCACTCCTACCGAGACATCGACCTCGGACTGCTGATACGAAAGTCAGTGGAGTCGTTCTACAAAGTCGGCGGTGTCGACCTCGATGATCCGGCGGTCGAGCGATCGGCCCGCGCGTTCACGGCGGCCGCCTCTGCGCTAGTCGAGATCGCCGAAGGGGCCTACCGCGAGTTGGAGATCGACAAGGTTCTCCTCGATGACGGCAAGAAGATCGACTGGGGTGTCTTCCGCGCGGTGGCCCGCAGAATGAACATTCCGGTCGACATCATGCGGTGCGGGATTCGCGGGACCAGCATTCGATTTGAAACCGATCGCCCCCCGGCCGGCACGGCCCTCATGGCGGGATGGAACACTTGGAAACACGAACCGCTCACCGCGGACGAGGATCAGTTGTTGGAAGAATATCTGCGCCGACGCGAACGTGTGCCGTTCGAGTACCGCTCCGACAAATGGCGGGCGACGCTCACGGACGCGAGCGATCTCGCGTGCGACCTCGGTATCGCCGATCGTCCCTCGGGCAGCCGTCTGTTCGCGATGTTCCCCAACGTCTCCTTCGACGCGGGATTGAGCATGGGCGACGAAGCCGCGTTTCCGACCGCCAATGCCTGGGTTCAAGCCACCGTCGAAGCGATGGCGCGCTATCCACAACATCACCTCATTGTCAAACAGCATCCGGCTGAGCACCATCGCATTGCGCTGGATTCATCTCTGGATGGACTGCGCGACCTGCCGCCCAACATTCACGTCATTCCCGGTGACACCGACGTCTCCGCGTCGGCATTGGTGCGACTCGCCGACGTTGTACTCACCTTTACGTCGACGATTACCGCCGAGGCCGCGGCCATCGGCTGTCCCGTTGTGCTCGCGGGCGGCGGCTGGCATGCCGGTCGGGGGATCGCAACGGAAGTGCATTCGCCGGCCGACTACCTGGAACTCATTGCCCGCATGTGCACGACGGAATATTTGCCGCCGATCGACCAGCAACTCGCCCGGCGATACGCGTGGGGTCTGTTCTTCCGCAATGACATTCCGATCACCCATATGAACCGCGCGGAGATCGTGCACGTGACCGAACTGCTCATCGACAGTTCGGCAGACCTTGCCCCGGGCGCGCACCCATCTATCGATGCAATCTGCCGCGGTGTACTGTGTAACGAACCGTTCGAAAATCCCCATCCGGCCGCGTCATTGTCGGACGAGCGGTCGGTTCCAGGCGCGCAGGTCTGAGAACGCGACGAGAGCCGCGTTACCCGAGCGAGGGGAGGATTTCCCTCACCAGAGGATCGGGGGCATTCGTGTCGCCGGTTGCACTGACGCTGGTGCAATGGCGCACAAACAGCGTCGTGATGATGCGAACCAACTCGTCTGACACATGACGTGGCAGATCATCTTCCGTCCCGTAGACCGGACCCAGATGGCTTCCGAGCCAGCGAACGATCTCGAATGATGGCCAGTAGTGCACGTTCGCCGGAGCGTCGTTGAAGAACTCGTGAAGCGCCACGCGAAGAACGGACTTGGAGATGCAGTCGTCAACGAATGGAGACTTCGCGAGAATACCGCGATATAGCGGAACCGGGGAGAGCGTAAGTACGATGGCCACGTCGGGATTCAGTTGGCGAATCATGGCCACGATCGCGCGCAAGTCGTCAGCGGCCTCACGGGGTTCGGCGAATCGCCACTCATAGCAGTCTTTTGATCCACCATAAGGCGTCAGTACCAGGTGATCGCCCGGCTGTTCAAAGCAAGAGATACTGACGCCAACGGTGAAGATGACGCACGACGCGCGGGTAATGGGATCGATCGTCTCTCGCGCCGCTTCCGGAGTGAAGTGGCTGGCGAACAGGGTGCGTTGCGGTTCAACCGTCGGATCAATGAGATACTCCAGCAGAAGACGATTCGCCAGAGGCGAGTTGGCGTCTTCTGAGATCCGGTTGACCACGACGTTGATGCCGTGCTGCTGGAGATGGCGCCCGATGTTGACGGCGAAGCAGGAACCCATCGTGACCACGGTGTCGTGCTCGTGAATGAACGGCGCGGCGGGCAGGTGACCCGGCAGAATGTACTGCTCTATCGCCGCCATCGGATCCTTGAAGATTGCGCAAGTTCGTGGATACTGTTCGCCGTAGGCCATCAGTTGTGCTCCAGGTTTCAGGACGGCGCGCACGGCATCAACAGATGCCTGCGCGTCGGTCATGCTCTGAACCGTCATCGGCCAACGCCATGCCGACGATTGAAACTTGGCCGACGCTCAGGTTGTTGGCGATACTCTGTGCCTCCATATTGTGGGCGATGGACCGCGTATGCCGTTCTGCGAGGTCAGGGGGCGCAGTCGCCGCAGCCCCAGTCACCGAGAAGACCGAGGAGGTCGTGGAAGTCAACGCCCAGGTCGCAGTCGAGGTCAGCGGGACTGCACTCGGGACGGACTGCACTCGGGACCCCAGTGATTGAGCAGATAGATCAGATCCTCGAAGTCCACGCAATCGGCGCCGTCGACATTGCCAACGCACGTATCGAGACGAAGAACCCACGCGCTCCAGGGCTCTTCGCCGGGGGCCGTTCCGTGCCCGCAGATCGTGCCATCCTCAGCGATGTCCCGGGCCGCGATGAGGGTCCAGCCCTCGGCGCCGCCGCGTCGAAAAGAGCAGCGATGCGCTTCCAGATTCACTGAGTTCCCGTCGACGGTCCAGTACCACGCATCCGAGTGGTGGATGTTGCCATCGACCCAGTGTCGGCCGACGATCTCACCGGCATCGTTTAGCTTTACGGCGCGTGATTCGCCGATCGAGTCGTCCGCCATGAGATCGCGAATCGTCCACGACTGCCCGTCGTACTCCCAAAGCACTGCGTGGCGCTTGCCGTCTGCAGTGTCGGCCCAGCCTACCACTTGCCGCGCTGCGTTGATGTCGCGGGCTTCAGCCGCGCCGCCACCTTCCAGTGCCGGCAGCGCGTACGGTTGCCATGCTTCGTCCGCCAGCCAGACCGTCGGCTGGCGACCAAGTGCGCTGTCGAATGAGTACCCCACGGCGTCCGAGGCTTCGTTCATCCCCTGAGCCTGCCCCGAAGAGTAGCCATCGAGCACCATCATTTCGGAGGCCGTCCATTCGTTAGCATGGACCTCCCGCCAGAGCGTCGGACGATCCTGCAGGTCGGCGTTGCGCGAGTATCCAACGATGTGTCGGCTGGCGTTGATGTCCACCGCGTAACCGCGGTCAAGGTCGATCGAACTCAAGGTGGGCAGTGCATCGACCACGCCGTCAACGCCAAATGCGCCGGGGACATTGAACCCTCCAGCCCAGTTGTAGCCGCGTCCCGCCGCGTCGGGGTGAAGCATGCTTTGCCCTATCGGGTCAAAGCATGGCGCCCGCCTGCGGATCAACTGCGATTCGTATGACTTACAGGTAGGCTGAGGATTCGGAACAAGACGGGTTCATCGGCCGCAGCGACTGGGGCGGGCCCGCGGTCGCGGGTCTGCTGCTCGCGCGGGATTTGCTGCGTGTTCATTCGACGATGAACACGCCGCGCATTCTTCTGGGATGGAAGCTGCACAGGTAAACGTACTCGCCCGGCTCGCGAGGTACGGTGAACGTCAATCGCGTCGTCTCGCCGCAGGATACTACTTCAAGGCGAACGTCCAACCCCTCGATGACCAGGTCGTGGAGCATGCCCGCGTCGTCATTGCGCAAGGTAATCGTAACTCTCTGGCCGCGCTTGACGGTGATCGTCGGATTTACCTCGCCCGACGTTTCGAGCGACGGGACGCTGAAGACCATGTTCTTGGCAACGATCGTGATCTCGCGGCTCACCGCGCCTTGCGCGATGGAGGCGAGCACGACGCCGGTCGCGCTGACGACAACGATCATCAACACACTAAGCAATCCAATCCGCTTCATGGTCCAAACCTTTCTGGAATCTATACGTCTCATACCGCCACCAGCAGTCCGGTCGTGTACATGATCAGGAAACCGGCCATCAGCCCGCCGAGGTTGGCGAAATCGAACAGCGGCGAGCGCGGCTCGTGCTGTCGCGCCATCTGGGCCAGGATCTGCCAGGCCACCTGGAAGATCGCCCCCGCCCCGATTGCCAGAAACAGGAGCGACCACAGCGGCGAGTAGGTGAAACCGCCGATCCAGGCGCCGATGATGGTCGGCCCGCCGGCAATCGCGCCCAGGCAAACCAACCGGCGCAGCGCTGCCCCGGACTTGGCGAGCGGGGCCACGACCGCGAGTCCTTCGGTGATGTTGTGCAACATGAAGCCCAGCACCAGCATCGAGCCCAGGGTGATCTCGCCCAGCGCATAGGCTGCTCCGATGGCCAGCCCCTCCGCCAGGTTGTGGAGCCCGATGCCGCTGGCGATCATGTAGGACAGGGTCGCCGAGCTGTCTGCAGCATCCCCCTGGCGCGCCGCCAGTTCGTTGTTCAGCGCGGTCAGCAATGCAAAACTTCCGATCCCACCGATCACGAGCAATCCCATCCCCTGGTAGACCCGGGGGAAGCCCTCGACGATTTCCAACGCCTCTTCCAGCGCATCGAACCCGAGGAACACCAGCAATCCGATGGTCAGGAACAGGAGGACTTCGATAAACTTCCGCCGCGTCCGGCGCAACGCAGGCAGCCACATCATTCCCAACGCCACGGGAAGCACCCCAACGTAGATCCCCAGAAGCGCGAACAATCCAAACAGCGCAGCCGTCGGTCTCGGCGACTCAACCGCTACTGCAATTTCGTGCTCGAACGTCACTCCGGTGGAAGTGATGAACTTCACCACGTGGGTCTCGTCTTTCACCCATGCATACGGGATCTTCACCGTGGCGTTGCCCAGGCGGTCAATCGTGGCATCCGGCTCGATGGTGAAGTTCCAATACGCGTCGTCCACCATGACTTGGGCGATGGTCAGGGAATCCGGTCCGTCGTTGCTCACCTTGAGCGTGATCAGGCCGGGCTCCAGAGTCACTCGTTGGAACGCAAGCTCCTCGATCGGCGGGAACGACGCCTTCAGGACCGCCGTCGGATCACTCGTGACAAACACAGCGACCAGCAGCCCCAGCAGCACCAAAGGCAGCAGGGCAAGAACGAGCACCGGCACACGCCGGGATGCTCGCGGTTGCTGGCCTGATTCGTTCATCGTCGCACTCCTCATCGATCCAGCCGTCTGGTCTACGCCCGCTCAGAACCGCACCGTCACACCTGCGAACACGTTCACGTCCTCGGCCGTTTTCGTCAGGCCGAAGTTTGCCCCAATGTCCAGCACCAGGTCGGCGCTCAGCGCGTAGGTCAGGCCGGTGCCGATCAGCGCCTGGTAGTCACTGTCGCCGTCACCGCTGACGATGCCGATGTACTCGACGTATCCGCCGAGCGACCCCATGATGTCGTGGCCGAGCACCGCGGTGTGAACAAACTCGGTGTCGTACTCGCCATCGTCTTCGTCAAACACCCAATCGACTTCCGCCATCAGCCCCAGGCCCCACCCATCGCTTAGCTGGGTCGCGAACGGAAAGATCAGCCCGCCTTCGACATGATCGCTGCTCAACTCGTCCGACCCGGCCGGCAATTGGATGAACGGCATCACGGCGAACGCGGTTTCGCCCCCATCGTTTCCCCACAGGTTGATTTTCAGCCGGAACTGGATGTCGTTGAACCCTTTGGCGCTGCTCGCGGTGCCGGCGGCTTTGTCGACAGTGTCCTCATCCGTGTAGGCATCGAACACGAATTGAAGATCGACGTTGTTCAGCAGGCCAAACTTGATGTTCGTCGCCCCGACCGTCCACGCTTCGACTTCGGTCATGTCGCTGTTACGATCGTCGCGACGATAGTCGAGGAAGCTCAGCTCGACCTGCACATGGCCGGCGTCAACGGTGATCGGGCTTTCCGTCACGTCCGGCCGATCGGCGCTGAGGTCTCGCATCAGATGCCGCGGCGTCGGGTTGAACAGGTGGTAGCCGCTCTTGTCCGCCGCACGCTGTTGCGCCACAGCGTCGCGGCCGGCACCCAATACCAGCGCCGCGGCCACGACCCGCACTGCCAGCGGCGGTGCTGTGAATACGAGCGTGGGAACGCGCCGTCTCATTTGAGCTTCCCCAGTCACGCCATCACCTCCCCTTCCTGCGCATCGAACAGCGCCATCCAGCCCAGCTCGGCGAACTCGCTCTGGTGGGCGTGGAACATGTACTTGCCCGGCCAACCTTCGCGGAAACGCATCTCCAGGATCGCGCGCTCGCCCTGGCAGAACATGGCCATGTCGCTGTATTCGTCGGACCTCAGGTTCGTCCCGGTCCGATAGACGCGGAAGAACCCCGCATGCAGATGGAACGAGTTGACCGGGTCAAACTCGGTGATGTTGACCAGGTACACGCGCACCAGATCACCGATCCGCACCGGGATCGGGTTCACCTGGTAGTGGAACGCCACCGAGTTGATCGCGTACACCTCGTTGTCGCCGTCGAAGTTTGTATCGAAGCCGTTCATCACCATCACCAATTCGTGGAGGGGATGGTCCGGCGGCAAAGGCTGGTTCGTGTGGGGATCGATCTTGGGCCGCCCGCCCGGTGGGTCGACGATGAACGTGCCATACAGGCCCTTGTGGATATGGCGCTTCAGCGGCAAGGAGTGGCAGTGGTACAGGTGCAGGCCGACGGGATCGGCCTCGAATTCGTAGATATCCAAGCCGCGCCGGCGCCGTTCGATCGGGTCCATTGCAAGCCACGGTGTCGGATCAGCGCCCGGCCCAAAGGGGTACTCCATGGCTTCGCCCGTGGATGGATATACGAACTGGTGCAACATCGATCCGTCCTGCTCGAACGGATGCCAACCGTGGAAGTGAATCGTGTGCGGGTGGGAGCCCTCGTTGATGAACCAGATGCGGATGCGATCGCCTCGGGTTGCCCGCAGCGTCGGGCCGGGGACCTGGCCGTTGTAGGTCCAGGCAGGGAAATAGAGGCCGGGAGCGATCTCGATTTCTTTGTCGGAGGCGATGAAGAGGTATTCGTGAAGTCTCGCGCCATTCGGCAGCTTTGACTCCAGATGGAAGTCGCTGGGCAACAGCTCCGGGAACTCGGTTTCGTTGAATGCCCCGAGAAAGTGCATCGGGCGGACCGGTTGCCGGTCCTCGCCGATCGTGCCCACGGTCCCCATCCGGTGAGCGTCGGCTGAATGCGCGTCGTGCGGGCCGTTGTGACTTGCGAGGATCACGGCGCGTGCTTCCGACGATGTATTTCGGAGCAGCGGCGCCGTCAGCGCTACGCCCGTCCCGGCCACGGCGCCCGTACCCAGGAACGCCCTGCGACTCAAGCGTGGTAATGACGCGCGCTTGTCTTCGTCGGCGCTTCCGCCTGATTGATCGGTCTTGTTGGTGATGTCACTTGTTTCCACGAAACTGCCTCTTGGACCCGTATTCCCGCCTTGATGGTTCAATGTGACACGGGTGACTGTCAGCTGTGCTCCGCGGCGAACGCCTTCATTCGCTTCAGGGTGTCTGGACTGACGTGGTGCTCTATCCCCTCGGCATCACGAGCCGCATCGACCGGCCGAACGCCCAGAGCCAGCAGGAACGAGAGGACGGTCTCGTGCCGGTGACGGCTCCGAGCCGCGAGTCGCTCACCTTTGGCCGTCAAACGAATCGGCCGGTACGGCTCCGACGTCGCCAGGCCTTCCTTGGCCAGACGCGCGATGGTGCGAACAACGGTGACATGGGAAACGCCCATCTGCTTGGCCATGTCCTTGACCCGGCATGTGCCCTGGCGGTGAATGATGTCGGAAATCCCTTCGACGTAGTCCTCCGCGGTCTCCTTGGAGTGGTCCGCCCGGACCTTGTCAAAGCGCACGTCAATCTTCTTCGCACGGGTCATCACAAGCCGGCTCATCATCTTGGGACCAGGAGGCCGCTCGGAACTGTAGCATCGTATACAGAGTAGTCAAGGGTACATCGTTGCCGGCCTGAGCTGGCCCCCCGTGTGGTGGGCAGAGGCACTCCGCAGACCCGCACGAGGCGTAAGCTCCACGCCAACGACCGCAAGAGGTCCGCGTAGACCAAACCGGACATTGCCCAGGGTTTCCCCCGGCTCCGCCTGCATCCCCCGCCGGAGCCCCCGACCCCTCATTCCCAACCCCTGATTTCGACGTTTCGGCGTTTGGACGTTTCTTTCCGTTCCGCCCGGACCTTCCTCTCCCGATGGAATCGGGACCCTCGTCAGGTCCGGCTTCCAATTACTATCTGTGTCCATCTGTGGTTGTTTCCTCTCTGCGATCTCTGCGACTCCGCGGTGGATCCTTATCCTGCGCGCACGTGAGAGGCACTGAATCACATAGGTCCGCTCAGAATTTTCACAAAAAAATATCCCGGCTGGTGAGCAGGCAAGCTGCATTTGGGCGACCGACGTACTGAAACTACATCCCCGGCGCGCGCATATGCAGCCGCGGGACCTGCTATGAAAGGAGCTGTTGTTCCATGCTCGCATCGTCACTATTGACCAGCCAAATTTCCGGGGGGCGCGGTGACGTTGGCGCGCGCAAACTAATCCCTATCCCGTCCTAAACCTCGTGCGCGCCGGAAGCACTCCCGCGGATTTCTCCCGATGAAATCGGGACGGCTATCAGCCCTCAAGCCTCACCCCTCAAGCCTCATTCCACCCGGGCGATCATTTCGACCTCGACCGTCGCTCCCAGGGGCAGGGCTACGGAGCCCACCGCGGCCCGGGCGTGTCGGCCGAGGTCGCCGAAGATGTCCTGTAACAGCTCGCTGGCACCGTTGGCGACCTGAGGCTGATCGGTGAAAGTGGGATCCGACGCGACGAACACCCCCAGCCGAACGATCTGGCGGACCCGATCCAGGTCGCCTTCAACGGCGTCGGCAAGGACGGCCAGGGCGTTGAGCACGCATTGGCGGGAAGCGTCCCGGGCTTGTTCGATAGAGACAGCAGAGGGGACGGGCCCGGTGGCGATGAGGTTTCCATCGCGAAAAGGGAGCTGGCCGCTGACAAAAACAAGGTTCCCAGCCCGGACGCTCGGGACATAGGCGGCGAGGGGCTTGGGGGCGTCCGGGAGGGTCAAACCGAGGTCTGCGAGCCGCTGGGCCGGTTTTGTCATGGTTTCGCTCCCAGCCCGTTTGGGGCCCTTCGCCTCCGGGCCGAACTTTTTTTTACGTTCCGAGAATCTTGGAACTTGACGTGCGGGGGAAACGGATTACCTTATGGATGGCGGTTTCGACCGCCGGACCGATAGCGGCACTATTATACTGCGACGATTCATGCCCTCATCCGCCGGGTTCTCCGGCACATCATTCCCGCCGCCAAGGTCGACAATCAAGACGCCTTGAAGAAGCCGCTGGTGGCAGCAGAGTTTTTCACAAATAGCGGCAGATCGGCAGGAAGCCGAGACGATTGGTTTCGCCCGAACGCACTGGCAGAAGTAAGGCCAGGTTCGCAGACGGCGGGGCAAGGCTCGGCAGTCCCTCATCGCGTACGGCAGACGGGCGGTTGACACCCACTGCGAGCGGCGCTCGATGACGCAGCACCGGCTTCTTAAGGGCAGGGAGGACCAGTTACGGCTGGTCCTGGCTCAGGAAGGCGAATCCGGCGGGCGGCCCCGGATGCCGAGCCGACGCGTAGGCTGTTGAGCCTGTGCGGGTAGCGTCCCGTAGCGTTACCGCACAGTTTTGCGTTTGTTGTTCTCGTACTCATTCCATACCCCTAATCGGAGACCAAGACCATGAAACGAAAACGAGGATTCACCCTCATCGAGCTACTGGTGGTTGTGGCAATCATCGCGTTGCTCATCGGGCTGCTTCTGCCGGCACTGGCCAAGGCGCAGCGGAACGCCAAGACATTGAGGGACAGCCAGCAGATCAACCAGATTCACAAGGCGTTTCTGATCTACGCGCAGCAACACAAGAGCCGGTTACCGATCCCCGGGCTGATCAACCGCCTAGCGGCCGACCTGAACGGCAACGGCGTGGGCAGCGTGCAGATTCCGGACGTCGGCCCGGAGGACTTTACGATGAACCACTCGGCGAACCTGTACTCGGCAATGATTTCCCACGAGTACTTCAACACCGACATTCTCATCGGGCCGACCGAGGAGAACGACGTCGTCGTTGAGTACCAAAACTACAACTTCGAAGCGTACAACCCGTCGGACGACACATACTGGGACGCCGACTTCAAGATGTTCATTCACATTCCGGCGGGGTTGGGTTTTGAAGCGAACAGCTCGTATGCTCACATGGCGCTCGTGGGCGAGCGTAAGGTTCGTAAGTGGAAGGACAATCAATCGGCCGCCGACCCCGCCCTGAGCACTCGGGGCACCGCAAGTGCAGACGATGCTTTCCGCGGCGGAGACATGACCGGAGAGGAATACACGAAGTCTCCGACGCTCCTGCTGCATGACACGAGAAAGCAATGGGTCGGCAACGTGTGCTTCATGGACAACCACACGGAGACGCTCCGGACGTTCTATCCACAGCTCACGGCCTACGAAGCGTCTGATGACAACAGTGCCATCAAGGACAACATCTTCGACTGTGAGTTCAACGACCATCCAGACCAAGGCCAGGGTGGCGCGATACAGCAGCGATCTGGTGACGCATTCCTTGTCGTCGCCATCACGGCGAGCGAGTTCACCTGCGGCAATCGTTACGATCGGTTGCTTCCTTAAGAGCTTGAATCAGCGCCCCCGGATCCGCCGCGTCAGTGGCGGTTCCGGTTTTCCCTCGAGTAAGTAAACACGCACCGCTCGAATCGATCTGAGCGACAACCAGGAAACTGACACCGGAGTACAACACTATGAAAAGAGGCAAACACGGCTTCACCCTCGTCGAACTGCTGGTAGTTATGGCGATCATCGCGCTATTGATCGGCCTGCTCTTGCCGGCACTCGCCAAGGCGCGAGCACAAGCCCAGCTCACCAAGGACCAGGCGCAGGTGAAGGAGATCCATCAATCATGGATCGTGTTCTCGCGCGAACTTGACGGCAAGCTCCCGACACCGGGGCTGATCGACCGGCTGCCAGTGGACCTAGGCACCGGGCTGCTAGAGATTCCCGGCCGTGGTCCGGAGGACTTCACGATGAACAACACGCCGAATCTGTATTCGGTCTGCATCATGCGGCACTACTTCACGCCGCAGATGTGCTTCTCCCCAACCGAGCCGAGCGGCCGAGTGATCTACAAGGATGACTATAAGTTCACGTACTATGATCCGTTGGGCGCAGGTAGCGACTGCACGGGCTCTGACCTATCACCGGACTGCTATTGGGACCCGACGTTCAAGGCGGAGTTGCTCGTCCAGAGCAACACTTCCTATGCCCATATGCCGATTGCAGGCGAGCGCAAGAAGAGGCACTGGCGTGACACGATGGACTCCCGTTTCGCAATGATCGGAACCCGTGGTGTGGAAGACGGCTCGCTGGATGAGAACATCTACTACCGCTCGGTCACGCTCGAGTTCCACGGCGGGAGCAAGGAGTGGGTTGGCAACGTCGCCTTCAACGACAACCATACCGAACGGTTGGATACGTTCTTCCCCGAGGGTCTGAACTATCAGATTGCCGGCCAGTCCTTCGCTGATAACATCTTCAAGGACGACACCGGTGACGGCGACGGCGGGACCGGGCAAAACGGCGGCTTCGACATCTGGCTCGTGATTTACCTGGATATCTCCAACGACCCCTTAGCGCCCGCGATCGGCGGTGACCTCCAGTGGGATTGACCCGCCGGATCGTCTTGTTCGCCTTCGCAACCGCTGGAGCTGAATGAGCCAAACCACCAGGACCATGGCCGATCCTCTCTGAGGATCGGCCATTTCTCCGTTTTGACCGGGGGATTCAAGGTGAATCCCGATCCTGGGCCGGGCGGCAGCCTAGGGCCTTTGGGACACGAAACCTGTTCAGATCAACCCGGGCGCGACCTGATCCACGACCTTCTGCCGAGGCGCGGGTTGGAAATCTATACTTATGGTGCGATGCAAGGACCAACGCGCCGAGCGATTGATCAATTGAGCCGGCTGACGACGATGGCGGCAGCGGCGGCGCTGTTGGTGTCGTTGCCGGGAGCCGTCGACGCCGATCAGGAAGAGCCTAGCGTCGAGGCGCCAGCCTCGCCAACCGCAACGCCCGCCTACCGACAGGCCAACACGGTCGCGGTGCTGTCGATACGAGATGAGATCACGCAAGTAACACTACGGTCGTTAGAGCGTCGTGTCCGCCTGGCTAAGCGTCACGGCGCCGAAGCAATCGTGCTGGAGATCGATACCCCTGGCGGCGCGGTTCTTGCCACGCTCGACATTCTGCATTTGATTCGAACCGAGGCGCCCACCAACACCGTCGCGTGGATCAATCCCAAGGCATACTCGGCAGGAACGATCATCGCGCTGGCGTGCCGTGAGATTGTGGTTGTCCCCGACGCCGCGTTCGGCGATAGCGCCCCGATCAGTATGCTGGGTCCGCTCCCCCAGGCTGAACGCGCCAAACAGGAAGCGCCGATTCTTACTGAGGTGATCGACTCGGCCAGGCGGAACCACTACGACGAGAAACTGGTTCAAGCGTTCGTCAGTGTGGGGATCGAGCTGTGGTTCATTGAGAACCAAGAGACGGGAGCGCGGATTTTCGTCGACCGTGAGGAATACCGCTTGGTCTTCGGTGACGAGCCGCCGGATCAAATCACACCGGTCGCTCCGCCATCGCCCAAACCCGGCGATCAAGCCATCCCCCAAGTCGTACACCGAATCGCGCCATGGTTCGAGCAGTTCGCACCTGTGGACACCATGCCGGTCGATCCGGAGGAATTGAAACGTCAGATCGAGTTCGAGCAGGATTTGCCATCGTCGCGACCAGTACTGACGGAAGCGGATCGCGGCAAGTGGACACTCCTGAAGCAGGTGGTTTCCAACGACCGGCTTCTGGTCGTGAAGCCGGCCGAGGCCATCGCTTACGGATTGGCGGCAACGGTCATCGCCAACGACGAACAACTCAAGGCGTACTTCGGTGCGCAAACGTTGCTGCGGTACGATCGCTCGTGGTCGGAGTCGCTGGTGCGGTTCCTGACCAATCCGATCGTGATGGGCGTGTTGATCTTCATCTTCGTGGTTTGCCTCCTGATCGAGCTGGCAGCGCCGGGCTTGGGCGTCTTTGGGGCGACCGCGGTCATCTCGCTGCTGGTTTTGATTGGAGCGCCGTGGCTGGCGGGGATGGCGCAGTGGTGGGAGATCGTGCTCATCATGCTGGGACTGCTGCTGGTGGCGGCGGAGCTGTTCGTGATCCCCGGGTTCGGCGTGGCGGGGATTTCGGGCGCGCTGTGCCTGCTCGTCGGTCTGGTCGGAACCTTCGTGTCGGGCGACCTGCGGACGCCGACCGGCCAGTCGGAGCTGGTGGTCGGCCTGGTGGCGACGCTGACCTCGCTGTTCGCGGCGGGGGTCGTGCTGTGGTTGGTGACCAAACAGATGGAGACGCTCCCGATCCTGGGAAAGCTTGTGCTCAAGACTGAGCTGGGGGCCGCAGACAGGGGTGAAGGGGCAGGGCTGGGCCTGCTGGAGGCGATGGGCCAGGCTCGCCGAGCGCTGGAGCTGGGCGACCTGGGGGTGGCGGCCACTGACCTGAGGCCGGCCGGCCGGGCCAGGTTTGAGGGGCGCCCGGTGGACGTGAAGTCCGTGAGCACCTATATCGAACGTGGAACTCCGGTGCGCGTCGTGTCCGTGGGCCGATTCGTCATCGAAGTGGAGGAAACCGAACGATGAGCCTGTTGCTGGCCCAAGCGGTCCAAGAGCCGAACGACGCCTATCTGTGGTGGGGAATCGCCCTGACCGCGGCGGCCCTGGTGTTGTTCTTCATCGAGCTGCTCGTGCCGACGGGGGGGATTCTGGCCCTGCTGTGCGGGACCGCGGCGATTGCATCCATCATTGCGTTCTTCATGTATGACATGGTGTTCGGCGTAACGGCCCTGGTGGTGTACGCCATCGGAACGCCTATTCTGCTGGTTTTCGTCTTCAAGCTCTGGCTTCATTCTCCGCTGTCCAAGCGGATGGTGCTGGGTGGAACCGCGATACTGCCGGAACGAGGCGAGGAGCGCTACCACGAATCGGACAAGGCCCGGTCGGAGCGGCTCAGCCAAATAGAGGAATTGATCGGGGCTGAAGGCATGACCCTCTCGGCCCTTCGACCGGTGGGCTTCGTCAAGATCAACGGACAGCGCGTCGACGCCATGGCCGAGACCGGCGTCATCGAGGCCAATATGCCGGTCGTGGTCACGGACGTGTACGACAATCAGATCAAGGTCCGGCCGCGGTAGGATCGGTCAGGGCCGCCGATCAGCGTCCCAAGACTCAAACGATGTGCTAAGCTAGATGCGGACATCGTCGACCTCGCTCGCATCAACTGCTGACAAGGCAACACACCATGAACTCACCACCGTCCATCATGCTCTTGGCCCTAGATACCGTGATAATCGGGGCTTTGGTCCTCGGCGGCATCGTCGTCCTGTTCCTCCTGTTCTTCGTCTTCCAATTCGTCGGCCTGTGGATCCAGGCGCTGGTCTCCGGCGCGCCGGTGCGGTTGATCGATCTGATCATGATGAAGTTCCGCAAAGTGAACGCGCGTGAGATCGTGTACAACCGCATCAGCGCCAAGAAGGCGGGGATCAATATTCCCTCGGACGATCTGGAGTCGCACTTCCTTGCCGGGGGGCGGGTGACGAACGTGGTTCGCGCGATGATCGCCGCCGACCGAGCCAAGATCGCCCTGACGTGGGAAGGAGCCACGGCGATCGACTTGGCGGGGCGCGACATCCTCGAGGCAGTGAAAACTTCCGTCGACCCGAAGGTGATTGACGTTCCGCTTCCCGGAACGGGGAAGACGACGATCGACGCGGTGGCCAAGGACGGGATTCAGCTCAAAGCCAAGGCGCGGGTCACGGTGCGAACGAACATCGCACGGCTGGTCGGCGGGGCGACCGAAGAAACCGTCGTCGCGCGCGTCGGCGAGGGTATCGTCTCGGCGATCGGCTCGGCAGCATCGCATAAGGCGGTGCTGGAGAACCCGGACGCCATCTCCAAAGCGGTGCTCGACAAGGGGCTCGATTCAGGCACGGCGTACGAGATCCTCTCCATCGACATCGCCGACGTGGATGTGGGCGCCAATATCGGCGCAGCGCTCCAAGCCGATCAGGCGGAGGCCGACAAGAAGCGATTCCAGGCCGAGGCCGAGAAGCGCCGCGCCATGGCGGTCGCCCAGGAGGCTGAATACACGGCCGAAGCGCAGAAGAATCGCGCACTGGTCATCCTGGCCGAAGCGGAGGTCCCCAAGGCGATGGCCCAGGCCTTTCGGGACGGAAATATGGGAATCATGGACTACTACCGCATGAAGAACGTCGTGGCGGACACGTCCATGCGGGACTCCATCGCCGGCGATCAGCAAGATTCCAAGACCTCCTAGGCGATCCCACTCGGCGACCGCGCATGCACAGGCCCGCAAGCCCAAGGCATACCGTTTGAAGTATGATCCCGCGACCCGGTGCCTACCTTGCACGTGGTCATTCCGTTCTACAACGAACCCGACACCATCCAACCGTGCGTGCGACGCGTTGTCGATGCGCGCCTCGGCGAAGGTTGGCGGAAACAACTCGTGATCGTTGACGACCACTCCAACGATTCGAGCTGCGCCGTGCTCGATTCACTCGTTCGTCAACTTCGGGAAGAAGGTTGCGAGGTTGCGCTGCACCGCCATGATGTGAATAGGGGCAAGGGGGCAGCGGTGGCGACGGGATTCGATGCCGTACTCGACACCCACCCGCCCGAGGATGATTTGGTGATCATTCAGGATGCTGATCTCGAGTACGATCCAGCGGACTACGCGCAGCTTATCGAGCCGATCATTCGAGGTGAGGCGCAGGCCGTAGTCGGTACGCGCTGGGGCGCGCATCGTCCAATGCGCGGTTTGCGGCGACGGCTTCACCGCTGGGGCAACGGATTCCTGACCGCGTGTAGCAACCTGATGACCGGATACCGGGTCCGCGACATGGAGTGCTGTTACAAAGTCTTCGGTGTCGGGTTGCTGCGTCGTCTCCGGCCGTGGCTGAGCGAGTCGCGATTCGGGATCGAGCCACAGATCATGGCCGGCCTATCTCGAATCGGGGCAACCGTCGCCGAAGTACCCGTCCGTTATGACCCCCGCTCGATCAACGCGGGGAAGAAGATCGGGTGGATCGACGCGCTCCAAGCCCTCCGCGTGATCGTGCGAGAGCGATTTCGCTCGACCACCACGCCCAGCGCAGGATCAAACGAAACTGAAACTCCGCGTGGCTGATACCTCGATCAACGATGCGCATCTGCTCTCGCCCCGGCGGCTGATCGTCCAACTCGTCGGCTTCGTCATCGGAGCGGCGCTGCTCATCTGGTGCATCAAGCTCGCGATCGGCGGCGGCGATTGGTCAAAGCTGCGCGACGCGAACGTGGGGCTGCTCGGCGTACTGCTCGGATGCACCTGCGTCAGCCTGTTCATCAACGGGTCGACGTTCTGGCTTACCGTGCAGCCGCTGTCTCGATTGCCGTTTTGGGATTTGCAACGCCTGAATCTCGCCTGCAATCTGTTGAACTACGCCCCGATCCGTGCCGGTGCGATTGCGCGTGTTGCATATCACATGCGTGTGGACCGCATAAGTTTCTTGCAGATTGCGGCGTGGTTCGGCTCGATTCTCTACATCATGGCGATCGTCGTCGGAGCGTGTCTTACCGCGACGATGATGAGGCCGAGCCTCGACTGGCTCTGGGCGATGATCGTTACCGTCTTGTTGATCGTCGGCGGCGTGGCGACGCGCGTGATTATCTCACACCGATTGTTTGCAAAATATGGTCAGGGCATCGATCGGATACTTCGCAGCCATCGCGTGCTGTGGGGGGCGATGGTGCTTCGGTTGTTGGACTTGAGCGCGTTTCTGGGGCGCATGTGGGCGGCGGCGACGATCCTCGAACTTGATTTGCCAACGCACCACATTTTGATCCTGGCCGTGGTCGCGTTCACGGCTCGGCTCATCCCCTTCGGTCGCGTGGGGTTTGCCGAAGCAGCGGTGACGGCCTTGGCGGCGCGGCTCGCAGCGTCTGGTTTGCAAGGCGCCTCCATCGAAGCGATGCTCAATGACTCCGGACCGTGGGCGCAGTTGGCGTTGGTCGAGTCGGCCGGTGAAGCCCTGATTCTCATTCCCAGCGGTGCGATCGCCATTTTGTGGCTGCGACGGCGATGGCGAAAGGCACGTCGCTCCGCCTGAGCGGGGTCTCGGACACATTCAACTCATGAGGATGACACGGTCGCACCGCCAGTAGGTACGCTAGTGGCCATGAATACCATCGACAGAAGAACGTTCCTCACCGCGTCGGCGGCCTCGGTACCGCTGCTGCCCGCACTCGTGTCAGCCTCATCCGCCATCGAACCCAAGCGATCGGCCAAGGGGCCAATGGCGATCAGCTCCGCGAACGGCATGCGCGCCGTGACCAAAGCCGTCGAGATGATGCGAAGCGGTTCCGCGCCCGTCGACGCTGTCGTACACGGCGTGGCCATCATCGAAAGCGACCCCAACGACATGTCTGTCGGCTACGGCGGCATTCCAAATGAAACCGGCGTCGTCCAGTTGGATTCGTGCGCGATGGATGGACCAATGCACAAAGCCGGCGCTGTCGCAGCGATCGAGAACATCAAGAACCCCGCCCAAGTCGCGTTGAAAGTGTTGCGCCGCACCGACCATGTCTTACTCGTCGGCGAAGGCGCAAAGCAGTTCGCGCTCGCGCATGGCTTCAAGTCGGAGGATCTGTTGACCGATCGGGCCCGCGCCGCCTGGCTGAAATGGAAAGAGAACCTCAATCCAAACGACGATTGGCTCGATCGCGATCAACACATCGAGAAGGACCCTCGCCAAGCGCTGGCGGAGGAACTCGGCATCCCCTATCACTACGGCACAATTCACTGCTCAGCCCTTAACGCCAACGGCGATATCGGCGCTTGCACGACAACCAGCGGATTGAGCTACAAGATTCCCGGACGCGTGGGCGACTCGCCGATCATCGGCGCTGGGATGTTTGTGCAAAATGAAGTGGGGTCAGCCGGCGCAACCGGGCGCGGCGAATCGCTCATTCAATCCTGCGGTTCGTTCCAGATCGTGCAACACATGGCCAACGGCGACCATCCCACCGAGGCATGCTTGAAGGTGCTGAAATGGATTGCCGATCACACCAAGCGCCATGATCTGCTGAACGACAAGGGTCAGCCGAACTTCGGCGCGACACTCTACGCCCTTCGCAAAGATGGTGTGTATGGCAGCGCCACAATGCGTGGCGGCGCTTCGTTCGCCGTCCATGATGGAACCGAAGCCCGCAAAGAGAGATGTGCTGTTCTGTACGAATAAGAACGACCACTCCTTGGGCAATGAGGAAAAAGAAATGCGTCGATTGACTCGCTTTGGCCTGTATTTGATTTTCGCGGTGGTGGTGTCACTCGGCCAGCATGCTTTTGCTTGGCAGGACGAGGACGCCGGCTGGACACCGGAGTTGGCGCTGCAAGTCAAGCGGATCAGGAACGTTTGCGTTTCGCCGGATGGAACTCGTGTGCTGTATGAAGTCAGCGTTCCGCGCATGGAAGAGGAGACCAGCGAATGGGTCGCGCACATTCACGTCGCGGACACGGACGGCGCCAACAGTTATCAACTGACGCGCGGCGAGAAGTCATGCTCCGGCGGGCAGTGGTCACCGGACGGAAACTGGATCGCCTTTCTCTCAGAGCGCGGGGCCGAGAAATCCAACATCTTCCGCATCAACGTCCAGGGTGGAGAAGCGGAGCCGCTTACCGATGTCAAAGGCGGGATCAGCGGTTTTCAGTGGTCGCCGGACGGTGCGCACATTGCCTTTGTCATGACCGATCCGCCCAGCGAAGAGGAGGAAAAGGAGAAGAAGGAAAAACGCGACGCTCGCACCGTGGATGAAGACTTGAAGATGGCGCGGCTGCACATCATGCCGGTTGAACCGAACGAAGAAGGCGAACGCCCCACGCGATTGCTCACCGAAGGCAACTTCCATGTGACCGGTGGATTCTTCGGTGGCATGTTCGACTTCGCCCCCGATGGAACTGCAATTGTCTTCACGCACACGCCGACGCCGAAGATCGATGACTGGCCCAAAGCTGACATTTCGATTGTCCAAGTGAGTTCAGCATCGGTGCGATCGCTTGTCTCGACGGGCGCTGCGGAAACGGATCCAGTGTTTTCGCCGGACGGTCTATCGATCGCCTATTCAGCGAGCGACGATCCGCCGACGTGGGCGTTTACCGGGCGTGTGCATGTGATCGCACGCACTGGTGGTGAGCCCAATCCGCTTGCCATGACGTTTGATGAGCAGCCACAAATCCTCGGCTGGAACGCCGCTGGCGATGCGGTGTTCGCGGTGGAATCCGATCGCACGCGCAACCGAGTCTATGCTCTGCCAACGAGTGGTCGCGAAGCGAAAACGATCAACACAGGCGACCGTTTCATCACGGGCATTACATTGGATCGCACCGGCACACACCTTGGTTTCACGTCCGAAGCGCCGGATCGCGTAGCTGAAGCGTTCGTCAGCACCATCAACGATTTCTCTCCCGTGCAAGTCAGCGATGTGCAGGACCTTCCCGATCTTGCCCTCGGCCGAACTGAAACGATCACCTGGAAGTCCAGCGACGGCCTCGATATTGAAGGCCTGCTCACCTATCCAACCGGTTATGAAGATGGCCGGCGCGTGCCACTGCTCGTGATCGTCCACGGCGGCCCGACCGGTGTGTTCCAACAACGTTTCATCGCCAACCGAGGCGCGTACCCGATCGCAACCTTCGCTTCGCGCGGCTATGCGGTGCTGCGTTGCAATCCGCGCGGTTCCAGTGGATATGGGAAACAATTCCGATACGCCAATTATGACGATTGGGGCGGCGGTGATTACCAGGACATCATGGCCGGCGTCGATCATGTCATCGACCTGGGCGTGGCTGATGCTGATCGTATGGGGATCATGGGTTGGAGCTACGGCGGATACATGACCTCATGGGTCATCACACAAACCAACCGATTCAAAGTCGCATCGGTTGGAGCGGGTGTGACCAATCTCATGTCATTCAACGGCACGGCTGACATCGCCAGTTTCGTGCCAGACTATTTCCACGGCGAATCCTGGGAAAACCTCGATGCCTACATCAAGCACTCTGCGATGTTCAACGTCAAAGGCGTCACCACACCCACGTTGATCCAACATGGCGAGAAGGACCGGCGCGTGCCGATCTCACAAGGCTATGAGTTGTATAACGCGCTGAAACGGCAGAACGTGCAGACGAAGATGATCGTCTACCCGCGTCAACCGCACGGGATTCGTGAACCGAAGCTGGCGCTCCAGGCGATGCACCACAATCTGGAGTGGTTTGATAGGTACCTGCGCGCGGACGAATCTGAGTCCGACTAGGACTTGGTCACTGAAGTGACCACGCCTCGCGATTATTTATTTGCAGCTGTGTTCATTTGTGGTTCGCCTGCCCGCCCGCGAAACCGTTTGGGTGTTTTTGGTCTTTCCCACAATACGATGCCCCCGTCGATAGCTCGGGGAGCGTATATTGGAAGGAACGTAGGTCCAAGGAGAGATCAGATGTCTACCTCATTGCGATCCTTTCGTTGCTGCGCTGGATTGGTCGTTGTTCTTTCCGTGGCGATTTGCGGCGCGAATCTTGCAGCCGCCCGAAAAGGAGAACCGCCAAGCGAGAACGTGCGTGTTTTGAATCATGAACGGCCGCTCATAGACGCCGACGATGTTGCAGATATCCCGGCCGATGATCGCCGTGCGCAAGATGATCCTTACAAGCGATACATCCTCATTGGTGGCCGAGGTGATCAGCCCGCGCCGCCGAAGGGTTACAAGGTTCTGCTCGTCCTCCCCGGCGGGAGCGGATCGCCTGATTCCCACCCGTTCATCAAGCGCATCTATCGGCACGTCCTTTCCGATGAATACCTGCTTGCGCAGCTCGTCGCTCCCGAGTGGGATGCGCAGCAAGCGCGCGAGCACGTCTGGCCGACTACAACGAATCCCCACAAGAGCATGAACTTCAGCACCGAGCAGTTCATCAATGTAGTTCTGGACGAGATCGACCAAGAGCACGCCATCGACAAGAGGCACGTCTTTATGCTGGCATGGTCTTCAAGCGGGCCTGCGACCTATGCGATGGCGTTGCAGCCGGATACTCGTGTAACGGGGGCGTTTGTTGCGATGTCTGTGTTCAAACCGAACACGCTTCCGCCGATCGAGAACGTCAGCGATATTGCGTTCTACATTCTTCATTCCCCGCAGGATTTCATTCCGATTGCGCACGCTGAAGCCGCGCGCGATCAGTTGCGTGCAGCAGGCGCGAAAACCAAGTTGACCACATACCAAGGTGGGCACGGCTGGCGCGGGAATGTCTACCAGAACCTTCGAGACGGAATTCGCTGGCTGGAGGAACAGGTTGCTGTCGCCGAGAATACGCAAGACGAGAAGTAGCCACGGCGCTCCATTTCACCGACGAGCTTGATACTCCGAGCGAATCGCTCGAAGAACTCAATTGGCCCGTTCGCCTGCCCGAACCCGAGCCGCTGGGCGTTCTGAGCACACACTCACCGCCCCACCGCCAACCTTTCACCTCGCATTACCATAAAAGGGGTCGGGAGTCGTTTCCGGGGCGACGAGGCGTGATCGACCGAGCCTGACCCACGCCTATCGCTTCCAGCCGCACATGAATATGTGCGGGCGCCCGCAGATATGCATCCGCGGCTGGTACGACTGGCCACGGCGAACATTACGAGCACAGGACTCAATAAACGCGAATGACTACCGCTTCATCGCCTTCTCGACGGCAGCGATGGTTTTGGGGATCTTGGTTGAGAGGTTCTTTGCGCCGTCGCGGGTGATAAGGATATTGTCCTCGATGCGGATGCCGAGCTTTTCCTT